>JAHLFR010000035.1 GCA_018883755.1 Candidatus Methanocorpusculum faecipullorum
AACATATCCGGAACCGACGGCTCTGTTGCGACGCCTGTCTCTCCCAGGGGTTTGCCGCACATAGCACAAAAACGATCATCCGGATGGTTTCGTGCGCCGCAAACAGTACAATACTTCACGGGCGCGTTTCCTCTCGCAGGCGGTGTCACGGTCGTCACAGAATACTGCTGTGCCGCCGCTGTACTCCCAAACATCTGTGACTGTTCGGGCGGAATTATCTCCTCAAACTTCCCAATCCACATCTCCCGCAGATCCATTGACGGGAAGATCAGATGCATCTCTTTTTCTCCGTCACGTGATGCAATTGTCAGACCAATCCCTGGCTCACCTAACTCTCCCGCGATGCGGACTGCTTTTTTCAGTGTATTTACTGCAAACTCCCCTGCAACCGCAAGTATTCCGTTTGTGTTACTCATCAAGACAAACCGTGTATTTGTCAGATATGCTGTGAATGATGCACGTTTCACCCGAATGCCCGGAGAAGAGATGTATGTCTTCTCCCCTGGCTGCAATGTAAGCATCTGTGGAGACTGGTTTACCTGTGTTCCATACCCCATCCCTCCAGCAGGCATACCCGCCCCCGGTGGAATCATTGGAGAGATCTGGGGAGTTACATGTGCCGGAAGTTTTGCCGATAACTCAACCATCCATGCTTCGCGCGAACCTGCAGAGGGGAACGTTAGGATCATCTGTTTCACTCCTGTCTGTGAGCCGATTGTCAGTGCAATCGACGGTTCCCCCGACTCACTTTCCATCCGTGCTGCATCCATCAGTTCTGCAATTGCAAACTCCCGACCGATCTGACCGGAAGCATTCTGGAGAATTAAACGAAGATTCGTCAGATACAGTGTATAGTATGTACGTTTGATGCGAATTCCCGCTGTATTCAAAATCTCCATCTCACCCGGTGAATATACTGGAGCCTGCGGTGATGCAGATGATGCTGTCGCGGTTGCGCGCTGGGATGATGGCTGCGCTCCTGAAACCGCAAACGGCTTTTCCCCCATGGCCTTCTTTATTTGATCTGTCCAGGCCTGCTGTTCTCCTGCTTTGAAGATATCTCCTACCGGGAATGACCACACCATCTCCTTATGGCCATTTGGAGTTGACAAAACAATTTTCAAACCTGGCTCATTGCTAGGCAGGCTTACTGGATTTGCACTCACAATATTTGTGATTTTAAATTCGCGGGGTGCAGAACCGCCTTCAATAATCAGCCGTTCACTTGTAATAGTACCAGTGTACTGCTGTTTTTTCACCATGATTGGCGAAGAATAGTAGCGAACCTCGCCTTCATGCATCTCTACGGGAGACATAGTATATTTATTACCTATTAACCTGATGTTATAAAAATCTGTCAAAGAGAAAAAAAACTCCCCTCATACAAGGATTTAATAGGATATGCGATGCATTTTTCTCTGTATGACTGAAACTGAAACCCCGATTGGCGGGGATATCTTCAAGTCCCTTCTCATTAAAGGCATCATGATGATAATTCTTGGAGTTATCATGCTGGTATTTACCTTCAGCTCAATCCTTGCACTAGACTATCTGTTTGGTATTGTGCTCATCGTTCTTGGTATCCAGCTTCTTACTTCCGGGTCTACATTCCTCGGTGAGTACAAACGTACCTGGTGGGTCATTCTTCTTGGTATTCTTGCAATCATCATTGGTATCTTTGCATTCGTGTTCCCGGCAATGATGACGCTTTATATTGTGTATCTGATCGCAATTACGTCCTTTATCAGTGGATTTACGGATCTGGCACTTGCCATCTCTGACAAGTGCGGACTTGCAAACCGTGCACTTGTTGCAGTATCTGGTGTTCTCGGAATTATTCTTGGTATTCTGTTCATCATCTCCCCATTCGTTGGAGCGTTCGTTATTGTTCAGGTGACAGGTATCTTCCTGCTTGCATTTGGTATCCTTGCAATTGCGGAGGGATTCCTGGCGAAAAAAGCTGTTCAAACAGCTTAACCTCTTTTTATCCCAAACCAAGATGATATATCCTCCAAGAGCAAGGGTATTATATGAACAACATCGTTATTCTTGAGCAGACCCTGCTTCCGGATGCCTGGAAGACACTGCTCCTCAAAGGAATCGTTCTGCTGGTGCTTGGCATCTTCTGTTTGGTATTTCCGTTCGCTGCACTGAACGTTGGTGCATATGTTATTGCAATACTTCTTCTGTTTGTATCCATTGCTGCACTTTTCTCAGGATTTGCTGCGTTTGGTGAACCAAAAACAACGTGGTGGATGGTACTGCTTGGTATCATAGGTATTATCATTGCACTTGCATCTTTTGTTCAGCCGGAAGGTATGATCTGGATTGCAACCGTCTTTATTGGTGTAGTCGCCCTTCTCAGCGGGGTAACAGATGTTATTTCTGCCTTCAGCCGCGGAATGTCTGCAGGTCAGCGGGTACTGATGCTGATTCTTGGAATTATCGGTATTATCGTTGGTATGTTCTTCCTTCTCTTCCCGGAGGAAGGTGCTCCGATTCTTACCCTTGTTCTTGGTATCCTTCTTGCTATTGCAGGTGTTGTATCCCTGATTCAGGGCTATGTCTACAAAAAAGAGTATCCTCATCTTGTTGAATAAGGATACAACTCTCTCATTTTTTGGGTTCCTCATCCCAAACCTTTTATCAGTCTTTGTCCCATGAAAAACGTAGAAATATCTATGGCTGATACCACACGAAAACTTGCGGATGTCGCTGACGTTCTTGGGATATCCGAGGACGAATGCCGGCGGATAGCTGATGAGTATGAAACCGTTCTCCCCTGTAAAAAGATCGGCAAGGTCCGAGTGTACGATGAAAACATGGTTGATCGGTTTAGAAAGATCGCCGATCTTCGTGCGCAGGGCCTACCGCAGGATGTGATAATTGAAGCAATCAAAGGCGGGAAAAGCCTTGAAGAACGGGCACGGGAGGACATGAGGCGCATGGGGGTTGAGGTACCGAAAGAACCGCAGATGCAGGTTCCAAAGCCGGTCCCCCGGACAGAAACCGAGGAGGAGCTCATCCTTGCGGTCAGATCGGCAGAGGCAGCTGTTCAGACGATGGATCACCGGATGGCAGCAATGCGGGAGCGACTTGCTGAGGATAATGCGGCAGTTTTGGATGCAGTTGCTGAGGTTGCAAAAGAAGTTGCAGCACTTCGCAGTGAGGTACACACACTCTGGGATCAGATTGCATCACTGGAACAGTACTTCAGAAATCAGGATGCACAAAAGAAGTCCGGATTCTGGAAAAGGTAATTCAGGTTATGGGCATCGTTTCCAGCAGATCTGAATCTTTGCTGATAATGCCTTCATTAGCAGATCCGCTTTTCTTGCTGAAGCTCGTCTCTCAGGTCCTCCTCGTCCGTATCCGGTACAGAGGAGGACGAGGGTTTCATCTGATAGTTTTGCGCGAACCGATCGGACAACACTGCGGTGGGATCGATCCAGCCCGTCTGCTATCCGTATGATCCCTGCAATCAGACACACTTTTTGCCGGTCATGTTTGGAGAGATTGCCGTAGAGATTGTGACGGCGTTTGGGTGGCACTCCTCTGTGATAACGGACGGCAAGTGCCACAAGAATCCGCTCATACAGTGATAACGGCAGCATCCGATCCTCGATAATGAATGTCATCCCACACTTGTTATGAGAGACGGTTGAGATACTCCAGCCGATATCATGCAGAAGAGCCGCTGCTGCAAGAAGTCTTCGCATCCTCTTGCCGTATCCATGAGCGGATGAGAGATCATCATAGATCGCAAGAGAGAGACGACAGACCTGTTCTGCGTGATGGAAATCCTCGGTGAGTACAACCGCTGCATCATGGATAGTCTGTAACTCCTGTTTGTTCAGATCTACCACCAAACCTTTCTCATTGTGATAAACATCTGTTGTGCTCCCAGATTAGATTCGGGATGCTTGGGAGGAAGATATATACCGTCTGATGTAAGCAGATGTCCTTTTGCTGTGTCGTGGATGAAGGCAGGGAGAATTCTATTGATGATTGCATTCTTGATTTTGCGATCCAGAACCGGACAGATGATCTCAACACGCCGCTTGAGATTACGTGACATCATATCTGGGCTACCAATGAATACCTGCTCGTCTCCATTGTTTCTGAAATAAAACACTCTGCTGTGTTCCAGGAACCTGCCGACGATTGAGATGACTCGGATGTTTTCGGAAAGGTTTGGGACACCTGGGCGGAGCATACAGATACCGCGGACGATCAGATCTATCTTTACTCCTTCGTTCGATGCCTCATACAATGCGTTGATAATCGGTCGGTGAGTTAAGGAGTTGATCTTAAGAACAATATGCCCGTTTCCTGAGCGTTTCTGATGTTCGATCTCACGCCGTATGAGGTGTTTTAGGGAGTCTTCCATGAAGTCTGGGCTGACCAACAGATGTTTGTACTCCGGATGCTCTTCATCTCCGTTAAGATATGAAAACAGTGTGGCAACATCATGGCATATTCCTGGATCTGCTGTAAATAACGAGATGTCTGAGTAGATCTTTGCTGTTTTTGCGTTGTAGTTACCGGTTGAAATGGTTGCATATCTGACTGTTTTATTTCCCTCTGCACGGGTAACAAGGCAGCATTTTGCATGTACTTTCAGGCCGGGAACACCATGGATTACAGTGACCCCTCCCTCACTCAGTTTTGTTGCCCACTGGAAGTTTGCCTCTTCGTCGAAACTCGCTTTCAGTTCAATGACTGCGGTGACATCTTTTCCGTTTTTGGCAGCTGAAATCAGTGCATCAGCAACCGGGGACTCAGGACCGAGGCGGTACAGTGTCATTTGGATTGTTTTTACTGCGGGATCGGTTGCAGCAGCGTTCAGGAAATTGACAAGTCCGTCAAAGCTGTCATATGGGGTAAAGAGCATATAGTCTCTGTCGGCAAGATGTTCAAAAATCCTGTTCACGTCAGAAAGTCCGATTGGGAGCGCTGGTGTGTAGGGTTCAAACTTCAGTTCTGGGCGTGAGACTGGGAATTTTTTCAGATCAGCAAGTCCGAGGGGTGAGGGTACATCATAGACCAGTTCCGGGAGGAGAGACAGGGCATTCACCAGATAACTTGTATACCCAAATGGAAGCCACTGTTCTGTCTCGAGCCGCGACGGAAGTTTTTTTGCCAATGTTTCCGGTGCTGCTTTGATGGCTGAGATCAGATCATCGGCATCGTCTCCTTTCAGATTCAGGTCAGAGTCACGGGTGAGACGAACGGGAACAACAGCTCGAAAGGCTTCATCCGGGAGAAAGAGATCGGAGTTTTTCCGCAGTTGTTCTTCACGGAACATGTATGAGGTTTTCCGTTTTCCCACACGGACAAATCTTCCGTATGTATCCAGAATTTCCTGAATAGGTACAACGGCAAAACCGCGGTCCGACTTGGCGAGTAATCCCATTCCTTTCAGGTACTCGTTGTGTTCGATATCCTCAAACCGGTCTCCACGAATAACGGTTACCGGTGTCTGGGCAAGAATCTCTGATAGTTCTTTTCTGAGTGTCTTCTTTTCAGACTCACTGCACTTGGTATATTTGGTAAATAGTATGCCGTTTTTCTCCAGTTCCGGTTTGAGTTCCTTTGCCCAGACCAAGGATATGTTGCGCATCAAAAAGATGGTACGGTCATAAATCATCTCCAGCTGGGTACGGCTGCCAACCACCTCTTCATACTCATCGCTTGGCCGGGTTGCTCCTCCCTGATATGCTGGTACCCGTACCATGAAGTATTCATCCAGATTGTCGGCAACAATTCCAAGGAAAGCGACCCGCTCCAATAGCGGGTTTTGGGGATTTCGTGCCTCTGTCAGGATACGTTCATTGAATTTCAGCCAGGACAGTTCCCGGTTGAAGTATCTGCCGCAGTCTTCACACAATGGCTTTTCTGCTCTGGAGATCTTTTTTTCCTTATTGGACTTTTTTTCCTTTTTGTGTTTTTTGCCCATGGGATGCCACGCCTGAAATGAAAGAGTATGGTTCGTGGAGATACTTAGTTATTTAGTTCTATACAGATCTGTATAGCAGATATGGATTCAACAGCTCTGACCGCAGCGGCACTCAACCAGCTGAGAAATATCAGATTGTATGCGGAAACATACGGTTGCACATATAACTTTGGGGATACGGAAAAGATCATTGAGATTGCCAGATCTCAGGGCTGTACCATTGTAGAAACTGCAGAGGACGCTGATGCTGTTTTAATCAACACCTGTATTGTGGTAACCAGAACAGAGGAACACATGTATGAACGCATGCGTTTGTATGCTGATAAAATTCTGGTTGTGACCGGTTGTCTTCCAGGGCTTTCAATAGACCGTGTGTTGTCGGCACATCCGGATGCGTATATTATTGATCCGGATCTGATTCACTCCTGTTACCGGGAGGTTGGGACGGTACATGCTGGAGATCATGCAGTTCTACAGATCGCAAAGGGGTGTAATGGCCACTGTACCTACTGCATTACCCGGCTTGCCCGGGGAAAGCTGGTGAGCTTTCCTCTTGAGGACATTGTGGCTCAGGCGCGTGCGTTTGTGGATGCAGGCGCGACCGAGATCCAGCTGACAGCACAGGATGTTAGTTCTTGGGGGATGGATCGTGATGATGGTCTTCGTCTACCGGATCTTCTGCGTGCTCTAATAAAAATCCCAGGTGAGTACCGTATCCGTATAGGGATGGCAAATCCTGACACACTGTTGCCAATTCTTGATGATTTTCTGGATGCAATTGCTGATCCAAAGATCTTTTTGTTCTTGCATGTGCCCGTCCAGTCAGGGTCGGATGCGGTACTCCGGGCAATGGGGAGGAGGTACACGGCGGCACAGTATGAAGAGATCTGCCGCCGTGCCCGCGAACGATACCCTGATATCCGCATATCAACGGATTACATTGCAGGGTTCTGTGGTGAGACCGCAGAGGACGCGGCAGCATCGGTTACACAGATTCTAGCTACCCGTCCCGGAAAGGTAAACATAACAAGGTTTTCTATGCGCCCAGGTACTCCTGCAGCAAAGATGAAAAATCTCCCTGAACCTGTTAAAAAGGAGCGTTCGCGAGCCTTGACGAATGCTGCAAATGTGGTGTATGATGCAAACAATGAGGAGTGGATTGGAAAAACAGTGGATGCGGTTGTGACCGAGGTTGTACGTGCCGGAAGTGTTACGGCACGCGACAGGACATATCAGAATATTGTGATATTATCGGAGATTCCCATAGGTACTCGGATACGGGTAACGATCACTAGTCATCGTCGGCATTATCTTGTTGGCATGGTGGCGTTGGAGTAATGCATCTCTTCCATCTCATCAAGGTAGGGGAGGAGTGCTTTCAGGTAGGTGCGGGGACCGACAGCTGTCTGTATCTCTCCGCTCTCTAAAATTTCAGCGTTTAGAGGTTCTGCGGCAAACATTTCTTCCACCCGTACGTTTGAACCTGCTATCTGGCGCATCTGTTTCTGCATGGTCTTGAACCACTCTTCAATTTCCATTACTGGCCGAAAGTCGGGGTCAACCAACCGGTACTTTGCAAGATCTGCAGCAAGATCTGATGTCCGTGCGATCTCCTCATCCATATACAGATAAACATTGATGCGTTCTGTTTGGCGGAGCTCGCGAAGTACAAGTACATCAACGCGTTCGCCGGTTTTGGGAAGCTCTGTCATGGTGATGTACTTTTCCTCAGGCAAATGACTTTATTGTTACGGGTTGACTGGTTTCTCTTTTCAAAATACGTTTATGAGAATTCATGCAGGTGGAATCATGATTCGTATTTCTGTTTCAATAGTGGGGGTTTTGCAATTTGGGTGCCTCTGTTTTGATGGGGGTCTTTTACCCTGATTTATTTTCATTTAATTCAGGACAATCTGTGCTGGATTATTTACTACGATCTCTTTTTCTCCTGCGTATGTCTCTACGGTACCGCGCACCGTTACGTTGTCTCCCCGCAGAAGTTCTAGGTTTGCAGCACCCCCGGGTACAAATACGGACGTTCCGGATATGTTGAGAATAAGATGTCCACCGGTTCTGGTGAAGGTTATCTCTTCCACTGTACCCGTAAGCGTGACAAGTGATCCATCGGCACTGTCGTTTCTGTAAGGGACTGCTCCTCCGTCTGGAAAGAGGAATACAACCCCAAAATGGAAGATGGCAAGGGCTGTGATGACGCCTAAGAGAATAAGTGCGGCATGCCGCTCTGGCGGTGTCAGCATGATCATCCTGAATGTAAGGGTTCAGACCTACTTTTAGATTACCCTTTTTGGTACTGTAGATATCTATATACGTTCATAAGTCAATTGTTCGGTATGACTAAAACAGAACTCCCCAAGTCATCGGTCAAAGTACTGTCAGTACTTGATCCGCATACCTCTTTAACACACAAGGAGATCTCACAGTTAACCGGGCTGTCTCCTCGAACTATTCGTTATGCACTGAAAAAACTGAAAGAACACGACATGCTTGTGGAGAAATTCAATTTCCGTGATGCGCGGCAGATTTTGTACTCGCTGAAAGTGCCCTCAGCACCTATGCAAGCAGTGGTGTAAGCTGAATTTCGGTAAAAATCACCCGAAATTTTCTTTTTCGGTTATGCAATTTTAGCATTTAGTTTTCACATCTCTTTTTACAATCAGGATATTCTCTTTTTTTGCATTTGTTGTTCTGTTGGGGGCTGCTTCCTTCTTCTAAATTTATTTTGTTCGAACTTATACGAACTAAATTAGTAATCTATAAATATTTTAAAAACAATTGTTTTGTATGCAAAGAACAGAAATGCCCCAATCGTGTATCACGATTCTCCATCTCCTGGAGAGCACCGGTTCGCAGACTCACAAGGATATCGTTGCGGGCACCGGACTTGCTCCGCGTACCGTTCGATATGCACTCAAACGTCTGAAGGAAAGCGGTCTTGTGATCGAGAAGTTCAACTTCCGCGATGCCCGTCAGGCAATCTACCAGCCGAAGATTGTTGCCCCGACAAATCAGGCATCTGCATAAACCATTTTTGAAAAGAATCTAGCATACACATTAACCCCTGTTTTATTTTATCTTCTCCTCTTCAGTTGCCAGATTATCAGCAGTAATATGAGTATTACGGCAACCAGTATGTGACGCGGATCAATCTGCTTGGCATCTCCGATATCCAGTTTTTCGGGATCTCCATCCCAGTCATACTGAAATATTTCTGAAAAGTATTTTGCAGCCTCCTCACTTTCAATGATAATTCCTATCTCTCTGTTATTATTAGGGGAGTTATAATTCCAGTTGACCGAACTGATGAGTACGTACTCCATATCCACTATCAGCCCTTTGTTATGCAGTTTTGTTATATACTCATCAGGCAATTTTAGTCGTGCAGCTATTGAGACATCGTCTCTTTTTGCCATTCTGTTAATGCTTGCAACCAGTTCGTCATTATCTGTATCTCCATCTGTGTTATAATACATCCCATCCAGCATAATTCGGATAGGTATCCCACAATCTCCTGCTTCAAGTACGTAATTCAGCCAAATGTTTTGTGCGCCGTCTGGATACTCTGAGATATAGGCCTGCTGGAGATCAATTTGTTCCTCTGCGGTTTGTACTAGTTCAGGAATGAGGTAACTTGTATCCGGAGATACGATTGGTGTGATCTTGACATTATGTACTGTGTGCGGAGGAAACCGGACTGGAATTTCTTCATCCTTCCAACTGCTCGGGAGCGGTTCTGTTCCCGGTACGTAGGGGTGAATATCGTATCCTGCAAGATCCTCTGAAAAAATTTTCAGAAAATAGTCGGCAACCTCAGGGCTCTGTACTGCTGCCCCCCATCCTCGGTTCCCCCGTGTTCCCGGAAGTGGTATGCCGGTTGGTTTGAAATTTTCCGAGAGAACGAGCGTGATCTCTTCATCAGCCACCAGATATTTCGTATGCAGATACCGGTAACGTGCAGGAAGAGTATCTGTGCTTTCAATCGTGTAAACCGCAGCTCCCGCGTTTGCAAGGTAATTAAGTACTCCTTTTTCTTCGGTACTTACCCCACCCACAGGTCCGCCTTCGACAAGGAGTGTGACATTGACTCCGCGCGATACAGCATCTGCGACCGATCCCGCAAGTTCTGGGTGGGTGAATTCGTACATGGAGATGGAGATGCTGGTGCGCGCGTTCGAGATGACTGAATCAACTACGCCAAATGAGGAGTCCGGTGAGGCAAAAAGCGTGACGGATTCGGCAGTGAATGTTTTGGGGGATATGCGGCTCTGACCTATTTTATAGATCCGTTCATCCCACGTGTCACCAGTGTAAATGTGAATCCTCCCATTTCCGGAGGAAAAGTCCTCGGGCCATGAAAATGACTGTACTGGTGAATCGCGATACAACAGGGTTATGTCGTCTTTACTGTTTGCCATCTGAAACCGACCGGTGAAAAGTGCATCGGGTACTGATGGATGTGTACTGTATATTTCGTAATCTGGATAGGATCCGTGAATGTTGTAGTATGCAGTTCCTTCGCGTGCAACGATTATTTCTCCTGTCGCTGTTGTTCCTGGAGGGAATCGGACAGACCCTTCTCCATCGGTTATTACCCAGCCATCCAAGCTGCCAATTCCTGATAGTACAAAGTACTCATCCCCATCTCCATTTGCATACCCATCGGGGCAGATCTCTGTTATGAGGAATCCTGCGGAGACAGGGGCCGCAGTTAGGCAGAGGAGGAGACCCAGGAGTATCCAGACTCTCATACTGGTTTTTGTGTTATGAGGCAGATTAATAGTATTGCATGATCTTGGCCAGAGGTGTTGTTGTAAAGGTAGGGGGTAGCCTGATGGATGTTGCTGAATCTGTTATGCGTGTTCTCTCCCAGTCCCCTGTGCCGGTACTGATTGTTCCTGGGGGCGGGATTTTTGCCAATGGTATCCGGGATCTTGGTGTTAATGGAACCGCCGCACACTGGATGGCTGTGTCTGCAATGGATCAGTACGGGTGGTTTTTGTCAACGTTTGGTGTCGCAGTGGATGATGTTTGTTCAATGCCTCTGGCTGGTGCAAAAATTCTTCTTCCGTATCGGGTTTTGCGGGATGCAGATCCTCTTCCGCATTCCTGGGATGTGACGTCGGATACAATATCTGCATGGATTGCAGGCAAGCTGGGCTGCCCTCTGATTCTTTTGAAATCTGTTGATGGAGTTTTTTTGGGAGGAGATCTGCTTGAGGAAATCTCAGCGGATATTGAGACTGATGTAATTGATCCCTGCTGCAGGGATGTTCTGCGCAGATATGCGGTTCCAGCACATATTATCAATGGGAGATGTCCGGATCGCCTGTCTGCCTATTTGCAGGGAGATTGCGTTCCCGGTACGAGGTTGTGATATTGTGCGTGCCAGAGGCCACACGTTTATAATTGTAGGGAGCTAATAATCTAGAGAGTTTGATCGAATGGCAGCTACGAAATGTACGTCATGTAATGCCCCACTCGCAGAGTGCGGTGCAACCGAGTTCAAGTGTCCTGACTGCGGTGAAGTTATCTACCGTTGTGCATACTGCCGTAAGCAGAGCATTAAATACACGTGTCCGAAGTGCGGATTCCAGGGACCATGAGGAAATAATATGGGCGAAGTTGCAGTAATTTTAAAGGTCATGCCGGAGTCTCCGGAAGTTGACATGGAAAAACTTCAGGCTGATATCAGAGCAAAGGTTTCCGGAATTCAGGATATGAGAGTTGAGCCGATTGGATTTGGCCTCTCTGCAATCAAGATCGCCATGATCACCGAGGATGAGGAAGGTTCCGGCGACAAGATTGAGGGGCTCTTTGCAGGAATTGCAGGCATCGATCGTGCAGAGATTGAATCTCTGAACCGGATGCTCTAAATACTTATTTTCTTTTCACACTTCGATAGTGTTTCGCTGCGGTACGTGTTTGGGGTTTTGCAGCATCAAAACAAATGGAGGATACCATGTGTATTGTCTGTATGTTTCAGAAGGTTTGGTTCATTTTAGGATCATGCTTACGTAAAAGATATACCCGCGTCTCTCCAAACATATATCCTCACCATCTGGACATGTAGCCAAGCCAGGATATGGCATCAGCCTCCTAAGCTGAAGATCTAGGGTTCGAATCCCTACATGTCCGTCTTTTTGGAGATGCATTATGGAATATCGACAGGTCACGGAAGGATCAACCACCTTTGAAGCCCCAGTACAGGACGAGCAAACCGCATTCCCTCCAGGAACTGCTCCTGTCTTCTACAACACAAAGATGGAGTTCAACCGTGACATGACCGTTCTTCTCCTTTCCTGCATCTCACCAGAAAATTACCTCGATGCGATGGCAGCAACCGGTGTCCGCGGTCTTCGTGTATCCCATGAAACCGGGATTCCTGCAATCATTAACGATCGCGACCCTGCTGCTGTCGCAATGATTGAGGAGAACGCGGAAAGAATCGGCGGTGATATCCGCGTTACCTGTGATGATGCCAACCGACTCATGTGTACTGAACGCTTCGATGCGATTGATCTCGATCCGTTCGGTACTCCTGCTCCCTTCCTTGATGCTGCATCACGTTCCGCGAAACGCTACCTCTTTGTCACTGCAACGGACACTGCCCCTCTTTGCGGGGCACATCTCAAAGCAGGTCTGCGGCGTTACTTTGCCACACCGAAAAATACCGAATACCATGCAGAAGTCGGACTTCGCATGATGATGGGTGCAATGGCAAAAGAACTCGTTAAATATGATCGCGGCATGGAACCGATTCTTAGTTTTGCCAAAAACCACTACTTCCGATCTCATGTGCGTGTACTTGGTCGTGTCACCGCTGCGGAAGCTACTATGGATCAGATTGGCTTTGTAATGCAGTGTCCCAAATGCCTCTACCGTGCAGAACAGAAAGGTTCTCTCCTCCCCCGCTCTCACACCTGTCCTTACTGCGGTGCGGAAACAGAAGCCATAGGTCCGCTTTGGATGGGTCCGCTTCAGGACAAGGAAATTATCTCCTCGCTTCTTGAAAAACTTCCTTCAATGCAGTTTGGTACCGCAAAGCAGATGGACAAACTGCTCAGTCAGCTTCTCCGTGAGCCGGAGACCTGTAGCTTTTACGACTACCATGTTGTCTCCCGCAACCTTCGTGTATCTCCTCCCGCAATGGACGAGATGCTGGATGGCCTGAACGATCTTGGATACTACACTGTCAGAACTCATTTCTCAGTCACCGGTATCAAAACCACGGCCCCACTTCATGTCATCGAAGCATGGATACTTGCATGGAATAAAGAACGGAATCTGTAGATTTGTTGCAGAGGAAGTACAACCCGGAGCTGATGTATTCAAACATTCCCAGTTCCAAAAAGAAAGATCTGCAAATCCCTGAAGCGAACGGTTCTCTCTACATCAGAGTATCCCTGTGATTCTCTGTGGATGCGCATAAACTGTAAATCGCGGTGGCCGAGTGAAACAAATCAGTGTTACTCCGCATTCTTTCGCCGTTGCTATTCCTGCATCTGTTGCTGCCGCACGTGATACCACGATTGGAACTCCTGCATTTGCTGCCTTCATAACCATCCCTGCCGGCTGCCTTCCAGTAGATCCAATTACACATTCCTGGGGATTAAGTCCCGCAAGAATCATGTATCCGATTACCTTGTCAACTGCATTATGCCGTCCGATATCGGATGCAAGGAATACCACACGATGATCATGGAACAGAACTGCACAGTGAAGACCACCGGTTGCATCCCACACCTCTGCATTGATTGCATCCCGGATCACAAAGATCTCCTCTGGTGTAATTTCTCCTCTAGGATGTGCCCTGCCGCGCGCATGCAGCGGTGTAAACCCTCCTGCTGATTCCAGCTCCCCGGCAACACATGCTGTACATGATGCTTCCACAAATACGTTTGCTCCCTCTGTGCGCACCGATAAAATATCTGAGGCAGAGCACACCAGGCCTGCGTCCACAAAAAAACCCACTGCCAATTCCCGCAGATGTTCACCACTCGCCACTGTTCTGATAAACTCTTTTCCATTCAGAAACAGCGTCACTAAATCCTCCGCAACTGCTGCATCCTCTACCGGAATTGATTTCCCCTCTCGATATCGAATACCACGGAGTGGTGCTGCAAGTACTCCACAGTTCTTTGCAGGTTGTGGCTCTCCCGCCTCTGGATTTAGTTCTGTGATTCGCTCAGGATGTGTGTATACTGTAAACCTGCCTTCGCGTACGAATCCGATCAGTGTCACTCCCATCTCTTCCGCACGTTTCGCTCCCCTCACTGTTGCGGCAGCGCGTGCTGCAATCACCGGGATTCCTGCATTCACTGCCTTTGTCACCATGCCTGCCGGTTGTCTTCCAGTACTGCCGAGCATACACTCTTTCGCAGGCAGATTATGCAGTACCATCCAGCCAATCACTTTGTCCACTGCATTGTGTCGTCCAATATCATTTGCCACAACAACACAACGGTGATCATACCACAGTCCTGCACAATGCATACCGCCGGTATCTTTCCATACTTTTGTGTTCAGTGCTTCCCGAAGTGTAAAAATTTCGTTGGGTGCAATCTGTACCCCTTCTGTTGTAATACAACGGGCTGGTTTTGCTGGTGCAAACCCGTCCGGCGTTACATCGCACCGTAACTCCGCCTCCACAAACACCTTTGTTCCCTCTACACGGACCGATAAAATACGTTCCGCAATTCCTGCTGCCGTGAAAAATCCTGCGCCAAGCTCTGTGAGCATGTCACAGGTTGCTGCCATCCGCAGATACTCTCTTCCGTTCAGAAACAGTGTAATTGTATCTTCGCGTACCACAACATCATCAATCTCTGTGACATTTCCGTTCTGATACCGGTATCCTCTGCAGGAAGTAATCATATCCTCTTCCATGTTTTCCCTCTTTTCACGGCGTGAATAACCATATGTTTATACGAACAGGATATAAATTCAGCGAACAAACTCAAAAACAGAACTGACGTACGACAACGAAACCCTCAATAGCCTTCGCGCCCGAACAATGATGATAATGATAGAGCTTCAGCCGTCTCCCAAAACTTACTGCGGACAGACCGAGCGAAGCAAAACTCCTGAAGAGACGCTTGCATTCATCGAACCGCTGACAAAGATCGCGGGCATCACTCGTGTTGCCGATATCACTGACCTTGATCGGATTAAAATCCCGGTATACTCCTGCATACGTCCGACCGCTGCAGACGGTGCAATTTCGGTATACAATGGCAAAGGAGGAACTGAAGCAGAAGCACGTGTTGCCGGTATTATGGAAGGGATTGAGCGTTACTCAGCTGAGGCCATGCCACGCGATCTGACGCTGGTGTCGTATGATATGCTCTCGCTCACTGAAGATGCCCTTAATCCGGTTGATCTCATACTCCCCAAGAATATTGACCCCCATGCAGAACTTCCCTGGGTGGATGCGTGGGATATTGCAAATAACCGTTCCATCAAAGTCCCGCTCTGTGCGGTTATGCATCCAAACCCTCACTACATGCCATCGCTGTTTCGTTCCAGTTCGAACGGTATTGCATCCGGCAATACCAGAGAAGAAGCAATCTTCTATGCTCTTACTGAGCTTATCGAACGTGATGCCTGGTCCCTTGTGGAAACCACCCGTATCACTGGTCCGGCTGTTACCGGCCTTACCGGAGCTGCGGCAGAGATGCTTGCAAAGTTTACTGCTGCAGGGGTGGAGGTCACCCTCAAAGACATCACTTCAGACATTGGTATCCCGACCATTGCCGCGGTTGCAGATGATGTCACCCTCAAAGATCCGCGTCTTCTGACTATTGGAATGGGCACTCACACGAACCCTGAAATTGCTGTCATACGTGCGTTATCCGAGGTTGCCCAAAGCCGTGCAACCCAGATTCACGGGGCACGGGAAGATGCAACCATTGCTGCATTTCGCGAAATGATGGGGTATGATCGCGTTAAGCGCATGAACGCATACTGGTTCCGCGTGGAAGAAACCCGGGACTTCTCTGAGATCCCTGGCTGCGCAACGTCAGACTTCCGGACAGATATTCTAGCAATTATCGATCGTCTGCGTGCAGCGGGACTTGATCGCGTACTGGTTGTTGACCTCACTGATCCAGAGCTTGGTGTGCCGGTAGTACGTGTTGTCGTCCCAGGGCTTGAGTGTTTCACGATTGATAATGAACGCAGAGGAAAGAGGTGCCTTGATGCCGAACGCCGTCGTCTTCATCGGTCCAAGTCTTCCGTTTGAGGAGGCAAAACAGATTTTGCCGGATGCAGAGTATCTGCCTCCGGCAAAGCGCGGTGATCTTACCGAGGCTGTCAGAGCAGGTGCAAAGATTATCGTCTTAATTGACGGTGTTTTCTTCCAGGATCGGGCCGTTGGCCACCGCGAGATCCTCAGTGCTCTGCGGGCAGGTGTTGCCGTGTACGGTTCCTCTTCAATGGGTGCTTTACGGGCGTCTGAGATGGACACTCTAGGTATGGTTGGCGTTGGTTCCATTTACCGCTGGTATCGCGACGGGATTATCATCGCTGATGACGAAGTGGGTCTCGTCTATGATCCTGAAACCCATGTGGCACTTTCTGAGCCCATGGTCAATATCAGGGCAACATTTGCAAAAGCCCGTGCATCAGATATTATTGATGATGCCGAAGAGAAGGAACTTCTTCGCGCCTGTAAAGCGATTTATTATCAAGATCGCACTTATCGGCGTGTTCTCCGTGACGCAGAAATTTCTGCTGATAAAAAAACGACTCTTGCCGCTTGGATCAAAACGAATGCGGTGGATCAGAAACGGCTTGATGCCATTGCCTGCCTGAATACAGTGAGGGATGCCTTATGACAGAGCGCTATCTCCGTCAGATCCCTGTGATTGGAGATGACGGACAGAAAAAACTTGAGGACGCAACAGTGTTTCTTGCCGGATGTGGTGGACTTGGATCTCCTGTTGCCTTTTATCTTGCAGCTGCAGGGGTTGGTCATCTCCGCATTGCTGACTGTGATGTTGTGGAGGAGACCAACCTTAACCGCCAGATCCTGCACCGGCCCGACAGAATTGGTATGCCGAAAGCTGCGTCCGCAAAGCTAACTCTTGAAGCTTTCAATCCGGACATTGATGTAACGGCATTTTCTGCCTTCATTGATAGAAACACTGTCCGCCGTATGATTGGGGATGCTGACATCATCGTTGATGCAATGGACAATTTTTCTGCCAGGTACATCTTAAACGAGATCTCCCAGACGCTTGATATCCCGCTCATGCACGGTGGTGTTGCCGGCCTTACCGGTCAGGTAACTCTGATCATTCCTCGGAAAACCGCCTGTCTGTCTTGCATCTTCCCGGATGCAAAAACAACAACAGTTACACCGATTCTGGGTGCCGCTGCCGGAGTGATTGGATCAATCCAGGCTGAGGAGACCATCAAATACCTAACCGGCACAGGAGATACGCTTGCCGGAAAACTTCTGCTCTGGGATGGTGCGGTAAACAGAATGGATGTTTTCTCTGTGAAAAAGAGCCGACGCTGTCCTGTCTGTTCCAATATCTGCGAGGATAAACCATGAGTGAAATAACAATTCTTGCCTTTGCCAGCTTCCGTGAAAAATTCGGTGAAAAAAATACTGTTACCATCTCCAACGGTGCAACAATTCTGTCAGTTCTTCACAGCTTTGCAGAGTCTGTTCCGGCTGCCCGTGATGAACTGTTTGATGGTGACAGCCTTCGCGGGCATGTCATTCTGATGTACAACCGTGAAAGAATCGATGCAGATGATGCAAAAGAAATTGCCGTCTCTGACGGTGACGAGATCGTGCTGTACCCGCCGGTCTCAGGAGGATAAACAATGGTCCTGTCTGTTCAAAAAGAGGATATTGATATTGGCGCCCTGATTGCTGCATCTCGAACACATGCTGATGGTGCACAACTGGTGTTTGTCGGCTGTGTTCGTGATGATGGCATGGACGAACTTGAAATTGAAGCGTTTGTACCGGTGGCGGAAAAGGATCTTGCCGACATTGCTGCAGAGGCAAAGGAACAGTTTCACCTGAACTCTGTGGATATTGTGCACCGGTATGGTCGTCTTGCACTTGGTGAGACGATCGTGGTGATTATTGTGGGTGCGAGTCACCGGCCTGAGGCCTATGATGGGTCACGGTACATCATTGAGCGGCTGAAGGAACGGGTTCCTATCTGGAAACAGGAAATCTCTGACGGAAAAAAAGGTGCATGGGTACACGGTGCATGATCGATCTTCCGCAATCTGTTCGTGTTGCTGTCTGCCAGCTTGCCCCTATTCTGTTTGACAAAGCATCAACAGTACAGAAAACCATTGAGGCCATAGATGAGGCAGCCCGTCATGGTGCGGAGCTTGTGGTGTTTCCTGAGTCTTTCATTCCTGCATATCCGCGCGGTCTCTCGTTTGGATACGTTGTCGGTAGCCGAAGTATGGAGGGCAGATATGACTGGAAACGCTACTATGACAACTCCATGATTGTGCCAAGTCCTGATACGGATCTTATCGGCAGTGCCGCTGCCAAAGCACATGTCTATGTTTCCATCGGTGTGACTGAACGCGATGCTACTTCTGCAACCCTCTACTGTACAAATCTCTTTTTTGGTCCGGATGGTACTCTTTTGGGGAAGCATCGGAAACTGAAACCAACCGGAACTGAACGGTGCATCTGGGGGGAAGGGGACGGAAGCACTCTTCCGATCATTCGCACGCCGTTTGGCGTGATGGGTTCTCTTATCTGCTGGGAAAATTATATGCCGCTTGCGCGTGCTGCGATGTACCAGAAAGGAGTTTCTCTTTATCTTGCACCTACTGCTGATTCGCGCGATGAATGGCAGGCAACCATGCGCCACATAGCCTTGGAAGGCAGATGCTTTGTGATTGGTTGCAATCAGTACGTGACCAAATCGATGTATCCTCCTGATCTGTACTGTGGAGGTGAATTGAAGGATCTGCCGGAGAACATGTGTCCCGGAGGTAGCTGTATCTACGATCCGTTCGGCCGCTGCGTTGCAGGTCCTGTTTTTGACCGTGAAGAAATTCTGTATGCAGATCTTGCGCTCGATGACATCGTTTTATCCCGTATGGATTTTGATCCCTCTGGACATTACAGCCGTCCTGATGTTTTTGTGCTGAAAGTCTGTGAACCTGATCGATAGATTTCACGTACCTGGCTGTATTTTCCAGTGAATGGAGTATGGGCACTGACTCTCATATTTTTCAGCCGCGAGTTCTCGGGACTTGGGAGTAATGCACGGGTCTTAATTGTGTGTTTCTATGCGTTTTTCCTATCTCTTCCGATAGTGAGCCGCACATTAGATATAGCAATCCCGACAAACAACTCAATCATGTTAGTGTATGTCAATGGAAAATTTGTCCCTGAAGAGCAGGCGACTGTATCCATTTTTGATCACGGTTTTCTCTACGGTGACGGTGTGTTTGAGGGAATTCGTGCATACAACGGCCGTGTGTTCCGTTTAATGGAACATGTGGACCGGCTCTTTGACTCAGCAAAAGCAATTGATCTTATTCCGCCGGTTACCAAAGACGAGATGGCCGAGATCATCAAAGAGACTCTGCGCCGGAACAACCTGAAAAATGCTTACATCCGTCCGATCATCAGTCGTGGTATCGGATCGATGGGCCTCGACCCTCACCACTGTGAAAAACCGACGGTCATCTGTGCAGCATCTGAATGGGGTGCGATGTATGGCGACTTGTATGAAAAAGGTCTGACTGCAGTAACCGTTTGTGTCCGCCGCAACACTCCTGACTCTCTCCCGCCCAACATCAAATCACTGAACTATCTCAACAACATCCTTGGTAAGATCGAGGCAAACTACAAAGGCGGTGACGAAGCTATCTTCCTTGACCGTACCGGAAAACTTGCTGAGGGCTCCGGTGACAACATCTATCTGGTCAAAGGCGGTAAACTCTACACCCCGCCGACCATCAACAACCTCAAGGGAATTACGCGCCATGTCCTGCTTGAACTTCTGGACAAACTTGAGATTCCCTATGAAATCTGTGAGCTTGGTCTGTTTGATCTGTATACTGCTGACGAGGTTATGGTTACCGGAACAGCCGCAGAAATCTGTGCAATCACCAAAATTGATGGCAGAGTGATTGGCGATGGAAAACCTGGCGCAGTGTACCGCAGACTGATCCCTGCATTCCAGGAAGTCACCCAGAACGAAGGCGACGCATACTAACCCTCATCAGATTGATATCATAATCTTTTTATTTTTTCACGACAACCTCTATAGGCAATACTGCGATGCAGCAGTGATTGGGCTGATATAGTGTAGAGGCCAATCATGCTGGCCTTTCACGCCAGCGACTCGGGTTCGAATCCCGATATCAGCACTAACCTTTTTGTTTTATCTTACCTGTTTCTGAATGTTTATCTTTGTTGGATCACAAAAGATCACAGTATGTATCTTGTAATCGTACGAGGACGGGATAACCCCAGAGAGGTTTTAGAGCTCGCAAACGGTATTGAAGCTGTTCACTACTCCGATACTGAGGGCTGGCTTATCTTGGACGTGACCCTCATTGACGAAGCAACACATGCCAAAAAACCGTGTAAATTAAGTTACCACCTGGGTAACGGTGAGATCTGGTACGACAATGGTGACGAGGTTAAGATCAACAACGTGACTGGTATCTTCACCACTGTTCAGGCATAATATCCATCTCTTTTTTGTAGGGGACACCCAAGTACTGGTATGACATTTCACCCCACGAACAACCCGGTGTTCTGGAAACAGACCGCTGATGAACTATTGGCATCTTCCCGTTTTGAAAAGGCTCACGCAGCGTACCTTCAATTGTGCGAACTAACACCAAATGATGCAGAGGCGTGGCGCGGTATGGCACAGGCTCTTACAGGTCTTGAACGGTACAGTGATGCCATTGCCGCATATGAGCGTACTCTCGTCCTTCTGCCGGATGATACTGTCGCGCTTAACGGTCTTGCGGGCTGTTACGAAAAACTTGGTGAGTTTGAGAAGATGACTGCGTGCCGGATACGGCTTAGTGAACTGGACTAAAGAGAACCTATGCCGATACGTAGGTGGGTAAACCATCCGATTCAGAAAATTACTGGGCTATGATCCAGATATTCTGCAAGTACGAATCTGTCTATTGCACCCGGTTTCAGTAAAGAAAATTTTTAGATCCTTTTTGGATACAGGATCGATCCCTCTTCCTTGCCCAGATTCATCATCCCAAACCAGGATAAGCCGGGAAGAGTTCTGGGTGATCTACATGAATCCGTCACGTGTTCTCCCAGAACATATGACACCTTTCCGGAATCTACAGACTAGAGGTTACATTCGCATTATATGTGGAAAATCTTCTTTGAGGCAGCGAATGTACTGGGCACGCAGGCATTGTACGGTTATTCCCGAAGGGAATAATTATCTTACATCCACTCTAACCTATAGTGGTTATCAACCTCAGTTAGTGGTTCTTCATGCTTGAGAATGAATATCAGCTTGAATATTTCAAGCGGGAAGGATTTGTCCGCAAAATCTGTAAAAAATGCGGAATGCCATTCTGGACCCGGGACCCGGAACGTGAAGTCTGTGGTGACGCTCCCTGTGAGCCATACCAGTTCATCGGCAATCCCATGTTTGCCAGACACAGTGTGGAAGAGATGCGGGAGGCCTACCTCTCCTACTTCGAGAGAAATGGTCACACCCGTATTAGCCGGTATCCTGTCGCCGCACGGTGGCGCGATGATATTTACCTGACCATCGCATCCATTGCTGATTTCCAGCCGTACGTAACTGGCGGGATCTGTCCACCTCCGGCAAACCCCTTAACCATTTCCCAACCCTGTATCCGGCTCAATGACCTCGATAATGTTGGTCGGTCTGGCCGTCATTTCACCTGCTTTGAGATGATGGCGCATCATGCCTTCAACACCGATGATCACCCGGTTTATTGGAAGGATCACTGTGTTGAACTGTGCAGTGGTTTTGTTGAGTCCATTGGCGGTGATCTTGCCAATCTCACGTTCAAGGAAAATCCGTGGTTCGGCGGAGGAAATGCGGGTGCAAGTGTTGAGGTTCTGATGGGCGGACTTGAGGTTGCAACGCTCGTTTTCATGAACCTCTCACGGAAGAACTCCGGTAAACCGCAGGTTATGATCGACGGCAAAGACTACTATGAGATGCCGCTTCGGATTGTGGATACCGGATATGGTCTTGAGCGGTTTGCCTGGGCATCACAGGGAACCCCGACCGCATATGATGCCGTCTTCCCTGAAATGATCCCACGTCTTCTGAATGCCGCAGGAATGGAAGATCGTCTTGACAATCCAGAGTTTGCCCACATCCTCGGAATGAACGCAAAGTTCGCCGGACTCATGGACATCCGCGGTGAAAAGCTGCATGATCTCCGGCAGAAAGTTGCCGATGCAACCGGTGTCTCGCTTGCGAAACTGGAAGAGATGATTGTTCCAATGGAAAACATCTATGCACTGTGCGATCACACCCGTTGCCTTGCCTACATGCTCGGCGACTTAATCGTTCCTTCCAACGTCCGCGAAGGATATCTTGCACGTCTGGTCCTGCGTCGCAGTATCCGGATGATGCAGGAGGCAGGCGTTGATGAGGATCTTGGTGATCTTGTTGTGGCCCAGATGGAGAAGATTGGTCTCTCTCAGTTTGAGCAGGAACCAGCAATTGTACGTGAGATCATCAGCCGTGAGGTTGAGAAGTATGATGCAACCATCGAGCGCGGAACCCGTACCGTGCAGCGGGTCGGTCAGACCTATGTTAAGAAAAATCAGCCAGTCCCGCTTGAGGAGCTCATCACGCTTTATGACTCTCATGGGATTCCGGTTGATCTGATGGGCAGGATCCTGACCGAGACCGGTGCACAGTTCGAGATTCCGGATGACTTCGACTCCCAGATCGCAGATATGCACTCTGAGAATGAAGGAGAAAAACCGGTGTCCCCGCTTTCCAAGTATGCCGACCGGATTGCAGGCCTGCCCGCAACCCGTAAGAGCTACTATGAGCGGCCGACCGACATGGAGTTTGAGGCTACCGTTGTGGACGTCTTTGACGATTACGTCATTCTCGACCACACGTTGTTCTACCCCGAAGGAGGAGGCCAGCCGTCCGATACCGGAATGTTTGTCACAATGGATGCAATGATCCGTGTGGAGGAAGTCGTCAAGTCCGGTGATGTGATTCTCCATAAGGTTCGCGGTCCCGGTCTGAAACGCGGTGATCGGGTAAAGGGTGTGGTTGACGAGGAGCGCCGCTGGGCCCTTATGCGTCACCACTCTGGAACCCATGTAATTCTTCGCGCAGCAAAAGAGGTTCTTGGTCCTCACATTCACCAGGCTGGTTCTCAGTTATCCACTGATACTGCCAGGCTTGATATCCGGCATTATACCCACATCACACCGGAACAGCTTAAACAGATTGAAATTGTAGCAAACCGTCTGGTGATGGAAAATCTCCCTGTCATGATCAAGGTGGAGAGCCGTACCAAGGCTGAGCAGAAGTTCGGTTTTGCTCTGTATCAGGGAGGAGTTCCACCAGGAAAAGAGCTGCGGATTGTGCAGATGGGTGCTGAGGTACAGGCATGCGCAGGAACGCACTGTCAGAGTACCGGTGAGATAGGTCCCATCAAGCTTCTGCGTCTTGAGCATATTCAGGACGGTGTGGAGCGTGTTGAGTTTGCAGCAGGATTTGCCGCACTTGAAGCAATGCAGCACATCCAGACGCTTCTGAATACTTCTGCCGATACGTTGTCTGTGCAGACCGAAAACCTCCCAGCGTCTGTTGAGCGATTCTTTACCGAGTGGAAGGATCAGCGCAAGGAGATTGAACGTCTGAGGGCCAAGATTGCAGATCTGGAACTTTCCCGATTGGAGGGTGTTATGGTGAACGGCACTGAGGTTGTCATCAAACAGGTGGATGTCTCACGCAAGGAACTTGTGACTGTTGCCGGTGCAGTTGCTGGTCGCGGAGGTATTGCTGTTCTTCTAACAACCGCAGATGGCATTGGTGTTGTCGCCGCATCCGGTGTCACCGATAAAGTTCATGCCGGACAGCTTGTTTCGGCAGTGTGCGCTGAACTTGGTGGTAAAGGCGGAGGTAAAGAAAATCTTGCACAGGGAGCCGGTACTGACCCTGCAAAAATTCCTGATGCGATAGCAAAAGCAGATGATTTCATCAGAGCAAAGCTCTGCTAACCCTTTTTTTGATTCGTTATTCTATCATCATCCCTCCGCGATGTGTCATGTACCTTTGCGCGGTGATCCATGTCACACACTCGCAGGGGGCAATTCCGAGGGGTCCATATACGAGAACTTTTACCCTTTTCCAGACGCATAATATAAGCAGTATCTAATGAAGCTCGTCATCAATGAACGCCGCTGCAAAGGCTGCAACCTTTGCACCCAGGTATGTCCGTATCGGATATTCCAGGAAGGGAGACGGCCGGGTCCCCGCGGTTATGTAATACCTGTCCTTGACCATCCTGAGCGCTGCACCAACTGCCGCCTGCAGATAATGTATGGTCGCCAGCTCTGCGGGATGTGTCAGATGACCTGTCCGGATCAGGCCATCTCATGGGTGGAGGAAAAACCCTACGAGGCACACAAAGTGGTGATTGAATATTGACTGATAAAATCGAATTCCTCAATGGAAATACCGCCTGTGCTGAGGGTGCAATTGCTGCTGGGTGCCGCTTCTTTGCCGGATACCCGATTACTCCGTCCACGGAGGTTGCTGAGCGAATGGCAGCCCGCCTTCCCAAAGTCGGCGGGACCTTCATCCAGATGGAGGATGAGCTTGCCAGTATGGCTGCAATCATTGGAGGCGCTTGGGCAGGCGCACGTACGATGACTGCAACCTCAGGCCCTGGTTTCTCTCTCATGATGGAAAACATAGGTTATGCTGCCATGACCGAGACTCCCTGCGTGGTTGTCAATGTTCAGCGTGGAGGCCCATCCACGGGTCAGCCCACAATGGCGGCTCAGGGAGATATGATGCAGGCACGGTTCGGTTCTCATGGAGATTACAGCATCATTGCCCTTTCTCCATCCTCTGTGCAGGAGATGTTTGATCTGACTGTCAAAGCCTTTAATCTTGCAGACCGATTCCGGACCCCCGTTTTTCTCATGGCGGATGAAACAATTGGTCACATGAGGGAAAAGGTTGTTTTACGGGACAACGTCGAGATTACTCCACGTCGTGAACTCTCTACAGGTGATCTTCCCTGCCAGCCGGACGTGGAGGGAGTTCCAGGTTTCGGTACATTCGGAAACGGACACGGTGTTCACATCACCGGACTCACCCATGACGAGCGGGGATATCCGGCAACCGACTCCGCAGCCCTGCACGAGAGCCTTGTCAGACGTCAGGTCGGGAAAATTGAGAACTTCCGAAATGAGATCGCAGATGTTGACATCGTAAACCCTGATGCAGAAATTGTTTTCATAAGCTATGGAGCACCAACCAGAGCAGTCCAGCAGCTTCTGGCTGACTATCCGGGAGTATACGGCCACTTAAATCTTAGAATTGTCTGGCCGTTCCCGGACGCAAAACTTTCCGAGTTCCATGCAGTGAAAGCATTTGTCGTTCCCGAAATGAACCTCGGCCAGATAGCTCGCGAGGTCCGTATGCATACCAACGTCCCGGTTGTCACAGCCCCCAAACTCGGTGGTGCACTGCACACCGTTGACGAGCTTAAGCACGCCGCAGACGTTGCGGAAACCGCTACTGGTACATTCACGGAGGTGCTGCTGTGACCCTCGAAGACTGGTACCGCCAAGATCGCCTGCCTCACATCTACTGTGCAGGTTGCGGGAACGGAACCATCCTTAACTGCACACTCCGGGCAGTAAACGAACTTGGGCTGGACCGCGACAAAACAACTTTTGTCTCTGGAATTGGTTGTTCTTCACGTGCTGCCGGATACACCTCTAGTGACTCTCTGCACACCACGCACGGTCGTGCACTGCCGTTTGCAACCGGTGTTAAACTTGTAAAACCGGAAAATAACGTCATCGTCTTTACTGGGGACGGTGATCTTTCCGCAATAGGTGGTAACCATTTCATTCATGCATGCCGGAGAAACATTGATCTCACCGTTGTCTGCATGAACAACAGTATCTACGGGATGACCGGAGGTCAGGGAAGTCCCTGCACTCCGTACGGTGCAATTACTACTACCACTCCCTACGGTATGCATGAAATGCCGTTTGATCTTTGTGCTGTTGCCGAAGCAGCCGGTGCAAACTATGTTGCACGCTGGACCTCGTTCCACGTCAAGGAGCTCACTGCAGCAATCCGTGCAGGAATTGAAACACCCGGTCTCTCCTTCATTGAGGTCATGGCACAGTGCCCCACGTCCTTTGGCAGTAAAAACAAAATGAAGCAGGTCTCTCAGATGATCGACATGTTCCGTACGAATGCGGTTCTGAAAGGAAAAGCCGATCGTGATGCGGCTGCCGGCATTCCGCTTGCTCCGGGAAAGTTCGTTGTTGGTGAACTTGTCCGGCGCAGCAACCCGGTTCTAGGAGGTAGACCATGAGGCAGGAGATACGATTCTCTGGGCTCGGAGGTCAGGGTATCATTACTGCAGCTGTCATTCTCGGTCGTGCTGCAGCACTCTATGGGGGAAAACATGTTGTCCAGACACAAAGTTACGGACCCGAAGCTCGTGGTGGTGCAAGTGCATCCGCTGTCATCATCTCCGATGAACCGATCCATTATCCAAAGGTCACTGATCCACACATCTATGCGATAATGTCCGAAGAAGCGTTCAAGAAGTACGGTGCAAACGCCGCAAAAGATGCGATCATGCTGATTGATCCTGGGTATGTTACCAGCCGCCCGGACTGTACCTGTTATATGGTCCCGGCAACAGCCGTTGCAAAGGAACGGCTTGGAAAGCCGGTGTTTGCCAACGTCATCATGCTTGGCGGCCTTCTGGAGGCTACCGGCATCATCAGCTATGAAGCGCTTGAGCATGCTGTTCTTGACAGCGTTCCCAAAGGCACAGAAGAAAATAATAAAAAAGCTCTTTCCATTGGTATGGAGCTGGTTAGAGAGCAGAGAACATGAAATTCCGCGAACACGAAGCAAAACAGATCTTCCGGGATGCAGGTATCCCGGTTCCGAACAGTGAACTCATCAACCGTGCTGGTGAAGCTGCCGCAGCTCAGGCCCGGGTTGCAGACCATGTCGTCCTCAAAGCACAGGTGGATGTTGGTGGTCGTGGAAAGGCAGGTGGAATTCTTCCTGCCACCGATGAAAATATTTCTGAAGTTGCAAAAGAACTGTTTGGCAAGACCATTAAAGGGCTGCCTGTGGAGCAGGTGCTGGTTGAGGAAGCGCTCGATATTCAGCATGAGTACTACCTCAGTATCACCATTGATCGTTCGGCCAAGATGCCCGTAATTCTTTTCTCCGAAGAAGGCGGTGTGGAGATTGAGACACTTGCGAAGGAAAGACCGGAGGCTCTCCGCCGTGCATTTATCGATCCATTCTTCCGTGATGTCCCTGACTTTATCCTGCGTAATGTTTTGGGTTCTGCCCCGAAGTCTATCGGGCCGGTTATCAACGCTCTCTATCATGTTTACTGTAAAACAGATGCAATCCTTGCTGAGATCAATCCGCTTGTGATGACACCGAAAGGAATCATTGCTGCGGACGGTAAGATCGTACTGGATGACAATGCCCTTGTCCGTCAGGGTATCTCTGAGAACCGCGACTTAACTCCTCGTGAGGCCGAGGCGGAGAAGCATGGATTTTCATACGTGGAGCTGGGTGGTGACATTGGTGTTATCGGTAATGGAGCTGGCCTGACAATGGCAACACTCGACATCATTGCCCATTATAACGGTCGTGCTGCAAACTTCCTCGATGTAGGAGGTGGGGCTGGGTTTGAACGTGTTGCCCGTGCGGTGCGTCTTGTTGCGTCCATTCCCGGAGTAAAGGTGATTGTGGTCAACCTTCTTGGAGGTATTACGCGCTGTGATGAGGTTGCTCACGGTATCATCGATGCCGGTGTTCCGCAGCCGGTGATTGTCCGACTTGCTGGAACAAATGAGGCTGAAGGTCGTAGGCTCCTGGAAGAGAAGGGTTATTCCATGCTTGATACGATGGATCAGGCGATTCGTGCAGCAGTGGAGGTGGCAAACAAATGATCTATGCAGATAAGGACACAGAAATTCTGGTGCAGGGAGCTACCGGTTCACAGGGCGCATTCCACATCAATCTGATGAACCAGTACGCAAAAGCAGTCGGCGGTGCTGGTGTTGTTGCCGGCATGACTCCTGGAAAAGGCGGCCAGCAGGTACATGGCGTACCGGTGTACAACACTGTCTGGGATGCAATGGATCACCATGATATTGGTGCGTCCGTCATCTTTGTTCCGGCAGGCGGGTGCGGCGATGCCATTATGGAAGCAGCTGACGCACGGATTCCAACGGCAGTTGTTATTACTGAGCACATTCCGGTGCATGATGTGATGCGGGCAATCGCCTATGCAAAAACCTGTGGAACGAAAGTCATCGGCCCGAACTGTCCTGGATTTTTGATCCCTGACGAGTGCAAACTTGGCATCATCCCTACAAACCTCTGCTCCAAGGGTGATATCGGCGTTGTTTCGCGCAGTGGAACACTGACATATGAGGTTATTTCGGAGCTGTCTCTTGCGGGACTTGGTCAATCTGGTATTATCGGTATCGGCGGAGATCCGATTATCGGTCAGACATTTTCTGACGTGATGGACGTATTCGTTGAGGATGGTAGAACCCGCGCTACTGTACTGATCGGCGAAGTTGGTGGAAATCTGGAGATCCGCGGTGCGAAGCGTGCCTTATCTCTTGGCATGCCGGTTGTAGCCTACATTGCTGGAATCTCTGCTCCCAAGGAAAAACGCATGGGCCATGCCGGTGCAATTGTTGAAGGTGGCGAGAGTGATGCCGCGTCCAAGATTGAGCGGCTGAGAGAACTCGGTATTCCGGTTGCAACCCGCCCGTCAGAAATTCCGCTCCTGGTGAAGGAGGTCATATGAAGGAAAAAGATCGTACACTGCTTCTCGCTGCCGACGAGCTTGCCAGAACAGTGGACGCTCTTGCAATCATTTCTTTCCTAAACAAAGATACTGAAATCAATCTAAACACGCCGGTTGTCTGGATTCGTGACATCCAACCAGAAATTCTTCGTGATCGTACGATGGTAACGCTGGTTGATTACTGTTCCAATCACATCATTGACGCAGTATTACAGTACAAGATTCTGACAAAAATGCAGAGCGGAACTGTTGTTGCAGTGTTCCCGTACGCTTTGCTGATCTATGATATTGAAGACACGAACAGTCAGTTCAACATTGAACAGTACGCTGGCATCGCTGATCTTGATGTCTTACACTCGGTACTCTCTCTTGCGCTTGAAATTGCCCGCGAGGGTCGCGAAGGACGTGCCATTGGAACCGCGTTCATCATCGGCGACATTGAGGAACTCAAACGGTGGTCCCATCAGGGTGTCTTAAATCCTTACGAGGGTCACCCCGAATCAGTCCGCGATGTGCGGATAAAAGAGAATTGGGAGAGTGTTAAAGAGTTCGCCCAGCTTGACGGAGTGTTCCTGATCGACAAGAATGGTATCATCGGCGCTTCCGGCAGATACCTGGATGCCGACGGTCGTGATGTCCATCTCCAAAGTGGTCTTGGAGGCCGTCATCTGGCTACAGCAGCTATCACAAAGGTTGCACCCGCGATTGGAATTACTGTCTCTGAAAGTGGCGGTGTTGTCCGTGTGTTTGTGGCGGGAACCGCCGTCGCACAGATCCGGACAGACATCCGTCTCTCTTTCTGATCTTTTTTATGCTACTCAAAAGAGTACAATGTTTTTTGGGAGAGATTCCTGTTAAAAAAGTTAGAGTGTTCCTTTTGTGCTCGGGACATCATCGCGTCCGGGCACGAGTGAAAGGGCCTCGCCCAGCGCCACTCCGAATGCCTTGAAGATTGCTTCACATTTGTGGTGATCGTTTACTCCTGAAAAGATCACATGCGTGGTAATTCCTGCATTAATGCAGAGACTGTAGAGGAAGTGCTCAAAGAGATCATTGGGGATACCGCCGGTTACAATTCCGGTGAATGCACCGTCCATCACCAGATATCCGCGTCCGCCTACATCAAGTGCAACAGTTGCTCGTGACTCATCCATCGGAATTATGGCATGGGCAAACCTCCGGATACCACGTCCGTCACCAACTGCCTGCTTGATTGCTGATCCGAGCACAATTCCCACATCCTCAATGGTATGATGGGGATCAACCTCCAGATCACCTTTTGCCAGTACAGTCAGGGAGAATCCTCCGTGGCGGGCAAAGGAGTTCAGCATATGATCAAAGAATGCTACACCTGTATCAATGGAAATCTCACCACGCAGATCCGGATTAAATACAATACGAATGTTTGTCTCTTTGGTCTCCCGCACAACTTCTGCTGATCTCATGATTCGCATGCCTCTTTCAGTGCCTCATTTAGATGAATCTTTCCGCTGTACAATGCAGAACCCAGCACACAACCAGCGGCACCGAGACGGCGGAGGGCAGAAACATCTGCAACAGAGCTCACACCTCCCGCAACCACCACTGGGATGGACACTGCCTCGATCAATGCTTTCACTGGTTCCTGGACAATTCCTGCCTGAAGACCTTCCACATCCACATTCGTATACAGAAGCGATCCCGCACCAAGCTGTTCAAACAACTGCGCCCACTCGATGTAGTCTCCGGCTGTCTCTTGCCACCCGGACACCGCAATCTCACCGGCACGGGCATCCACCCCTGCCATGATCCGCTCACTGCCAAACTCATCTGCAAGAGCAGTCAAAGCCTTTGGCTCTTTGGTTGCAAATGTGCTCACAATGATTCGATCAACACCTGCATCCAGCCACCCGCGTGCGTCTGCAATACTGCGGATACCGCCGCCAACCTGTACAAATACATCTGTCTCCGCAACAACCTCTCGGATTACTTTCACATTCTCCGACGATGTCGAAAATGCTCCGTCAAGATTCACCACATGGAGGTTTTTGGCACCGGCATTGATCCACCGCTCAGCGTTCTCGAGTGGCGTACCGTAGATGGTTGCAGTGGAACGCTCTCCCTGCACCAGCTGTACACACATACCGCGCAGTACATCAACCGCAGGGAAGATCTCCATCAGCGCACCATCCGTGTTATGTCAAGGACAAGGATGTCCCGGGCACCGTTGCGCTTGAGCTGGTTGATCAGCTGATACACTCGCTCGTGGGGAACAACCGCGTGCAGTGCAACCGAATCGGATCCGGCAATCTCCATGATGGTCGGTCCTCCAAGACCGGGGATCAGACCACGGATTTCCTCGAGCTTTGCCTTCTCAACATTGAGCATCAGATAACACTGGCCTTTTGCAGCGATGACACTTTCAAAGGCAAGGAGAATCTCCTCGATCTTCTCATGCTTTGTGCGAAGTGCATCGCGGTTTGCAATAACATTTGTCGTACTGGAGAGCAGTTCCTCAACGATCCTGAGTTTGTTAATCTCAAGTGTGGTACCTGACGAAGTAAGATCCACAATTGCGTCGGCAACACCGAGCTGCGGTGCCGCCTCACAGGCGCCGCTGACCTCGATGAGTGTCACATCAACACCGGCATCTGCAAAATATTTTCTGCAGATACCGGGGAACTCTGTTGCAACCCTCATACCTTCAAGATCCTTCAGTGTACTTACCGGTGATTTCTCCGGCACTGCAAGAACCAGCCGGGCTGAGCCAAACCTGAGATCAAGGAGTGTCTCAACATCCGATCCGCGCTCGGCTACCATGTCAACGCCGGTGATGCCAATGTCGGCAACACCTTTTGCAACATACTCGGGGATATCAATCGGCCGCACGAACAGAACCTCAATCTGGGGATCGACGGTCTTTGCGATCAGCTGACGGGATGCACTCATCAGAATGTGAATGCCTGATTTGTTCATCAGATCGTTGATCGGCTCTGCTATCCGTCCCTTGTTGGGGATGGCAAGCCGGACTTTGGCTGCGTCTGACATACTTTAGAAGGTCTTTAATTTGCCTTCGATAACAAGGCGGGTGATGTCCGTGATGTTTTCGAGACGGTGGTTGACGATCTCCTCAACTTCGGACTGGTACTCTTTGAAGTCATAGCCGCGTTTGGTGATGCACTGCACACTTGCAACCAGCGGGTAGTCAATCGGGTGGCCGATCTGGGAAAGAAGTCTGACATACATCTCTTCAATTCCGTCAACCTTCTGGCAGGCTTCACGTGCGATCTCGGTTGAGAGCAGGTTGTAGATCTTACCGATGTGGTTGATTGGGTTCTTTCCGGAGGTTGCTTCCATGGACATCGGTCTGTTCGGCGTGATAAGACCGTTGCAGCGGTTACCGCGTCCAACAGATCCGTCGTCACCCATCTCTGCGGATGTTCCGTTGACGGTGAGGAAGACAGAGGTGGTCTTCTTTCTGATGATATCAGCGGTGTTGATCTCAACTTTGACTTTGCGATCGGTGTACTTCTTGGCGACCTTGGTGAAGGACTCCTCCATCTTCTCTTTCATCTCGACATAGTCGGTGATGTCAGAGCAGTAGCGGTCAACCATTGCGGCTGCAACGGTGATGGTGATCGTATTGATCTCACGCAGTCCCATGAGTTTGATATCGTATCCGAGCATCGGGTTTTTGGGGCGGAACTCGTTTGCGATGTAGTCATCGAGGCCAAGGATGATCTGTTCAACCTGGGAGAAGGGTGCGTGACCAACACCAAATGAGGTATCGTTCGCCCGCGGGACGGTGGTGTGGCCCTTCTTGGTGTTGAAGACATCACAGAGATCGGTGGAGCCGGAACCCATGCGGCAGTCGACGATGATGTCGCGATCCATGTCAAAGGTAGGAATGGTGGTCTTCAGATATTCCCGTGCAGCATTGACTGCAATTGCATCGGTTGCAAACACTTTGTCACCGAACTTGCGGGTTGCACGACCGGTCAGGAGGAAGTAGATCGGTTTGATGATCTTTCCACCGCCGAATGCCGGAGCGGACTCACCTGCAACGACCTCGCCCTGATCGGTGTTGTGGTGGAGAACTCCTCCGTCACACTCAGCCATATATTCCTTGCAAAGTGCGCGGGAAACTGCTTCTGCAACACCGTCAGCAAGGCTGTCCGGGTGGCCGATACATTTACGCTCGACAAGCTCGACTTTCTGTTTTTCGATAGGAGTCTGAGAGAGATGCTTAACGCTGATATTTCTCTTCACTTTTGAATCACTTCTCAATCATCTGACTTTTAAGTATAAAAAGATATGTGTTGAAAATCATGGGATTTTGCTATGTTGACGGTGTGTGGCGTTGTGATTTTCAGACATCAAAAGAAATTTTTTCGCTGGAATGAATAGATCCGTATCTCTTGTCACATGATCCGGACCTCAGGCTAAGGATGGAAAAAAAGGAGAGAAAAAATTATTCTTTCTGGGAGCCGAGCCGGTGGTCGATGAAGATCAGGGCTTCCGGAGACTTTCCTGCTTTTTCGAGCATGTCAACGATGTCTCTTACTGTCTCTTCTTCCTCAACCTGTTCGGTAACGAACCACTGGAGTTCTCCAATTGCTGCATAGTCTTTCTCGGCAACAGCCGTTTCCATGATCTTGTTGATCATTGCAGTGACTTTGATCTCGTGTCCATAGACTGCTTTGAAGATCTCAAGAAGATCTTTTGCACCGGTAGCCGGTTTTTCGATTGCATCAAACTTCACATCGACTCCTTTGCGGACGAGGTAGTCGTAGAACCGGGTTGCGTGGGTCAGTTCCTCGGATGCGTGTGCACGCAGCCATGCTGCTGCACCATTCCATTTCATTGCACTTGCATCTGCGGAGAACTGCAGGTACAGGTATGCGGAGTACATCTCTGCATTGATCTGCTTTAAAATTGCATCATATACGCCTGATTTTTTTGTTGCCATGGTCTTTCAGATCTCCTGCCGGAACGTTTCATTCCGGTGTTGGATATTACCATATTCTTCACGCGAGTGTATTAACCTAAGGGTGGTGGCAAGGTTAGATCTTTTATGGTTCTTTTGTTTCAAGATGTAAGATGGATCTGATATTCCGAGGATAATGTTTTGAAAAAAAGAAACGGTTGTAATCAAACCGTTTTACTGCTGCATCGTGATGGCAGTGATGCCTGCATCTTTGAGTGCGGCCTTTAACTGTACATCCTGAATTGATCCAAGCTGCGGGTCGGCAATCACAACGTTGTCGCCTGCCGCACTGCGGTCGGTAACCCACTGTACAAAGCTTTCCCAGTCATTTGCCGGGGAGTTCATGCTTGCCACGAGTCCGGATCCTTCAAGCTGAATCGGAGCGAGGATCTTTAAGCTGACAGAACCAGTGCTCTTATCGATTGCACTGATATAAGGCGGTGTTCCCGCAACAGCGTACTGGATGGTGTTCTGTGAAAGCAGGGTCATCAGCTGTGGTCCGCCGGAACCTTCTACAAAGGTGACGTCAGCAATCTTCTCACCGTTGATGAACAGTTCGGCTTCGGACACCTTTCCGGTACTTTCCGTGGTCGGTTTGAGGTAGGAGTTGTAGGTGTCTTTGAAGTACTGCCAGTCTTTCAACAGAACAAACAGTGGTGCATCGTGATCGCTTGGGAGGTAGCCGATCGAGATTGTGTTCTCTACCGGTGCGGGAGTGTTGAGGGTGCCTGCTTCAATCTGTGCAGTTGCTGCTTCGTACGGACCGAAGTCATAGAGTAGCTCGTTGGACTCCTCTGCGGTAGTGGATGCAAGTTTTCCGGTGATCAGATTCAGCTCACGCTGGGACTTGATGAACTCCTCGTTGCTTGCAATCCATGCATCAGTAACGGTGCTTGAGAACATGATCGTTGGGATCGAGGCATTCATGGCATCGACTGAGTTAACCGTGATGTTACCGTACACCATGTTCTGTTTGGAGAACAGCCAGTCAGCCGTCAGTTCTGCGGCTTTGTCGGGATAGTCATTGATGTACTTATCACCAAGGATCATCAGAGCAACAATGCTGGTTGTGAGATCCGTGTTCTTCAGTGCTTCGGAGTTTGCGCCAATTGCACAGCAGGTGTGTTCTTTCCACATGCCTTCCGGAGGAAGATCCTGGCTGTAGGCTACAACCTTTCCGACATCCCCTTCAACACCGACAGCTACGAACGGCTGCCAAATGATGTATCCGTCAACTTGTCCTGTTGCAAGAAGTCCCGGCATGGTGCCTGCTCCGGTGTAGAGAATCTCTACGGTCGGAGTCTTATCGGAGTCTGCTGGATCCGATACGCATCCGGCAGCAAAAACCAGTGCGACACACACGACAAGAAGACCTGCAACTGAGAGCAGATGCTTTTTGTGCATACATTCCTGTATGCTTACAAGAGTATTTAACTCATCGTAATGTATTGTATATATTTTGTTCAGTTATTGTTACTGATGATGTTTACAAGTGATGTATTGTATACTGTCTAAGTTCCAGAACATCGTTTCCGAAACCATGTGACTGCGCTGTTTTGGCGCGCCAATGGTTTTACTTAATGTAGTCGCAGGACGAATATCATTCCGCGATTATGCGGATACTGATACTCGGTGCCGGGGCGGTTGGTCTTACCGTTGCGGCAAAACTTTCGGCGCATGCGGAGGTGTATGCGGTATGCCGGAAAAGATATGCGGATGCTATATCCGCTGACGGATTTGTTATGACCGGCATCTGGGGCGAGGGGACCTACCACTTTCCCTGTGGTGAATGTGTACCATCCGGATCATGGGATTATATTATCATCTCCACAAAGTCTGCGGCGACGCGTGAGATCTGTGAGAGTTACCAGCATCTGTTTGGGGATGCTGAGGTCGTGAGTCTGCAAAACGGCATAGGTAATGAGGAGGTTATCCGCGAGTATACAAATCATGTGATCGGGGCTATGATCATCACAGGATTTGAGTGGCGGGCGGATAATGCTGTGCACGTGTCGGTGGACGGAGGTGAGACTGTGTTCGGCCGGTTCCCGGAAGGGTGTGATACGGCAGTTGAAACTCTGGCAAATCTGTTTTCCTCTGCGGGCATGCGCGCTCTTGCAAGTCCTACGGTGCGGAGTACTGTCTGGTCAAAGGCGTTTTACAGCTGTTCACTCAACCCGCTGGGTGCGGTGATGGCGTGTCCGTATGGGGATCTGCTGAAAGCCCCGGCATGGAATATCATTACTGAAATTGTGCACGAGGCGTTTGCTGTTTCAAAAGCAGAAGGGGTTGAGTTGCCGCAAAAGAGTGCTGAGGAGTACCTGGCATTTCTGCAAAATGAAAAAATCCCCCCGACTGCTGAGCATTACAGTTCCATGTATCAGGATATTGTGGGCGGAAGACTCACGGAGGTCGACTACATTAACGGGGCGATTGTGCATCTTGGGGAAAAACACGGAATTCCCACTCCGGTAAACCGTATGGTAGTAAATCTGACGCACTTTAAGGAGGAGCTGCGGTGACTGGGGTTGTGCGTTCGGCAATGATTCTTGCCGGCGGTGATGCAAAGCGGGTGAACGGACGGGAGAAGTATTTCTTCTTCTACAAGGGATGTTCGTTTATCTCCCGCTTGGTGATGGTGTTTTCGGGCATCTGTGATGAGATTTTAATCGTTGCAAAGAGTCCGGAGCAGGCAACACATTTTGACGGATTGCCTGTACGGTGTACCTGGGATAAAAAGCGGGGATTAGGCCCAATCGGTGGGATTTCCTCTGGTATTGAAGAGGTGAAGGGTGAGTTTGTGTTTATTGCTGCCTGTGATATGCCGACGATTCATCGTTCGATTGTGACCTATTTGTTTGATCACATCGGTGAGTATGATGCAATTATTCCCGAGTGGGAGAACACGGATATTGAACCGCTGCATGCGGTGTACCGTGTTTCTGCAGTGCGGCAGTATGTAGAGGAGCATGAGTCCCTGTCACTTCGGGATATGGTGAACTCTCTGCATACGCTTCGGGTGAGTCCTGAAGAGTTCCGGCAGTTTGATCCAAATCTTGAGACCTTTCAGAACATCAATACGCTGGATGAACTGCAGGCTCTTGGTCCTGATGCTGCATATCTTGAGAAACATCCTGAAAAACAGGGATAATTTTTTACATTTCCGAATCTTTTTGTTCGGAGTTCGGTCTGGTCACAGGGGACTGCGTGCATTTAATTTGCCTATCTTTTTGTTTCTATTGTGTAGGATGTCAATCCTCTCAGGCACCCGTTCTTTTCGTAGAACTTTTCCACCCTGGGCTGTGATCCAAAATACAGCATTGTTGGTGTACTGTCCTTGGCGAGTTGCAGTAGTTTACTACCGATACCCTGCTTTTGGTACTCTGGAAGAACAAGTATCTCTGTAATTGTTCCAAAATAATAACCGTCTGAGAGAATACGCAGGCAGCCCACCAGCATATTGTTATCGTAAGCAGTTATGTTCAATGTTTTTGTCAATGCTATCCGTGTCTTTTCCCTGTCATACTCGCCCGGCCACACGTTGTTGACAAATTCTATAAATTGAGATGCCGTAAGCTCCTTGTCATCCACGATATATTTCATTGTTAGTCATCTCAACCAAATTCAACAACCCTTTTGTTGCAGGTTTCCCCTCCTGTGTTCTCATGTACCTGGTTTTACCGCACTGTTTTTCCACATTAGATGATGGGATGTACTTCACAGCAGATGATTAAAAGAAATCCAGTGTCGCCTGCGTAGGAGTTTTTTTCTTTTCTTCCTGCGGAGGGTCGACATTCTCTTTTATCGGTTCTGCGGCAGACACCACACCAGGTGTCGTGGATGCGGACGTTGTTTCCTGATGAAATGCTTCAAGACCTGCTGTACGTTCCTCCTCGGCTTTTCGTGCGGCAGCACGTTTTGCTGCTGAGATCTTTTTCATCTTGGTTTCTTTTTCTTTGGCAATCTTTTGGGCTTCTTTAAAGACTGAGGTCGCCTCAGTTTTATCGTGCAGGAGAATGGTAAGCTGATCTGCGTCCAGGTCATGGCGCTCGCAGAAAGCAAGCGGTGCATCCGTAGCAAAGCGGGACAGGAGATCAAGATAGACTTTCTGTATCTGAGAGTCGGGGATACTGTAACTTTCTCCAAGTTTTGCAGCAAGCGTTCTCCTGACACTTTTCTGTTTTTTTGCGGTTCCCATCCGTTTCCACCGCGACGGCGGCATTATGCGGGGACGGAATCCTGCTGAGGTGAACTCTTTAGCAACGCCTGAGGTCATCAGGGAGGTAGCATACCGCCAAAGAGTGTAGTACTGCCGCATCATGGTTCTGCCAAGATAGATGTCGGCTCGGGAGAGGGCAGTGTACGTGCCTGTCCGCTGGTTTTGGTTTGTAACAGCTGCTGCAGACTCCTCGATCCACTGCATGACGGTATCCGGTTTCTCCTCACATTCGCGCGAGAGTTTCTGGATTTTCTCATCCGGGTACCCTGCATACACGCCTGCGACAAGATCAAAGATACTTGCCCGTTCATCCTTCTGCGAGGTGTTGATATCATCTGAAGCAATTACGGATTTTCCGGTTGCTGAAGCGAAGAGCATGTTGACCGCGGACCGCAGATCTCCTGCGGCACTTTCTGCAATGGCACTCAGGGCATCACTGCTGCAGGTTATCTGTTCTGCGGAACAGATCTCCCGCATACGTTTTTCAAGCGTTGATGTGGTTATAGCGCGGAACGGGATCGGGTCACACAGCTTTCGGATGGAGTCTGAGACCCCGTACGCATCGTTTGCGATGAGTATTACCGGCTGTCGTGCATCTTTGAGTATTTCTGTGATAGCGCGTGCCCCTCCCCGATCGGCATTTCCCTCAAGGTTGTCGGCTTCGTCAAGAATTATGAGTTTTCTTTCTGCGCCAAAGAGACTGGTTGTGGTTGCAGAGTTTCCGGCAACACGTTCAATGATGGTTTTGGTCCGGGCGTCGCTTGCGTTGAGTTCTAGGACTTCCCAGTTCATGTCTCGGGCGAGAGCATGGGCTGCTGATGTTTTTCCAATACCTGGTTTTCCGGTGAGAAGCAGTGGTCGGGAGTCAACCGTCCAGTTCCGTGCCCAGTCTGTCATCTGTCTAACTGCAGCGTTATTGCCGAGAATGTCTGCGAGATGTTCGGGTCGGTACCGTTCTGCCCAGTCCATGATTACTAACTAATCTTACGTCGCGGAACGTGATAAACATAAATGAATGATGGGTTTTTGGAAATCCTGTTTCTGGGTAAGAAAAATGTGTTAAAAACCTCTGTTTTGAATTCTACTCTTTTTCTCATCTGATTTACATATATTTATTCACGTTTGTGTATCAGTTTCTTGGCCTTTCTGCAGAGGGTTAAACCATCTGTGGCTGATATTTCTCAAATCCCTGTCTTTATGTGGTGTGATTCCCTTTTTTAAATGATAAATATATGATAATGTGTGAAACTCGTTTTTATTTCTGTTCTAAATGCAAATTTTCCAGGATGTATCTCGCCCAATCCTAATCGTGCATCTTATCACCGTTGAACGGGAATACAATAGGTAACAACTGGGGCTGCCATGCCCCTTGGTGACAGAGAGAACAATGGTTGCAGACAATTATACCCCTGAATCAGTTGCAAACGCAGTCAGGCAGTACGACGGTGTCAGACGCAAACAGGCAATAGGAACCCTCGTTCGTGCGCTTCATATCGACAACCTCGACGTCATCGCATCATATGGTGAGGATGCCGCCGTTATTCAGAACGGACGTACTGCACTTCTGCTTGCAGCAGATGGAATCTGGAACAAACTCATGGAAGTTGACCCGTACTGGGCAGGTTACTGTGCCATTCTCGTTAACGTTCACGATATTGCTGCAATGGGGGGGAGACCCGTTGCGATGGTTGATGTTCTCTCCGCATCAAACGATGAGCTTATGGAGGAAGTCAGCCGCGGTATGCGCGATGCGGCAACCGCTTTTGATGTTCCTGTTGTCGGGGGTCACCTCCACCCCGATGCTCCGTATAACGTCATTGATGTCTCGATTCTTGGTGTGGCCGAACTTGAAAACATCATCTACAGCAGCAAAGCAGAACCGGGTAACGCCATCATCGTTGCCATTGATCTCAACGGCCGTATCCATCCCTCAGCACCCATGAACTGGGACTCTGTCACCATGAAACCTCCGGAAGTCCTTCGCGCCCAGATAGGTGTCATGAAAGATCTTGGTGAACACCACCATCTTACCGCCGGAAAAGATATCTCCAACCCAGGTGTCATTGGAACCCTTGGAATGCTCATTGAGTCCAGTGGTGTTGGCGCCGTTGTTGATCTTACCGCAGTACCTCACCCTGATCTTGATGCTCTTGGCATCACCTTCGAACAATGGGTGCGTATGTACCCTGGAATGGGTTTTATCATGACTGCGGATCAGTCCCAGGTCGACATAGTCTGCAAAAAATTCCGTGCAGTTGGTATGGCTGCTCAGATAATCGGTACTGTTACCAACACCAAACGACTCACTCTTGTCAAAGGGGATTCTGAGACTGTACTCTTCAATTTCTGTGCAGAGGGTATCACTAATATATGATGACGATTGGAATCGGTTGTGGTGCGGATGCTTGGAAAGTCGTCCAAAGTGCGAATGAAACCGCAACCGAAGACCTGCATATCCGCTGTTACTGCTGCCCTGGGGCTGTTGACGATTTGTCTTCCGGTCCCTTTGTTGAGCTTGCTGTCTGTTCTCTACCTTATCAACGCATCGTTGATGATCTCCTTGCTGGGAAGATCAATGGTGCTGTTCGCGGGACTCTTCCTGCCAATGAGACATTGCGGTATCTTAAAAAAGCCTGTGGTGTCGATCGTCTCGAGCGGATAGCTCTTCTTGAAACGGTTGATCACCAGTGCTTTTTCCTTGCACCTGTTGGTGTTGATGAGGGATGGACCATTCAGGAAAAAATCTCTTTGATCAATGACGGTCGGGAGCTTGCCCGCCGGTTTGGTCTCTCTGAGAAGACCGCTGTTCTTTCTGGCGGCAGAATCGGTGATATTGGGAGACATCCTATTGTGGATAAAACCATCTCTGATGCCCAGGAGATCGCACAGCTTACCGGTGCTGTTCATGGAGAAATTCTTATTGAGGATGCAGTAAGGGACTGCGGTGTTATCATTGCTCCTGATGGTATCTCTGGAAATCTGATCTTTCGGACCCTCACATTCCTTGGTCATGGAGTAGGACATGGTGCACCTGTTGTTAACATATCTCCCGTTTTTGTGGACAGTTCGCGCGCATCTGCGGACTATGGAGGATCTCTCCGCCTTGCAGCAGCCTTGTCAACTGGAAAAAAGCATTAAATTTTGTTATTTTTCAAATCTGGTCCGTTACCATAATTAATTTCAAATATCGTCCATATTCTTTGCAAAAAGTCATATTCGGTTCACCAAAGCCGGCAAACTGCGAAAAACACCCCATACATGAGATATATTTATATAGTATTTTGAACTATTTTTTCATTGGTAATAATTATGGCAGACTTACCAAAAGCAGCAGTTGTCAGACTTGCAAAGAAAGCAGGCGCAGAACGCGTCGGTGAAGATGCAGCAGATGCCCTCGTAGCAAAGGCAGAGGCCTACATTGAGGAGATCGCAAAGAAAGCATACGAGTATGCACAGCACGCAGGTCGTAAGACCATCAAGGCAGAGGATATTGACCTCGCCACTAAAGAATAAACTGATTTTCCTGAAAAATCAGGGGTGTGGAAAAATCGTTGGATCATAGTCTGGCGATTTTGGGATGCTGGTATCCTTGGGATACCACAATAAATCCTTTCACGATTATTGTAGATATTTTTTCAAAACAGAGTTTTTAAGGTATTCGTGTAGTCTTTTTCTGAACGGTCTGATACTTTTTTGCTATCCTCTCTTTTTCTGTTTTCTGTTCGTTCATAGGATGTATCCTGATACTACATATGCCATATGTAGGTAGATTCATCAATCGTCTCTGAACACATTTTTACTGATACAAGCATACAAAAAAACATGCGTGTTTCTTGTAACTGGATAAGAAGAAAAAAATTGAAAGGGATGGGTTATACCTTGTTCAGTACAACAGCTCCTGCCAAACTTGACAGGGTCTTTCCATCATCGGAAAGTTTGTAGGTTCCTCCCGGCAGGGTTTTGTCTGAGCTGGTGATTGAATAGGTGTTGTCTGCGGTCTTTTCCCAGGCAAAAGTAACTGATTCGCCAGATTCGATAAGGTCACTGTGGAGCGTAATGGTTCCTGTACCATCGTTTGCAAACTCAGCAGAAATGTAGATGCCAAGCACAGGTTTTGTCTCCCATGTGCCAACGATTGGATCAGATCCAATGCAACCGGCAGCAGAAACAAGCACCAGCGCCGCACACAGAACAGCTGCTAATAATAGCTTCTTCATAATATTAACCTCTTCGTGGAAATATAAAATTGTTTCGAAAAAAGAGTGATCCGGAATGGATCAGTCGTCATAGGGGATTGGCGTGTCTGTTTCACATACGTGTTCCTCACAATACCAGTCGCGGAATTCCTGTTTTGTCGGCTTCCACGATTCTTTTCTGAATTTTTTCAGCAGGTATGGAGGCAGGAGTATAATCAACAGTACTGCAGCAAGCATTCCAATGACATAGAGAACAGTCTCAGTCAGTGTGTAGGTTCCGCTTGGGAACAGACCTACCACAAAGGAAAATATCAGCGAGGCATATGCGATTCCTGCAACCAGCCACATCCCCACTTTTCCACCCTGAACTTTGTAGGGACGGGTAACGTTTCCTTTGGTTTTGCGGAGTTTTACGAACGCTGCAAACATGAACATGTACATCACCGCATTGATCAGTGCTGTAATTGCTGTAAGTACCCAGTATCCCTGATTAATTGAGGGAACCAGTACCATTGAAAGAGCAAATGCAGACGAAACAATACCCTGTACAATCAGAACACCGACCGGCATGCCGTACTTATTCATCTTACGGAAGATTGGCGGCAGATCCCCGGACATTGCTGCAGGCAGCATACCTTTTGCAGGGCCAACCAGCCACACGGAAAGCTGGGCAATGATTCCAACTGCAAGCATAATGGAGACTGGTACAATCAGCCACCCAAGCTGGAACTCGGTAAAGATTACCTGGAATGTCTGTACAATTCCTGCGTTTAGCCCAATCTGATCTGCAGGTACTACCAGTGCTACTGCGAGTGTACCTACGATAGAGACAATACAGATGATGGCGGCTGCAAGGAACATTGCTATTGGATAGTCACGTCTTGGATTTGCTGTCTCACGGGCATGGTATCCAGCCATTTCCATTCCTGCAAACATCAGAATAAGGCTTGCTGCAAAGGTAACTGTACTCAGATCAAACTGCGGAATAAGACGATCGATCGAAAACTCACCAATAGCGCTTGGGTTTCCTCCGGTGACCCAGAGGATCATCAAGACAACTAGAATACCAACCGGGATCAAAGCACCAAATGCAGTACCGACTGTTGCCAGCAGATTGGATGCCCGAGATCCAAAGAAGTTAAAGATGGTTACTGCCCAGAAGCTGGCCAGCATAACTACTACCATAAAGACTGGATCATCTGAAAGCAGTGGAGCAAGTAGAACGTAGGTAATTGTTGCGGCAAAGAAGGAGACGACCGTCGGGAACCAGACAAGATTGTTCACCCAGGAGCACCAGATTGTAATGAAGCTTCCGTCCTTTGGATAGGCTTCCTTTACCCAAGAGTAGATACCTCCTGATTTTGGCCAGGTTGATGCAAGTTCTGCTGCAACTAATGCGGTTGGGATCAGGAAACAGACAGTGAACAGAACATACCAGAAGATCATGTTCCATCCTTCCATTGCCATGGTCGGGAAATTGCGCAAACTTAAAACTGCAGCAACGTTAATCATGGCAAGGGAGAGAATGCCAAGCGTTTTTTTGTTTGGCGATTTAGCCGCGTCAGCGGATGACGGGGGAGTTGAATCAGTCATTTGTGTCACCTATTTTCGTTGGTTACAATTGATCGCACAGACACGGTAACAGATGATTTCAACTCTCCAAAAGAGACTGTTTCTGAAATACATCAGTCCCATATCCGGTCAGTCACATACCAAGTATCGAGGTGTATTTAAATAAGTGTATAGATGGTGACAAAAATAAAAAAATTCAGAATAACAATAATATAATTTCCTCAGAAGAGTATACGCCGCAATTTCCGGATGTTTTCTAGAACAGACTTTGAATATGGAGGGTAACGGAGTGAGGGATCCGGAGAGTATTTCCGCGTGATAACTGTTCGTTTCCGGGAGAATGTTTCAATGCTGTGCTGAGCGTGATAACATCCCATTCCACTTGTACCAACTCCTCCAAATGGGGCATTGTTATTTGCCACCTGTATCATACAGTCGTTGATACATACTCCTCCAGATGGATGAATAGAGATCAGGTGTTCTGCAAATACGGTGTCCTCGGTAAAGAGATAAAGAGCAAGCGGTGTTGGAGATAGCAGTTTATCAAGGTCAGAGATTGTATTCCAGGTAATTACGGGAAGTATCGGGCCAAATATTTCTCTGCGGGTTATTGGATCTTGGCATGTTGCCGCAAGGAGAGTCGGAGCAAGCTTTCTTTCTCTGGGATTGTGTGTTCCGCATTGTTTGAGAATGCGTTCCGATACACAGTAGTTAAGTAAACGTTCATACTCCTCCGCTGTTATGATTTTTCCATAGTCCGGATGTGTTGCTGGATTTTCTCCATAGAATGCGGTGATCTCTGCTGCAATTTTGTTCACGAGTATGTCACGAACAGAATCATGTACGAGTAGATAGTCCGGGGCAACACAGGTCTGTCCTGCATTTACGCATTTCCCCCAGGCTATTCGGCGTGCTGCAACGTTTAGGTTTGCCGTTTCATCAACAATGCAGGGATTCTTTCCCCCAAGCTCAAGTGTTATGGGTGTCAGATGCTGTGCGGCTGCAACTGCAATCTTCCTTCCGGTTTCGATACCACCGGTAAAGAAGATGTAATCATACGTTTCTTCAAGGCTGATTTGGGGAAAGACCGATACCCATACATCGGGAAACACGTCGGAAAGGATTGTCTGTACTATCCGCATGGTCTTCGGAGCACGCCGCGACGGTTTTACGGCGACAACGTTTCCACAGGCAACTGCACCTGCAACCGGCATCATAAGAAGGTGAAACGGATAATTCCAAGGGGCAATGACCAGTACAAGACCATAGGGTTCAATGCGTACTTCTGTTTTTGCAGAGAAGAGGAGGAGCGGGGTTTTTACCTTCTTTGGTTTGGTCCAGGAGTCCAGATTTTTTTCAAGTGTTTCAATTTCCTGTAATACTGGTGCTATTTCAAAGGCATATGTCTCAAACGCCGGTCTGCCGAGATCTGAGGTGAGTGCATGCAGAATCTCTGCTTCATACTGCAGGATTGTTTCCCTGAGTTTTACAAGTGCGGCTTTTCGTACAGAAAGTGTCCGAGTTGCACCGCTTGCAAAATAGGTTCGCATCTCTGCGAGGATATTCTGTTCTGCTCTGTTCACCTCTCTGTGTGCCATGGGTGAACATTGGGCGCGTGGCTATAAATCCTCTCTGGCGGAGTCCTTTTTAGATCCTGATATTTTTCTTACCAGAATCAATGGTATCAGAACGAGCATCCCCACAGGCAAGTGCGTTACTGTGCGGACCATTCCAAAATAGATTATAGTTCTTGAACTGCCCTGCCTGCGCACTCAGCAACCTTTGCTGACCGGGTTGTCATAAGAATATTTGTCCGTTTCCCTGCATCTCGCACAATCTGCATTAACACTTCGATGTGGGTGTCATCAAGTGCCGTATCGATATCGTCAATAACAATTACCTCCGGCAGATCCTTCGAAGAGAACAAAACTGCATAGGCAAGAAATCGCAGTGTTCCTTCAGAGAAGTATTGATAGGGAATAAGCATTGCCTGGTTGGCTGATTCCCACATAAGTCTGTTATGTCCTCCTTCATGAACCACTACAAATCGTATGAATGATGGTTCAACCTCTGCAACCGCCCTCTCCACCGCAGAAAATGCCTTAGGCTGACTCTCAGCAAACCGCAGAAGACACGCTTCCAAATTACCGCCAGTTGGATAGAGCCTTCTTCCTGTATCATTTGTTTCCGGATTTCGCATTGAAGACGGAACAAGATGCCCGATCCACCAATTATTCATTCCACGCATGATCGGATAGACATCACGCAGTTCCGGTTCCATTGGGACACCAAAGATACTCTCACGCTCATTGGTCCTGATCTCAATCTTTTCCAGTTGGGTCTCATCCTTTTGATCCTGAACCACCAGTTGTTCACGAGAAAGGATCAGATGCTCTGCATCCTTTGGATCCTGGATCAGAACTGCCCGATATGACTCGCGGCCTTGCTGCACACCAAGAACAATCTCTCTGGTACTGGATGATCCGAAGTGAAAGAGTGCTCCGCAGTTTCCAAACACTCTGGTCCAGTCCTCAAGAGATCGCCCTGCAATTGCAGACAGCATCTCGAATGCTGTGACAACTGACGACTTTCCTGCACCATTTTTCCCGTAAAAAACCAAAAGACCGTCCACCGGTACTCTATACTCCGAAAAATACCGAAGACCTGAGATAGTAACTGTGAGCATTTTTTCCATAAATGCGAGGGATGGGATTCGAACCCATGAACTCCTTGAGACAGGGTCCTAAGCCCTGCGCCGTTAACCTGGCTTGGCAACCCTCGCGCTGCGATACTGCCCTGTGTTCTCTATTATGTGGAGCGGATCTATGATGAACTTTCTTGTGAGGTTGTCTTCGCATGCGAACATTACATTTATCCGCTTCCATGCCGAGGTATTATCCATATGGTAGTCGAACACATCTGCGGTTTCAAAAGAGAGATCTACTGCCGCGAGTGTGGTACAGAACTCATCCAGAACTCACACGGTCAGCTCCTCTGTCCGAAGTGCGGCCGCCGTCCGGCAATTCTGTGTCCCAACTGCGGCAGGCTCTGGTAATATCTGATCATGCTGTCCCGTTCAGCCAGGCAAGATATCTCTCGCGTATAAGATCCACCTCAGCGGGTGTCAGATCCAGACGTCCACTCCGGTGCAAATACCGCTCCACCTCTTTTATTAACACCTCTGCCTGGGAAAAATCATCCACCTCCAAATAAATCGGAACCCGTTCAAGGGAGATTACCTCACCACAGACCGGACAGAGCTTCCACTTCCCATATTGATCCGTATAGGTGAACTGAAGGCAGCCTGGGCAGCGGATTACACGATAGGTACTCATGCGGTTATATCAGTTGATCAACCTGAATACTAAAAAAAGTATCCTTTAACTCCCAGTACAAAACCCCCGATTTTATAATCACACAGATGCATAACACACATAATGTCAATTCAGGTAACCGGAATTTCCGGAATTCCGCTCATACAAAAGGGTGATAGTCTTCCTGATCTCATCTGTGCAAATACCCGTTTTGAGAACGGAGACATCATCTGTGTCGCCTCAACAATCGTATCTAAAGCCAAAGGCTATGTCCGGCCGCTTGCAGAGATCATACCAACGCCTGATGCAGAGAGAATCGCCTCAAAAACTGGAGAGGACCCGCGGTTTGTGCAGGGGGTTCTGGACTCTTCTGTTGATATTATTATAGAATATCCGTTTATTCTCTCTGAACTTCCGTTTGGTCACGTAGGAGTGCGCGCCGGAGTTGACAACAGTAACATCGAAGGAGAAAATATCATTCTTCTTCCCAAAGACCCTATGGCAGAAGCTCGGGAGATCCGTGAAAAAATTCATCATGCCACCGGTGTAGATGTTGGTGTTATTATCACCGATACCTGTGGTCGTGCTTTTCGCCGTGGTCAGACCGGCAGTGCCATCGGCTGGGCCGGGATGACTGCCATCCGTGACTTCCGCGGTGATCATGATCTGTTCGGTCTGGAACTTGAGATCACCGAAGAAGCGGTTGTCGATGAGATCGCAGCCTTTTCCAACTTTATTATGGGTGAAAGTAACAACGGAGTGCCGGTTGTCAAGTTCTCCGGCTGTGGAACTTGGAAAGGTCATGACTCCCTCTACTTTACCAAGGAAGAAGATCTTATCCGAAAAGCTCTTCACATCTAAAATAAACCATTTTTTTCTTTCAGACCAACGTCTGACTTCGTTCAAAATTTCAAAAAAATGACTGTCAGTAATGACAGTGCATATCCCTGCAGGTTCTCTGAACCCAAAACAATTTAGAAGAAGAGGTTCAGCAGGTAGATTGCAACACCAACAACTGCGACGACAATCAGAACAGTCTTCGGACTGATATGAATTGCTGTCCGGTTGTCGGCATCATAATATGTAACAAGACCTGCGGATGAACTTAATCCTCTGCCCGACTTCTTTGATGCCATACCATATTATGTTCCCGCTTCAAACATATAAAATCAGGAGGAAGATACAGAGATATGCAGGATGGAGAATTACAGGGACTCGCATTCTGCGGTGAAACATTTTCTCCGCGCAATGTATCCATTATCATTGAAAAGGGAATAATTACTGAAATTTCGGACAGTGCGCAGCCGGTAAACCAGTGGATAGCTCCGGCATTTTTCAACGCACATACGCACATTGCCGACACCGTTGCAATGGATACGCCGGTGGGTGATCACTCACTTGCAGAGCTTGTTGCACCTCCGAACGGACTGAAACACCGGATTCTCCGTGCAACCTCGGATGATTGCCTGTGTAATGCTATGAGGGAGACAATGCAGTTTATGTATGCGACCGGAACATCCGCATTTGCCGAGTTTCGGGAAGGCGGAGTACATGGAGTTCAGCTTCTTCAACAGGTGTTCACTTCTGAAATCCGTCCCGTAATCTTCGGGAGAGATGGTGGTGAGTTTGTTGCGGATGGACTTGGGCTTAGCAGTGCCAAACATCCAGCAGAAGATCTCGCCGCAGTGGAACATGCACGTGCCGCAGGAAAACGGATTGCTATTCATGCGGGGGAATCGGGGACGAAAGACATCGATGCAGCTTTTGCCTTGGATCCTGATTTTATCATTCACGCAACCTACTTTGAAGATCGGCACATACGCGAGGCTGCTGATCGTGGCATACCTCTGGTTATCTGCCCGCGTTCCAACTGGATACTTGGGGGAACAAATAGCGCTGCCCGTCCTCAGGTACGAAAAATGATCGAAGCGGGATGTACTCTCTGGCTTGGTACTGACAATGTCATGTTTGTCCCTCCTGATATGTTTGCGGAATGCGCATTCCTCACCACTGTGTACAAACTCTCACCGGAAGAAATTCTCTCCATGGCAACCGGCGGATTCTCTCTTCTTGGACGTAAAGGCATCATCGAGGAGGGGGAACCCGCAAATCTCATCTGTCTTGATCCCGGATACGTAAAGGAGTGGACCCAGTCTCCAGCTCTTTCCCTTGTTTCACGAATCGGCAGTCGTTCTGTTCGTTCAGTGTACAGCTGAACAGACTCATCCGATATTTTTTATCCTTAAAACACGACAGTAAAATTATCATGTTCTCCAGAATTCTTGTGGCCTTGGATGGATCTGAGATCAGTCATACAGCATATGCACGAGCTCTTGAGTTTGCTAAAGCAGACAAAGCCGAGTTACATGTGGTAACGGTTGTTAACACCCCTCACCTGTGGAAAGATGACAGTCCCGCAAATCAGACCCAGGCCAGTACAGATGCAAATCTGCTGATCAACGAACTTGAGAGTGATGCAAAAGAGGCCGGTATCTCCTTTATTCCGCATATTGTTACCGGTCATCCGGGAGATCGGATCGTAAGTACTGCTGATGAGATTGATGCTGATCTGATCGTTGTCGGCTCCCTTGGAAAGTCCAACCTGGACCGCCTGCTTCTCGGCAGTGTTTCTGCCTATGTAACCCAGTACAGTCAGCGGAATATTCTGGTTATTCGCGGGTGAAACGAATGCCCTGCCTGCTCCGAACTCTTTTTAAGTTTTGGAGAGGTAAATAATCATAACGAGATAATCGGAGGTATACAGTCATGTTTTCCAAAATACTGGTAGCAATTGATGGTTCCGAGATCAGCCGTCGTGCATTCTCGCGGGCAATCGATCTGGCAAAACAGAGTAAAGCCGAACTCCACGTAGTCTATGTGATTGAGTCGGGAATTGTCAGTCCTGCACCGGTGGATACCACCTGGGAACTGATCTACGAGCGGTTTGAAAAGGAGGGACACCAGGTTATTGCAGAACTTGTCGAGGATGCAAAAGAAAAAGGTGTCACCGTTGAGCCGCACATTGAGGCAGGTCATGCAGGAGATACTATCATTGAGATTTCAACCAAGATAGGTGCAGACTTGATCGTTGTTGGTTCCCTTGGGAAATCCAAACTGGATCGTCTGCTTCTCGGCAGCGTCTCCTCCTATGTGGTTAACTACAGCAAAACCAACATCTTAATTGTTCGGACCTAAAAAATTCTTAGAAATTTTCTTAGAGATCCCTTTCTTTTTTCCTGCGCGTGGTGTCTGATCCTCGCGAAGCTGATGGAATTGTACCGTGTCATCAATACCTGATTCTACAATGATATTAACGTTTTTTTGTATTTGCAGTGTTTCCCTGATGGATTTCATTCCGTGTACCAGATAGAACTGTTTTTACATCAATAACCCTAACGTAATTCTAACTTTTCCCTGCGGGAAATGTACAGCCCATGTCACAGACAAGAAAATTCGTAGAATATACGGGGGTGTTTCATGACAACTGAAGAGATGCTTGCAAAAGACTACATGACAAAGGATGTCGTTTCTGTAGAGATCCCTTCCAGCCGCGACGATGTCCTTAGGATACTGAAGCGTACCGGTATCTCCGGGGTGCCGGTAGTAAAAGGTAATCAGCTGATCGGGATTGTCACCAGAAAAGACATCCTGCATAATGCAGAAGAAAACCAGATTGCACTTCTGATGAGTTCTGAACCGTTGACCATCCGTCCTAATGCAACGTTATCTGAGGCTGCGCAAATTATGACCGACTGTAATATCCGCCGTCTTCCAGTGGTGGACGGAGAGAAACTGGTCGGCCTTCTGAGTGTTTCTGATCTGGTCAGTGCAGTTGCCAAAATCAATGACAAGCGCGAAATCCGCGACCGTTTTGTTCACAAACAGACCTTTGCCATCTGGGAAGAAACCCCGCTTCCTGTTGTCGGCAGAATCATGGAACTTGCCGAAGTGGATGCAATGCCGATCTTAAACTCCGAAAACAAACTGACTGGCATCATCTCTGAACGTGATTTGATCCGCTGTTCCCGCATTGAGGATGACGTGCAGACCAGTGACTTCTCCACAGGAACAGACGATGATGAGTGGACCTGGGAGAGTATCCGCGACAACCATACTATCTCGTATGGTATCTCCAAAGTGGAGCTTCCCAATCGTCCAGTGAAAGATGTCATGGTAACAAAAGTTATCTCCGTCCCAAACAATGCTGAGATCAGTGACTGTGCCTTAAAGATGAAGCGTGGTCGGGTGGATCAGATGCCGATCATCGACAATGATCAGAGGCTGTCTGGTATGCTGTTCGATCGTGATGTGATTACGGCATTATACGAGTCAGAATAATCGCATTTCCCCTGAAAATATTTCTCCTATTTTTTCTCCATTCCTCAAAGAGAAGTTATATTAATCTGCCTGTCATACGAGTATCTATGACAAAACCCGTATTATATGATTTCTTTGCAACCTGGTGCGGTCCGTGCAGGATTCAGAGCCCGATTATTGATGCACTTGCGGAAAAGATCGGTGACAAGGTTGATGTAAAGAAGGTGGATGTGGACCAGTTCCCAGATCTTTCCAACAAATATCAGATCAGTGTTGTCCCGACCCTTATCATCGAAAAAGATGGGAAAATCATCCACCGGCTTGAGGGTGTAACGGATGCGGCACGTCTTGAAGCACTTCTGATTCCACTCTACTAATCTTCAATATTTTTTGATTGGGAGTAACACGTACAGGATAGCTGTACTTCTCCTCCCTGCTTTGACCCAGTGGCATAGCCGTCTTTTGTGATTCACTTTCACAAAGCCCTTTTTATCTGAGGTTCAATACAGTAACCATGACTCAGATCACCGTTGAGGTTGTCGGCTACACCTATCGTCCGTGCGGTCCGTTCCCCTGTGATGCCGACCGTTCCTGCGGACTTGACGCCTGCTATCAGAAAGAAAAACTCTCTTTTGCCTTCCCGGCATTGTGCGATGCCCTCAAGAATAAGTATGGGGATAAGGTTTCTGTTGAGCTGGTCCCGCTTGACAAAGAGATCCCCGACCGCATCAAAGACATTGTCCGCGCTGAACATCCGCCGCTTCCGATCATTTTGATTAATGGAAAATGTGTTCCAGTCGGTGCAGTCTCAGTCCCGCGGATCAGTGAATACATCGATCCTCTCCTCTAAAAAAAATATTTTTTTCTGGTTGTTTACTGCCGGTAGAGTTTTGTGTAGTGTAAAACTTTACAGCAGTGCTCGGCAAGCGAGGTATACAGGTATGCCTGATCCAGATCCTTTCCCGCGGCAAATGTTCCGTGTCCTCTTGCAATGACAACGTTTGCGCAAGATAATCCCGCTGCAACTGCGTCAGCGAGTTCCTGTGTTCCCGGTGCTCCGTCCACCACTGCAATGGACGGGGCGAGCATTTTGCCTTCACTGTCGATGGTAAGGATTTCATTTTCCACCAGTAGGGAGAGTGCGACTGCATAGGGCGGGTGGGCATGAACGATTGCTGCATGCTGTTCTGCTTCGTTGTAGATTGCTGTGTGTACCCGCCACTCACTGGATGCTCCCGGAGTAACTCTGCCGTTTAACGGCATGAGAACTACCTGTGCCGGATCTGCATCGAGGTAGGAGCCAGTCCGTGTAATAAAATAGCCGTCAGCGTAGCGTGCGCTCATATTTCCAAAGTTTCCGCCGACGAGATGTTCGGTAAATAGTCGTTTTCCGATGCGGGAGAGATCGGAAAAGATTTCCTGATCAGTCATATGCGGAATATATTTGCTGTATTCTCCTAAAGATACTGGTATGGATAAGTACTCCGAGGTTGTTCTGTGGCTCAACGATCATGCCGATTCCCGCAATGCCGAGGGTATGAGACGCTTTGGTATCTCCGGCGGGAAGATTCTTGGAATTTCGGTTGTAAACCTGCGGAGGTATGCCAAAACACTTGGAAAAGATCAGGGACTTTCTGTTTTCCTCTGGAATACAGGGATTCACGAAGCAAGAATTCTTGCGTCCATGACAGCTGATCCGGCATGTGCTGATGATGCCCTTCTTGAGTCATGGGTTTTGGATCTCGATTCATGGGATGTCTGTGATCAGGTCTGTAAGAACTTCTTTGCGCACTGCAGCGGAACTCAGGAACGGGCCGTACGCTGGTGCAGCCGTGAGGAAGAGTTCGTTCGACGTGCAGGTTTTGTTCTCATCTGCGAGATGGCCATTCACCACAAAGATATGCCGGACGAAGCTTTTCTTCTGTATCTGGATCTGATTCGCCGGTACTCAACCGACGATCGGAATTTTGTAAAAAAAGCGGTCAACTGGGCACTGCGTGAAATTGGAAAACGCAGACACGGTATCAGCAGAGAGTGTCTGGATCTTTCTGATGAACTGGCGGTCTCTGAGAATCCCACTGCACGATGGATTGGTAGAAATGCCGGACAGGAACTCCGGGATAAAATGAAGAAAAAATGATTACAGATTTTGTCCCATCAGCCGGACAAGAACTGCTTTTTGTGCATGCAGACGGTTCTCTGCCTGATCCCAGACTCCGCTCTGCATGGAGTCGATAACCTCGTCTGTAATCTCCTCTCCGCGATGGGCAGGCAAACAATGCAGAACAATTGCGTCCGGAGCAGCGCGTTTGAGGAGCGGCATATCAAGACAGAATCCGTTGAAGTCCTTCAGCTTGGTGTCCTTGATGTCCTCCTCGCCCATGGAAATCCATGTGTCTGTGTAGATAGCGTGTGCGTCCTCTACTGCCTTCTTTGGATCATCATACTCCACAATCTTTCCGCCGTTCTCCCGTGCAAACCGGATTGCAGCCGGATCCGGTTCGTAACCCTTCGGTGTTGCAACCGCAATTTCCATTCCCGTTTGGACCGTTGCCATAATCAGTGAGTTACAGACATTGTTGCCGTCACCGATCCAGGCAACCCGCAGACCGTTGAGATCCCCAAACTTCTCCTTCAGAGTAAGAGAATCTGCAAGAATCTGGCACGGGTGTTCCTTGTCGGACAGTGCATTGATCACCGGAATGGATGCATACTTTGCAAACTCCGTAATCGTCTCATGTTTGTATGTCCGCATAATTGCACCATGGACATATCGGGACATCACCCGTGCAGTATCCGCTATCGTCTCACCACGCCCGAGCTGAGTATCCCGTGAGTTCAGGTACAGCGCATATCCACCAAGATCATACATGCCTACGTCAAAGGAGATGCGGGTCCGTGTCGATGCTTTCTCAAAGATCATTGCCAGCGTTTTTCCTGCGAGCAGCGGGTGAGGAACTCCCGCATACCGCTGGCGTTTCAGCCGTGCAGCGAGTGTAAGGATGTCGTCGTACTCTTCGCACGAGAGATCCGTAATTGAGATAAAGTCCTTTTTCATCCCCGCAGCTCCTTCATGTGCGCAATTCTTTTCGCAAACAGTGCCTCTGTTCCGATATCTGCGCGGTGACGGACATTGCCGGACACATTCCTGCATGCGGTCTCTGCTGCGGTCTCCGCCTCGGCAAGATCGGCACCGACTCCGACAAATGCCATAGTCCGGGATGTCTGTGTCTGCAGTACTCCGTTCTCCTCCACCACGTTTGCATAGTAGAGAATCGTATTTTCGTGTGATCCTAGTGTGATCGGATCGCCTGCATGCGGATGCTCGGGGTAGTCTTTTGGTACAATGTACTTGCAGACCGTTGCCTGTTTTTTGAAGGAGACATCCTCCGGGGTGAGCGTTCCGGCCACGATGTGTTCTGCAATGGTAACAAAGTCAGAGTCCAGAAGCGTCAACACATTCATTGCTTCCGGATCCCCAAACCTGGCATTGAACTCAATGACTTTTGGTCCGTCTGCTGTATTCATAAACTGCCCGTACAGTACTCCTTTGTAAGGACAACCTTCCTTTGCAAGTGCTGCAACAGTCTCCTGCATGATTGCAAACGCTGCGTTGTAGTCCGCTTCGGTTACAAACGGGAAGGTGTGATCTGCAAGCGTATACGATCCCATCCCGCCGGTGTTCGGGCCGACATCCCCGTCAAACGCACGCTTGTGATCCTGCACAAGAGGCATGGGGACCAGTGTCTTTCCATCCACAAACGCCATTAACGTAAACTCCTCACCAAGAAGCCGTTCTTCCAGAATGATCGTCTGATCCCTGAGCGTCATCGCATAAGCCACTGCCCCTTCGCGGTCAACCTGCTCGCCCATCACCTTGACTCCCTTGCCGCCGGTAAGACCGGTTGGCTTTACCGCAAGATCCCCTGTATAGGATCTGATATACTCAGCAGCCTCTTCGGGATTTTTGCAGAGTTTGTATGCAGGACAGCCGTCAATTCCATATTTCTGCATCAGACTTCTGCAAAATCCTTTGTCAGTCTCAATGCGTGCTGCTGCCTTTGACGGACCTACACATCCGATACCTGCTGCAACCAGTGCATCAGAGACACCTGCCGCGAGCGGGGCTTCAGGACCCACAACCGCATAATCAATGTCGTGCTCTTTTGCAAATGCGAGCACAGCATCGGCATCTGTTTCGGGATGAATCAGTACTTCGCGGCAGAGCTTTGCGATTCCTGGGTTCTTCTTACCCATTACGCAGTACAGATCTGTTTTTGTATTCTTCGAGAGTGCGAGTGTGATTGCGTGTTCCCGTCCTCCTCCACCCACAACAAGTATTCTCATGTTCATATCTGTCTCCTGTTTTGCAAATAATTTAGCGGTTTAACAACTCACTTGCTCTGACCAGAGGATGCAGCGTTACGCCCTCTGCTGCAAGCAGTGCTTCCGCCCCGCTGTCGCGATCGACGACAACAACAACTGAGTCAACAATAGCTCCCGCTTTGCGCAGCTCATCAATTCCATACTTTGAGGAACCACCCGATGTTGTTACATCCTCAATTAAGAGGACATGCTTTCCGGCAACATCACCGATGACCATCTGGCTTTTTCCGTGATCCTTTGCTGCGGCACGGATGACAGCACAGGGTTTTCCGCTTGCAAGCGATACTGCAACCGCGAGCGGTACTCCTCCCACGGCAACACCGGCAACAGCATCAAACGTGTAGCGTTCGGCAACCTCTTTTGCAATCTCGCCAAGCAGTGCAGGCTGCATGATTGCTGTCTTTACATCGATGTAATATTTGCTTTTTACACCGGAAGCAAGAGTAAAATCTCCGAACTCCACGGCTTTATATTGGATTAACAGATCTAATACCGGATTTTCCATGATCTCCGCAAAACTCCTGATGAAATATTGTGTACTATAGGAGGTCGAAGAACATTAAATATTCCCAGGATTTTCTGGTATCGTTTTCTACATCTCTTGATCTGTGGGTGCTCTTACCTCTGTAAAATATGGATAACCGGAAATTCCGGTTACCAGGGAACCTGTTTGATACCTATCAGGTATCCGATAATGTTTGCCCCGCGGTGGAGAAGCGGTGTCCAGATGAGAATTGCAATAAAGATCCAGATGGTCATGTTTGCAGCAATCCACGGCCAGGCAAAGACTGCAAGAAGCACGAGGGATCCTGCGACCAGATCGTACATATCCGCAATTGGCCACTTTTCCCCGCGATCTTTTCCTGCGCGGCGTTTAAAGAAACTTTTTACCATGTCTCCAAGGAGCGCACCGGCGGCAAGGGCGGTTATGGTTACAATGGTCTGTTCCGGCAACCAGTCCCAGTGAAATGTCTGTGCAAGAAAGATCTGGAGAAGACCAAACAGAATTCCAACAACGATTCCTCCGATAAGTCCGCGCCATGTTTTTCCGTCCCCAAGATATCTGCGTCCGTCTTTTGCACATTTTCCAAAGTCCACCGGAGTACCGCCGCCGAATGGAACGGCTCCTGCATTTGCAACATACGCGGGAACCATTATCCAGAATGCTGCAACAAACGTCGTCACAACTGCAAGAATTGTCTCCACGATCATCAGATCACCTGATCCATAGTTTATTTAATAGAAAGCAGAAAGATATAATAACTTACATTTTGGCGGTCTGATCCGCCAATACCCAAGGAGATAGCGGGTCCATGAAAATTATCAAAGAAACAAAAGGCATGTGTCCGGTCTGCGGCAAACTGCTCCCCGCAACAGTTACTGAAGAGGATGGAGCTATCTGGATTCGCAGAACCTGCCCGGACCATGGAGAGTTCCGATCCCTTTACTGGTCGGATGCAGAGATGTACCACCGGTTTGAGCAGTATGACCGTGAAGGCCGTGGTGTCTATAATCCGAACACCAATACTCCCGGTGAATGTACCCAGCGCTGTGGTTTATGTTCCCATCACAAATCCGGTACCCTTCTTGCAAACATCGATCTCACAAACCGGTGCAATCTGAACTGTGAATTCTGTTTCGCCAACGCTCGTGCCTGTGGATATATATATGAGCCGACGTTTGACGAAATTGTCTCAATGCTTTCACTGCTCAGAAATGAGGAACCGGTGCCGTGTCCGGCAGTTCAGTTCGCAGGCGGCGAGCCAACGATGCGCGATGATCTGGTAGAGATTATTAAGAAAGCAAAGGAGTTCGGATTTTCTCAGGTCCAGATGGCATCAAACGGTATCAAGCTTGCACGCAATCCTGATCTTGCCAAAGAGCTGCGGGAGGCGGGTCTTTCAACTGTGTATCTGCACTTTGACGGAACCACCAAAGAGACAAATCCGCTTCTGGAAAAAACCAGTCTTCCGGCGATTGAAAACTGCCGGAAAGCAGGTCTTGGAATTGTTCTTGTACCAACAGTCATCAACGGCAAAAACGATCACCAGATTGGCGACATTATCCGGTTTGCCGCAAAGAACATTGATGTGATTCGTGGTATCAACTTCCAGCCGGTAGCGTTTACCGGTGCTGCCAAGAATGATGATGTGGAGCGGGAACGTGTAACCGTTCCGGATCTGGTCAAACGGATGGAGGAACAGACCGGCGGCGCATTACGGAGGACTGACTTCTACCCGGTTCCGTCTATGATGTCCGTCTGTGATCTGATCGAGTCGTATACCGGTGAAGCACAGATTATGTTCTGTGCCCACCCTCACTGCGGTGCTGCAACCTATGGTTTTGTCAATGAAAAAGGTGACATTGTCCCGGTCAATCGTTTCATTGATGTGGATAAGTTCCTGAGCGAAGTTGCCAAGATGGCAGAGAAGTTCCGGAGTGCAGGGAAGACCGGCAGATACCTTGCTATGGTTACCGGTATTAACAACATGCGAAAAATTGTGGAGAAGGGAGAGGTCGAGGGTATTAAGATCGATATGAACAAGATGATCTACAATGCCCTGATCAAACACGACTACAACAGTATCGGTCAGTTCCACAAGAATGCCCTGTTTATCGGAACCATGCACTTCATGGACTGCTTCAACTACGACACCGATCGTGTTGAGCGGTGCTGTATCCACTATGCAACACCTGACGGCCGCCTGATTCCGTTTTGTACATACAACAGCGGTCCTGTGTATCGCGAACAGGTCTGGAAGAAGTACGCCAAACCGATGCCGGCCAAAAAGAACGCATCTGATACCTCCTGTGCAGGATGTGATGCGTGCGGTTCCGTAGATACTACGGAATAATCTTTTTTCATCTGTTAGCCTGTCTGGTTTCATCTTGAGGGAAAATGATGATACCAGAGGATCCATCCCGGAAACTTTATTCCTGCACCTCATGCAAGTATTACACAATATATGATCCTCTCAACCGGTCCTGGTTCCACCCGTCTCTGCCGAAAAGTTGCAGACGCTCTCTCCCTTCCAGAAGAGTCAGTTGCAGCTGTTGCATCTCTGTTTGGCAACGGAGCAACCGTTCCTTTCATTGCCCGCTATCGAAAAGAGGCCACAGGTTCTCTTGATGAGGTTGCAATTGCCTCGGTGCGTGATGCGCTTATTCGTATCAAACAGGTTGACGATCGCAGGAGTAGTATTCTTGCTTCCCTCCGGGAACGAAAAGTTCTGACCGCGGATCTGCAAAACAAACTTCTCTCCGCAGATACTGTTGCAGAGCTCGAGGACATTTATCTGCCCTACCGGCCAAAACGCAAAACTCGGGCGAGCGTTGCCCGTGACCGCGGACTAGCCCCGCTTGCAGCAGTTTTGCGCAAGCAGGATGTACGGCTTTCTCCGGAGGCTGCTGCTTTGACGTTTCTCACTCCTGATGTTCCAACTACTGCTGATGCACTTGCTGGAGCACGGGATATTATTGCGGAGGAGATCTCCGAAGATGCAGATCTTCGCGGGGTGATTCGCGGAATCTATGCCCGTTCCGCCCATCTTTCTTCCGCTGTGATTAAGGGAAAAGCTGAGGACTCCTCGGTGTATGCAGGCTACTTTGCGTGGAATGAACTGATTAATCGTGCTGCGTCCCACCGTGTTCTTGCAGTGATGCGGGGAGAACGTGAAGGTGTTCTCCGTCTGCATCTTGCCCCCCCGGAAGATACTGTTCTCAAAGAGTTGCTTCCGCGTGTTGTGACCGGCAATGGCCCTGCCTCGTCCGAGGTTGCAACCGCAGCGGCTGATGCCTATCGCCGTCTGATCGCTCCATCACTGGAGCGCGAGTTCTTCAACACCATCAAGGAACGTGCTGACACCGAGGCAATTTTGGTGTTCGCTGAAAATCTCCGTCATCTTCTGCTTGCAGCTCCAGCCGGTGAGAAACGGGTGCTTGCTATTGATCCGGGATACCGCACCGGTTGTAAATTTGTCTGCCTTGATGCAACAGGTGGTGTGGTAGAGAGCGGTGTTTTCTATCCGGAGACGAAACGTGCTCAGGCACGTGAGACCCTGATCCGGCTCTGTAAAATGCATGCGATCGATATTATCGCGATCGGAAACGGAACTGCTGGCCGTGAAACGGAAAGATTTGTTAAGAGTATCTCCTTTGGAAGACCACTTCCAGTGCTGCTGACAAGTGAGTGCGGTGCATCTGTGTACTCGGCGTCGGCAGAAGCCCGCCGCGAGTTTCCAGATCTTGACATAACTCTCCGTGGTGCTGTGTCCATTGGCCGCCGTGTACAGGATCCACTGGCAGAGCTCGTTAAGATTGATCCGAAGTCACTTGGTGTCGGTCAGTACCAGCACGATGTGGATCAGAATCGGCTCGCCGCAAAACTCGCCGATGTTGTTGAGCAGACGGTCAACGCTGTAGGAGTCAATCTCAATACAGCAAGTCCTGCACTGCTTTCTTACGTCTCGGGCATTGGTCCTGTGCTTGCCGAAAAAATTGTTGCCTATCGTACTGAACATGGTCCGTTCAAAAACCGCAGGGAACTGTTGGATGTGCCGGGTGTCGGTCCCAAGATTTTTGAACAGGCCGCGGGATTTCTCCGTATCAGGAATGGTGACAACCCGCTTGATCTGACCGGTGTCCATCCCGAACGGTACCCAGTTGTGGAACAGATGGCAGCCGATCTTGGTGTTTTGCCAGGCCGGCTTGTTGGAGGTACAGAACTCCTGAAACGGATCGAACCGGAGAGATATGTCAGTCCGGACTGCGGCCTTGTGACCATCACTGATATTCTTGAGGAGTTGGCAAACCCTGGCCGAGATATTCGTGTAACTGGAGAGGAAGAATACTCCTTTGATCCGGCCGTTCATGCGATAACTGATCTTGCTGAGGGAATGGTACTCCCGGGAATCGTTACAAATGTTACTGCATTTGGCGCATTTGTGGATGTGGGGGTACATCAGGACGGGCTTGTACACATTAGCGAACTTGCTGATCGCTTTGTTGCCCATCCTTCGGAGATTGTGACAGTGGGAGATCGGACACGTGTAGTGGTTCTGGCGGTTGATATCTCCCGCAGCCGCATTAGTCTGAGTATAAAGCGGGCGGTGTAAATGGGGTTCTGGAACCGGTTTGGAGCAGAAGATCGTACTGTCTGTGGTGTTGACTGGAATGCCCTTGCACGTATCTCGCGCAAAGGAGATCTTCTTGCGCAATTAAAGTCGTACGGAATGTTGTTTACTCCCGATGATCTTGAAGAGATGCTTGTCCGGTACGGTAAAAAACTCGTACACGTAAAAAAAGAGTATGCAACTGCTCTCCTTGCTTCAGCCCGTGTTCAGATTGTGGACGGTTACCATCGTATGATGATCGCTGAGCTTGCGTCCGTTCATGCGGAAGTTCGTCTACCGAAATCATGGCACGGGTTTGTGCAATCAGCAGCTGTACAGACCAGCGGGAAACGGCTTGCGGAACTCAAATATCTGATTGCAGCATACACCATGTACATCGCAGAGGAACCGGCCCATCCGGTTGGAACACCGTTTCCGGGAGGTTATACTGTTGAGTTGCATGAGGGTGTATACTACTGCCCTGTCCGTGCAGCCCAGAGTGAGGTTGATGAAACTCTCTGCCGGTTCTGTCCGGCAGTACAGAGCCGTGAACGAGATCTTGTGCTTACCCGCGAACAGCGTGAATTTGTGGAGCGCGGGGAGAAACTGGAGAACTATTTTTACAATTATCATGGGTGAGTCATAAAATAAAGACGGATTTTCTTCTACGGTTTTTGTTTTTTCATCTCAGCCCATCCTGCCAATATCTATTTTAACTCACGGACACCATTTAGTAGTGCAATGAACAGTGGCATCTGCCCAAAATGTGGTTTACCAAAAGAACTCTGTATTTGTGAAGAAGTCGCAAAGGAACAGCAAAGAATCAGTGTGAAAGTGAGCAAGAGACGGTACGGGAAAGAGGTGACCGTTGTGGATGGTCTGGACCCGTATGAGATCGATCTCGAAGATCTCTCCAAGTTCTTAAAAGGACGCCTTGCCTGCGGCGGCACGGTGAAGGAAAATTCCATTGAACTTCAGGGAAATCATCGCGACAGAGTTAAGGAACTGCTGACCACACGCGGATACAGTATCGATAATATCAGCTAAGTAAAAAAATATTTTTTTGAAATTTTTTCAGATCTTCTGTTTTAGTGCTTTTTCCTTTTCGATATTAATGCGTACTTTCAGCTCTGTATCATCGTTGCTGCAGTATGACAGTGCGGTGTTGAATGCCTCAACAGCATCATTGATCTCACCGAGCTGCAGAAGTTCGTATCCTTTGTTGTACCAGATGTCCGGGGCGGTTGGCAGGGCAATCAGGACGCGGCGGAAACAGTCATGTGCTTCAAGATGTTTTCCCAAACAACTGAGTGCCAGTCCTTTGTTGTTCATGGCCCCCGTCATGGTCCGGTCATATTTGAGCGCACGATCGTATCTGGCAACGGCCTCCTCATACTTTCCAAGATCACGAAATGCATTTCCGCAGTTAAAGTAGCTTACCGCGTGTCCAGGGGCGATTTCAAGGACGGCTGAGTAGCATGCAATGGCGTCCTCAAGTTTGCCTGCACTGTACAGTATGGTCGCCCGGTTAAACCAGTGCTCCGGTGCCCGGGGCTCCATATTACAGACGCGGGTCATGATCTCGTCTGCTTCTTTGAAGTTACCAACTTCTGCAAGCATTCTTGCATGACTTGTCAGATACACCACATTGTCTGGTTCATACTGAAGTGCTTCAACAAAGCACATATCAGCTGCATTGGTCTCACCGAATGCTGCAAGTGCATCCCCTTTATTGTGGTAATAAACAGCTGTTTTTGGCCGGAGTTCAATTGCTTTGTCATAGCAGGCTATTGCCTCCTCCCGCTTTCCTTGTTGTGAAAGAATGCGTCCCTTATCGTTCCACGCAGGTGCGTTGGACGGATCGGCAGCAAGTGCTTCGTCAAGACACCAGAGCGCATCGCTGTACCGGTTGTACTGGAGATAGGACAGTGCTTCGCTGTACTTTCGTGCGGAGATCACCTCTGCGTCTTCGGCTGTACCGGTTTTTTTGATCCGGTCAAAAAATCCCATGGATGATCTTACATATCTGAGGCGATGAGGGATAGCCTTTTCCGATGATGTTTTCTCTTTCAAATCCCCAGCATTTCCAGTCTTATCCATGGCAGAACCAAATCCATATGAAATGGGATATTTCCAAAAATAGGTGAACAAGTTACTCTGTTGCTCTTCCTTTTACAGTACTAAAAAAATCAAAAACGAAACGTCATTATGTAAAATATTTTGAATCGGGATCCGCACCAGTTGCATGGTCCCTGTATGATTCTGACTTTTTGAAATTCCGGGGGAATTATTCTTCGGCAGCACCGTTCATGCGGGCGACGACTGATGCTACATATCTGCCGAAGTTAACACCATGTTCAATATCTGTCTCACTTAACTGTCCGTCTGCAGCAAGACCATAGTGACCTCCGGAGTGCTCTTCGTTTCCTTCCGAGTTTGCAATAGGATCGCCAACCACAATCATGCCGTGGATAAGCATAGCCTGTACGATGGAGAGAATTGCTGTTTCCTTGCCTCCGGTACGATCTCCTGCCGTGGTGAATGCAGCCCCGACTTTTCCACAGAGCCTGCCGCGAACGAATGTCGTATCATCGATAAGCTCTTTGAACTCAGATGCAACCCCGCCAAAGTACACGGGTGATCCAAGGATAATTCCATCATACCGGACAAAATCGCTTGCAGTCACGCGGTTAAATGCAAGTACATCAACCTTTATGCCGGGAATCTCTGCGGCACCGCGGCCAATGGCCTCGGCAAGCAGTTTTGTTTTGCCCGTGCGGCTGTAGCAGGTGATAAGTATCGATGCCATGTCTTCATTATATGTATCTTCCTGCATGGCTTAAAGGTCGGCATTGGGTATCTGTTAGGACAACCTGGTTTAATTTCCTCTGTATCATAGTTGTTCCCCTGCATACTCAGGCTCCTCTTCGTCCACACCATCCTTGTAGTACCAGAGATTATATGTCTCATACTCACCAACTTCCCGTGCAATCCGTACTGCAAGGGTGTGCCAGCAGGTTTTTCCATACAACCGCGCCTCGCAGCTGCAGAAATCTCCTTCTACGTAATATTCTCCAGAGTTTCCCACTACCACAAAGTAGTCCCGATATTTTTTCACGCGGTGGTCACGGACCGCATCAACCGCATCACTTCCGCGTTTTCCGTAAGCATGTATAAATGCCTGTCGGACCGTCTCATTGAGAGATGCCTCTGTTTTCAGAACTTTCCAGGGGTGAATCATGGAATTATAGATGTCTCGGGAATATCCTCAATAAAGATCCAGCCCTCTCTTTGTGCCAGTGCACGCATGCCGGGGGCTTCCAATGCGTAATGGGTTGCCTCAATGCAGGGGATTGGTGATTCTCGGGCAATGTTGTACTTCAGTTCGGATGCAAGATATGCTTCGGCACCAAGATCCTTTGCCTCTTCGATCAGTTCCCAGTCAAAGGCTGATCCGCCAGCAACCGCGAGTCGGGTTACCTCGCTTATATCGCCCCAGACGCGAAGGCTACATCCGAGAATCTCTGCTATTGCGGAGAACGGTTTTGTCATAGTGCCGATGATCTCAAGTGATCCCTTCACGCGGTCGGTCAGACCGAGCAGATCTGCCAGTGCATCATTGATACCGCCGTCTGCATGATCAAAATTCGTGTGCATCGCATAGAGGTTGATGTTATTTGCAAGAAGTGGTCTGGCAACATCTGCGTTCCTGCCACAGATTCCATGCATTGGTACCCAGAATGCAGGATGATGTACCACCAGCGCATCAACCTCGAGTTCTGCTGCCATCTCTGCAACATGGGGTGTTGCATCCAGGGCACAAGCAACTGTCTCAATGTTTGCTGTTCCTTCAAGAATTAGACCAATGCGCCCGGCATCAAATTCTTCTGCAAGGACAGGAGGGGCAATGGTCTCAAGTTTTTGGATGAACTCACCGATGTACATTAGATAGATATTGGCTTTGCGGGATTAATAAGTCATATATACCTGGAACAGGGAGATATTAGGCTATATGTACAAATCCATCGATGATATTAACGAACGTATTCACGATGGAAGTGTGCGGGTTGTAACAGCCGAAGAGATGCCGGATATCGTTGATGAACTTGGCGTGTCCGGAGCACTCCGGGAAGTGGATGTTGTCACAACCGGCACCTTCGGCGCGATGTGTTCATCTGGGGCGTTCCTCAACTTCGGACATCCTGAAATCCCCATCAGAATGGAGAAGATGTGGCTCAATAACGTTGAGGCATATGCAGGTATTGCAGCGGTTGACTGTTATCTTGGGGCAACTCAGGAGTCAATAACCCGTGGTACCGAGTACGGCGGGGCACACGTAATCGAAGATCTGATTGCGGGTCGATCAGTTGAACTCCATGCACGTGCCAAGGGTACAGATTGTTATCCACGTCAGTCCATCACCAATGAGTTCACATTATCCGATCTCAATCAGGCCATTATGGTCAACCCGCGGAACTCCTACCAGTGCTACAACGCAGCAACAAACATGGGAGACCATGCGATCAAGACTTATATGGGATATCTGCTGCCCGGTCACCGTAATGTTACCTACTCTGGTGCTGGAGCTCTATCCCCTCTTCCCAACGATCCTACATTCTCGGTGATTGGTTCAGGAACACCTATCTTCCTGGGAGGTGCGAACGGAACGATCATCGGTGAGGGTACTCAGCACTCGCCTGGTGCTGGGTTTGGGACACTGATGACAACTGGTGATATGAAAGAGATGTCAACGGACTATATTCGCGCGGCAACGATGACCGGATATGGTGTGACAATGTACGTCGGTGTGGGGGTTCCAATTCCGTTGCTAAATGAAGAGATTGTGAAACACACTGCGGTACGGGATGAGGATCTTGTAACCAGCATCGTTGACTATGGTACCCCGGTCCGTGATCGGCCGGTGGTACGTGATGTGACATACGCAGAACTGAAGAGCGGTTCGGTTGAGATTAACGGAGAGGAGATCAGGACATCTTCTCTGTCAAGCTACAGAAAAGCACGTGAGGTTGCAAACGAACTGAAAAACAGAATTGAGGCAGGTACGTTTACGATGGCACTTGCAACCCGCCCGATCAATGCAACGAAGAAAAACAAACCGATGGCCGAACATGGAGTTGTCCGCCGCGTGAGCGAGATGATGGTCAGTACGTTTGTGACCATCACCGGTGAGGAGAGTGTTAAGGAGGCGGCGAACCGTCTGCTGAAAGGAAACACGAATCACCTGCCGGTGATCGACTCCGAGAACCGGTTGATAGGTATTGTGACGACATTTGACATCTCCAAAGCATTCGCCTGCGATGAGGAGGATCAGAAAGTATCAGAGATTATGACCCGCAGTGTGATCACAGCACTTCCGGATGAGCCGGTGGATCTCGCTGCACGCAGGTTGCAGATGAATAACATCGGTGCATTGGTGGTCATTGATCCGACAAAGAAGGTACTTGGCATGCTGAACTCATATGATCTTGGTGATCTGGTGGGTGAGAGGTGGCACAAATGAAACTGATGGTAACCTTTGACAGTGATGGCGTGCAGGAGGCAAATATTGCGAATGCGATTCTTGCTTCCGGGGTTCCGGTGAATGTGGAGCGGGCACAGATCGACGGGGACGACGGATGGACGCTGCTGGATGTGAACGATGATGTGGCGGAGAAGTTCATTGAGGCCTTAAAACATCCCGGTATTACGGTAAAAATTCAGCGTGATGCAGTTTCCCATAATCTGACGGAATGTGTTGACTGTGGTCTGTGCATCAGCATCTGCCAGAAAAAGGTGTTTTCCTTTGATGACTCCTGGAGGCTGCAGGTTAACTCGGAACGTTGTGTTCTATGCGGCAGGTGTGTAATGTACTGTCCGCAGCGTGCGTTAAGTCTGCAGAAATGATTCGCGAACACTTCGAGTTTCGTCAGACGATCACTACGATCCTTGCTGATGATCCTGCCCATATCGCAGCGGCAAAAGCAGGGATGCTTTCAGGCAGAGCGGACCTTGAGTCCTACCTCCGGACTGATCCTTTTTTTGGAACATCCTACTCACCGGTACCGGCGGAGCCGGATGCCCCGCTAATTGTACATAGGATGGCGGACGCCGCAGAAGAGGCGTGCGTTGGGCCGATGGCTGCTGTTGCTGCGGCGATTGCGTGGGCAGGGGTGGAGAGTATGGTTGCATCCGGTGCTTCATTTGGCCTGATTGACAACGGTGGTGATATTGTATTTGTAGCAGCCGATCGATCCGTACGAGTTGGTCTGTATGCCGGGGCAGCACCGGTGTCCGGGAAGTATGCGTTTGTACTGCCTCCTGCCCCCGATATCCGGAGTGTATGTACATCATCTGCAACGGTCGGTCCATCGGTTTCGTTTGGTGTTGCGGACGCAGTGGTGGTGTTTTCTCATAACCCGGCAAAAGCGGATGCCTGGGCAACAGGGTTGTGTAATGCCCTCAGGCCAACAGATGAAGGAATTGTCCTGCCGAAAAAAGCGGCAATTGATGGTGTGTATGCGGTTATCGGGGAGTGGACCGCTGCATGGGGTACAGTGCCGGAGATTGTTCCGGCTGCTGTTCGGTATGATATGATTACGAAAGGCGAGTAAAATTATACCGAACAGTGCTCGCGTGCAAAAGCTACGGCACGATCGTATGCACCGTCTCCGGTGAAAGCCGCAACGATCCTTTCCCCGTCCCACACTCCAATGAAAAATAATTTTTTGGATTTATCATATCCCATGATCAGTTCTGCAAGCTCAACTTGTTGAATTCTGATTCCGTGCAGAAGTTGGGATGATGGTTCAAGCAGCAGAATGTCATACACGTCGTCATCGGGGATTTCATTGAAGGCGTACATATAGGCCTGCGCTGCATTTGTCAGGTCTGATGTACAGAGTTGTACTGCAGTATCATAGTCAAGGTCATGCATCAGCCGAGCAAGCTCTGCATCATCGTCATTACAGCGGTTGTAGAGATCATCTGCCACAAGCGTTAGTTCTGCATAACTGCACGGCTGAACCATACGTTATCCCTCCTTTTGTAGTCACCACTTGTCGCACTCATTTGCTGTGTAGTATTCGTATTTCTCAGATGAATAATCTATGCAGGTAGCTCCGGTTTCCTGACAAATTTATGATCTTTCAGGAGTTTCTCGTACTTCTTTAGAAGATCTTTGTCATCCATGGCAAGGTTTCCTCCCGCGTCAATAGACTGTTTGAGTAACTCCTCGTTGTTGTCCAGAACCGCAAGGAACAGATCAATGTTGGGATCAGTCACCCCTTTTACCTCTTTGAGATAGCGGAACGCATCTTTGACGTAGTCATCGTTGTAGGTGATTCTGTCTTTTACTGCACTCACAGCTGTCTTTGACAGACGGTCCACATTGTCTCCGGAAATCTCTGGAAGCATGGTGTAGATGTTATCCTTAAGATTTAGCAGTTCTTCCTGGTACTGACTGCTGATTCTGCTGAGTTCCCGTTCTGCGTTGTGGGCGGCAAAGCCTATGGTGATACCGTCCTGCCTGTTGAGGATGATCAGGAGTTCTACGTGCAGTACGGTTTTGTCACCGTTTTGGTTAATTAGATACTCTATTGCAAGCCAGGTGGGACTTAAGAGGAAATCACTGATGATATTCTTCTCCGCATCAAATACTAGATTTCTCATGTCGTTTCGGTAGGAGGATTTGATGATGATGGATTTGAGTGCGGTATCAAGTTTTACTAGATCCTCTTTTGTGTCCTCACGTGTCCGGTGTTCAAACTCCTGGAGTTTTCTATTCTGGGTGAATCCGTAGATACTGGAGATGATGCTGACCACAAGGGAAGTAAATGCGACAACGACGGTAAGTTCCATAGCTATGTCTGTCATCTTTTCCAGTGATAAAGGAATTGTTTGTGACAAGATGCGTGATCCTAAGCATACATCCTTAATCTCTTCCGCGTGCAAACTGTTACCTCATGAACAATGAGGAGCCGACCCGCTCCGGTGAGTGGAATGGCTGTACACGCGAAAGCACTACCGACTGGGATCTCTACCACATGCTTACAGAAGATAAACCGGTAATGATTTCCGAACTGGTGGAGCGATCCGGGTGGAATCGTGATGTTGTAGAGGCATCTCTGTCCCGGCTTGAGGATGCCTGCCTTATTGCGGTTATGGGCGAGTCGGTGAGTCTTCTAAGTTTGTCGGACATGCTGATGTTGAACGAGATGATGCATGCTCCCGATATGCCGGTCTATATTGAAAACGGAGTTATTAAGGCGAAAAAACAATGCTGAAACCAGAATCCTATATTTTACGAATTGGCCACAGGCCGGAGCGCGATCAGCGGGTTACCACACATGTTGGACTGAGTTCCCGTGCCCTTGGAGCAAGCGGAATGTATCTTGCCGCGGATGATCAAAAAGTTGCTGACTCCATTGCAGATGTTGCACATCGGTTTGGCGGTACATACTTCTGCGAGAATAATGTAAAGTGGAAGAGCTGTATCAACAACTTCAAACGAAATGGCGGAAAGGTTGTGCATCTGACCATGTATGGTCTGCGGTTGCAGGATGTGATCTCCCAAATCCGAACCGAGGAAAAAATTCTGGTTGTGGTGGGTGCTGAAAAAGTGCCGGGCGATATGTATGAGCTTGCGGATTACAATGTGGCGGTTGCAAACCAGCCGCACTCGGAGATCTCTGCACTTGCACTGTTTCTGGATCATCTCTACGAGGGTGCGGAGTTGGAACTGTCATTCCCTGATGCAGAGCTTGAGGTTCTGCCAACCGCCGTTGGCAAGACTACCGTAAAGCATGAGGAGCACCACGGGGACGAAGCGTGAGTCCGTCGGTTCTGGTTGCAGGGTACACCACCCGCCATGTGGCAAAGTCTGCAGCGCAGCAAGGATATGATGTGTATGCGGTGGATCATTTCTGTGATCAGGATCTGCTCTGGTGTACAAAAGACGCAATTGCGTTTGACGAACTGGATGAACTTCCGTTTGCAATTGAGGAGATGCTTGGACGCTATGACATCGATTATGTAATCACAACGTCGGGCGCAGAGCTTCTTGACGTACCGAACAGGATGGGAACTGATCCAACCGTTGCGGCACGGTTTATGGATAAAGGGAAGACCCAGGAATTTTTTGAGTCTCTTGGTGTTCCGGTTCCCCGTAGATTATCTGACGGAGAGTATCCGGCAATGATGAAAACACTGTCTGGTGCAGGGGGCTGGCGGAACGCGGTAGTGTGCAACGATGAAGAGCGGGCGTGCTGGGAAGAGTTTGTGGAGCATGAACCGTTTATGATGCAGGAGGTTATATCTGGCATTCCGGCCAGTGTCTCCTGTGTTGGAACTGGAGGTTCTGCAAAAGCGATTGTGGCAAATGAGCAGATACTCCGCGGTGGGGAGAGCTGTGCCTATGCATTTTCAGGTTCGGTTACTCCCTGTGTGCATCCGATGGCAAAACGAATGATGGACACTGCCGAAAAGATTGTTGCGGCAAGTGGATGTGTGGGCTCGGTTGGTGTGGATTTTGTTTTAACCGAAACCGAAGCTTACGCGATTGAGGTGAATCCTCGGTTTCAGGGAACGGTCGAAACGGTGGAAGCAGCGACCGGCCTAAGTCTGTTTAAGCTGCACATGGACGCCTGCCGAGGTATTTTACCGGAGATCGTACCGCAGCCCCGGCAGTTCTGTGTGCGCAAGATTCTTGCAGCTCCTGAACCTTTGGTTTTGAATGCGGATATGCGAACTCTTGCGGGAACGATCACCGATATTCCACATCCGGGCACGATGTTTGAGGAAGGGGAAGTGATGTTTTCGGTTCTTGGATGCGGAGCATCGCGTGCTGAAGCATTCACATCCCTGGATAAACATATTACTGACGCCATCCAACATATAAAGGCATGACGGCGATCACTGAGGAACAGCTGCAAAATCCGGCAATATATCAGTATCTTCTGAAACTCGTTGGCGATGAGGGAATTGAACTCCTCCGCCGTTGTCCAAACGAGGAGCTGAGTGACGAGGATATTGCGGCAAAAACGGAGATTAACTTAAACTCCGTGCGCCATACGCTGTATAATCTCTATGAGCACCGGCTGGCGGAGTATCGCCGGATTAAAAATAATGAGACGGGTTGGCTGACCTATCTGTGGGTGATGCGGATGGATAATCTGAATCTTGTCCTGCGCTCGGAGATGGAGACTGTGGTGGGAAAGCTTTCAGCACGCCTGAGATATGATGAGGCAAACGACTTTTATCAGTGCAAAAACTGTGGCCTGATGACGACGTTTAACAATGCCTGTACGACGAACTTCGCCTGTGAGCAGTGTGGCGAGATGCTGGTGCATTTCGATGACGAACTGCTGGTTTCTGCTCTGAAAAGCCGCGTTGAGAAGATGCGCGAGGCTCTTTCGGATGCCTGAGAACCAGTATTCTCAGATTCTTTTTTCTGCGGGATGTGATGCTGGTGTTGTCCGGCATTGCGAGGTTGTTGCCTTGGTTGCATCTCGGTTCTCCGGTGATTCGGTTGATAATGATCTGGTGCGTGCAGGATCAATGATGCATGATATTGGAAGATCGGTGACTCATGATATTTCTCATGCTCAGACCGGTGCCCGTATCTGTAGTGAACGTGGTGAACCTGAAGAACTGACTCAAATTGTGCTCCGGCATACGGGTGCTGGGCTTGATGCTGATGAGTGTACTCTTCTTGGTCTTCAGCCGATAGACTGTGTGCCTCAAACACTTGAGGAGAAGATTGTTGCCCACGCAGATAATCTGGTGAAGGGATCCAAAGTGATCTCGATTGAAGAACGCATGATGAGAATTCCTGATTTGTCTACACGTTCAAAAAAGAGAATATGGCGGCTTGCCATGGAAGTTGAACTGCTTGGATAATCCGTGGAATTACAGTCCGCAGATCTCGCGGAGAAGCTGTGCTGCCTCACGCTCGCGTGGTCCGCCGCATTTGGTCACCACACTGAGATGATACTCAATGAGTTCTCGGAGATGTTCGTCTTTGCTGTGAACATACCGCGTTGCATGTACTGTTGCGTCAATGACACTATTGAATCCACGGTTGATCGGGTGTGGGTCTTCCCGGACGTACTCTGATGCTACTGGTAAGAGATCGATATAATAGGTCTCTTCTGTTTCATGCAGAACAGTTGTCCGAAATGCCATCCATGCATCTGCAGAGAGCAGACGCTGCATCATGATTCCACCGACAAACACCTCTGCCAGATCTCCTGGCTCAACGTCCGAGAATGCATACTGCGGGTAGAGGTAGCAGTCCGACACGAAATTTGCTGTGACCCAGCCGTATGTAAGGATGTTTTCGACCGTTTTTGATCCCTTGAAGAGGATCATTCTCGGTGACATTCCGGGTTTTACGATGATTCCCATCGGTGCCGCATTGTCTTTGGTAACGGCGATGACCTCGGTGATTCCTTCAGTTAACAATCCCATTGCCATCCCTCCAGAAGGGCGATAAAAATACCTGCAATGCAGATGTCTGCAAGAGAACCTGGGTTTATTCCTGCTTTGATACACTCATCGTCAAATGCGGCAAGCGTTTGTCTGCCATCCCGGACAGCGCGTGCTTTGTACATTACTTCCTCTGCGGTTGCTTCGTCAAACTTCTTTGCAATAAAGGTGTCGGGGTATTCGGTCATCAGGGTAAGAAACATCGCAGGGATTGCGTGTACTCCATCCTTTTGCGCGAACAGCAGATCTGCTGCCCTGCGTGTCAGGGCAAAACCGTTTGTCCATTCACGTGCGACCATGTCGTGCGGAGCAGAGTACTCCATCACGCTGTACATGGTTATCTGCTCATCCTTCAGCCGCTGTATGGATGCAGGATCGTTCACGTCCATCGGGTCTTCGGTCCTGACCCGTACCTGTGTGAGTCCAAACGCTTTGTAGAAGAGAACTGCATCTGTGACGGTCGTTTTTTTCACCAGCTCTGTAGCACCAGCTATCCCTTTTCCTGCGATTAAGGGCAGGAGAAGGAGAAACGCGCCAAAGTGTGTGTTACCACCACGGTGCATGTTGGTACGAGCGACTACATCGCGCATGGCTTCCCCAATGGAAAGGTTGCCGGCTTCAATAGCGGAGAAGATGGGTTTTGCGAGCACTGCAGATGAGAGGAAATGATCGAGCCGCGTATCCTCGTAATCATGGCAGCGATCAATGTTACCAGGTTTTCCTCGGGCAGTAACCTCAAGGAGCATGGCAAACTGTGCTAGCTCTGCCAGGGATGCGGGGTTAACAGTCGGTCGGGACATCGGCAAAGATCTTCTCCATGATTCCGTCCGAGAGTTCCCGCTTCATTGCCATGTATTCGTTCTTTGCAAGCGGCAGGGATTTGAGTGTCATGTCACGGAACATGCAGGGGGTTGATGATTTGCAGCACCATGCAAGGCTGCCGAAACAGGTGTGACTGCCTTTTGCAATCTCTGTTCCTTTGGTTAAGTCCTGTTTGAGTGCGAGGTACTCTTGGCGGCTCATGCCGATCGTATCGAGGGTTGGTAAAAGTGGGCACTGTTTGACCGGCATACAGCAGAAGGTGAGTGACCGCAGATCGCCGCCGCGGCACAGCTGTTTCGGTGCGTTGTACCAGCCGTTTTCCTCAGCGGTTGCACGGATGTAACGATCGAGAAGCTGAAGGGTTGCCACATTTGCCGAACGGGCGAGGGAAACCAGATCGGCACCATGGGAAAACATATCCATCATTTTATCGGGTGCGTTGATGCTGTTGTTTGCAATGAGAATCAGCGGACAACTGTTTCTGATCTGGCGGATGCGGGTGTAACCTGTGTCCATCAGATCAACGTGAAGGATATCGGCTCCTGCAGCCCAGAGTTTTCGTGCTAGTTGTCGGTCGTCAGTTACACCTGCGCGGGTCTTGACGGAGATACACACACCTTCTTTGTGCAGGGCACGGACAATGTCACAAAGGGCATCAGTGTTGTGCAGCAGGTACTCTCCGCAGTGCGCATCAATCATCGGCTGCTGCCGGCAGTGTGCATCAATCTCATAGATGACGTCTTTGCCGAATTCACGTGCGGCGGCAACATATGCTTCGGGTGTGGATCCTCGAAGGTTCAGACCAATGACAACGTCTGATCCTTCCAGCATGGCGAGTTCGGTTGCAATTTCATCAAGGCCGTCGGAGAACTCGGTACGGCCTGCTTCAACCATTTTCCGGGCAGCCTCCTGGGTGGCATCGTCCAGAGAGAATCCTCCGATGAAGGCAACACCAACATGGGCTGCACGTTCAAGGACATACTCTGCATTAGTGATTCCCGCCATAGATGCGAGTACTACCGGTGTTTTCACCGTTTTTCCATTAATTGATAAAAATCTGTTCGACCCTCGCATAGATTCTATACTTATTCGCCCTCTCAGGTATTTAGTCTGACGGAGGCATAACAAGGCTGTCAAGATGATAGCCGTAAGAGGTACGTTCCAGCGGGATGCATCTGCGGAACTCGTCTATCGGGATGCTGGCCTGAGTGCCAAAAAAGGAGAGTACCATTTCCCAGGGCATGAGATAAGCTTCGTTTTTCTGGCTGGTACCGCGGAACTCAACCGCAAGGAACCCGCGGCGGCCTGTGTATTTGAGAAACCCTGAGATGTTATCGATCTGATGTACGTTATCTTTGTCCTTGTGGAAGTTGCTGGAAAATGAGATCCGCTTTCCTTTCACCGATTTGCATTCGATAGCAAGATAGAAGGATGGGTCCGGTGAGTCAACGATGATGTCAACATACTGGGTGTTGAAGTGCGCCTGTTTGAGCCGGTAAGCAAAACCTTTCATCCTGTGTTCAGTGAAGTACCGGTTGATGCAGATAACGACGGCGCGTTCAAACTCATTTGCCATGTGTGTTTTTTCATGTTTCACCTCAGAGATGATGAACTTTTATAGCCGGGATTCGAATGAGTGTTGAGAGTATGCAGGATGGACGGGTACGCAGGAATATTCATGTTGGTTCGGCAGTTGCGATTGTTCTGAAAAAAGATCAGCCGACAGGTGCTCTTACCTGGGGACGTGTTGCTGAGATTCTGACAAACTCACCCTCTCATCCGCACGGAATAAAGGTCCGGCTTTCGGATGGATCGGTTGGCCGTGTGCAGCAGATATATGATAAATAGCCTCTTTTTCGGGAACCCTTTTGTTGGGGAATGGGGTTTTCGTGGGATGGTGCGATCTTTGCTTTTCCCGGACGAACTGCATACAACTAATAACTCTCCCTCACAAATACTACTTAGCAACTTTCGCTAAGACAATTTTTCCTAAGAAGAGAGATTAGTATGGAGCTACCCGGAGGACCTACACAACCGGAAGTGATGGCGGTATCACTTGAAAAACTCGGTGTACAACCGGGCGATACTGTGGCCGATATCGGCTGCGGTACTGGCACAGTGACAAAAGCAATTGCCGCACTTGCGGGTACCTGCGGGCATGTATATGCTGTTGACCGCAGACCTGCGGCTGTTTCGATTACGCGTGATACTTGTGCCGCCTTTCCGCAGGTAGAGGTGTTCGAGGGTGAGGCACTGTCGTTTCTCTCTGGTCCTCATAAACAGGTGAACTGTGCTTTCTGCGGTGGGAGTCGTGACATTGCTGAGGTTATCACCCGGCTGGATAAAGAGGGGTGCAGGAGTATTGTGGTTAATGCAGTGCTTATCGAAACCGCTGTTGAGACTATCCATGTCATGAAGGAGCTGGGTATTTTCCGGGAGGCGGTTCATCTGCAGGTGTCTCGTTCCTATGAACTTACGGAGCGTATTATGTTCAAACCAATCAATCCCATCTATATTATACATGGAGGGCGGGAATGCTGACAGCAGTCGGTCTCGGCCCTGGTGACGCAGAGCTTCTGACCCTTAGAGCTGTCCGTTTGCTTTCTGAGGCGGACACTGTGTTTGTGCCGGGAGGTATTGCCCAGGATCTGGTGAAACCATATGCCAAGAAAATTGTGGCCCTTGAGTTTCCAATGACGCGTGATGAGGAGGTTATCACGGCATGTATGGAACGCAATGCTGAGAAAATTGTTCCTGTGGCAAAAAACGGCAAGGCGGTTTTTGGTCTGATAGGGGATCCGAATTTTTATTCGACGTTTTCTCGTCTTGCCGAGATGGTACGTGCACGGTATCCGGGTCTTGAAGTTACCACGGTTCCGGGTATTAGCTCAATTACCGCTGTGGCATCGCATGCCGAGATTCCTGTAAACGGTGCATTTCTTGTGACTGATGGTCCTGATGTTCCGGCAACAAAAATTTTGATGAAGGTTACGCATCCTCGTGAGAAAGCAGAGATGCTCAAGACTGAAGGCTACAATGACTTCATCGTTGTGGAGCGGATGTATATGGATGGCGAGTGTGTGCACCGCGGAGCATTGCCGGAAAAAACAAATTACTTTTCGATTATGATTGCGAGGAAAGTATGAAGTACTACATTGTTGGTGCAGGCTGCGGCGATCCTGGTCTGATTACCGTGAAGGGAATGGAACTTTTGCAGAAGGCAGATGTGTTGATTTATGCAGGTTCTCTGGTGAATCCAGAACTTGTGGCGATGTCTCCGGCTGCCCTGAAGCTTGACTCTTGGGGAATGAAACTCGAGGAGATCACCTCAGTGATTTCGGAAAATGTACGGGCAGGAAAACTAGTGGTACGATTGCACTCTGGTGATCCGGCAATCTATGGATCGATTGTGGAACAGATTGCCCCTCTTGAAGAGGACGGGATATTTGCAGAGATTGTACCGGGTGTTTCTTCAATGTTTGGTGCAGCAGCGGCGCTCCAGACAGAGTACACACTTAGAGGCGTGTCCGAGTCAGTGATTGTCACCCGATCCGCAGGAGAGACTCTTGACTCTGATCAGCTTGCAGAACTGTCGGAGCATGAAACAACCATGGTGATTTTTCTTTCAACCGGTCACATAGACTCGGTGATGAAAAAACTTCGCCGGAGTCCTGACACACCGGTTGCGGTGGTGTATCATGCGTCGTGGCCGGATCAGCAGGTTATCCGGGGAACTATTGCAGATATTGCTGAAAAAGTACATGCGGCAGGAATTGAACGTTCTGCGCTGATTATTGTGGGTGATGTGGTGCGGGGTGTCAAAGCCGCGTACACGAACTCTCATCTCTACGGATGAAAACTGCTGTCGTTGTTCTGGATCGATTCCGTTCCGAGGGAGAACGTGTCGCGGAATTTCTTGATGCGGAGCTGGTGCCGTATTCGGATCATGTGTTTGCGGATCTGTACCGCAGGGTAGAGGTGATTGTTGCGGTGATGTCGGCCGGGATTGCGGTCCGAGGTTGTGCGCCGCATCTGTCCGATAAGTGGCATGATCCTGCGCTTGTCGTGGTAACACCGGACCTTCGGTATGCGATACCTGTTCTTGGAGGGCATCATGGAGGGAATGTCTGTGCAAAGCGTCTTGCTGCCCTCGGCATTGAGCCGGTAATCTCTACTGCGACTGAAACACGTGGGCGCCCTTCGGTGGAGGAGACCGCCCGAACCGGAGGTTTTGTGGTGGTGAACCGGTCATCGACCCGTGAGGTGAACGGGGCGGTTCTTGACGGAGATGTGCCGGTTGTCCGGGTTGATCCGCCTCATATTGTTGTTGCCAATCCAGGCGTATCTGTTTTGGTGAATGAATCCAGATATGTGATAGGTGTCGGATGTCGTCTGGGTACGACTGCTGAGGAGATTGTTGCGGCAGTGAACGCCGCATGTTCTGCGGCTGGTATCTCGCATGAGGCTGTTACGATGTATGCGACGACGATCAAGAAGTTTCATGAGATGGGGCTGCACGAAGCTGTGAGGTCCTTATCCGGCAATCTCATCTTTTTGGATGATGAAACTATTAATGCACAGGTGCCAAGGACTCCCTCCCGTGCAGGGATGTTGGGTCTGGCTGGCGTTGCAGAGCCGTGTGCTCTGGCACTTGCAAAATCAGGCACGTTGATTCTGAACAAGACCGTCTATGGCCGTGTCACGATTGCCATAGGAAAATAATCATGGGTACTCTTTGGATAGTTAGTTCTGGACCGGGCAGTCTGCAGCAGCTGACCCCGGCTGCAATGAAAGCAATTGCCGCGGCAGATGTTGTTATCGGCAATGCGTTTTATCTGGATATGCTGGAGGTCCTGCTGAAAGGCAAGCAGGTTATTCGCAGTTCAATGGGGAAAGAGGTTGATCGCGCAAAAGAGGCGGCACGACTTGCGGCGGACTGCAATGTTGCAATGATCACGGGCGGTGATGCTGGCGTGTATGGCATGGCCAGCATTGTGCTTGAAGTTGTGGAACATGAGTTTCCGGGAACGGATGTCGAGGTGCTCCCGGGTGTTACTGCTGCAACTGCGGCAGCATCGCGTCTTGGCTCCCCTCTTTCAGGAGATTATGTGACCCTGAGTCTGTCGGATCTGCTTACACCATGGGAGCTGATAGAGAAGCGTCTGCATCTTGCCTTTCAAATGGGGGTCCCGGTCGCTCTGTACAATCCAAAAAGCCGTGGCCGACCGCTTAATCTGGGAAAAGCAATTCAGATCGCTTTGCAGTATCGTTCCCCGGAGACGCCAGTTGGTGTGGTGCGGAATGTGTTCCGATCTGGTGAGGAGACGTTCTGTGTGACGCTTGCATCGCTTGGAGAAAATGATGAGCTGGTTGATATGCACTCGATCCTGATTATTGGCGGTGATGAGACCAGGTTCTGGGAGGAAAACGGAGATGTCAAAGGAATTATTACGCCCCGCGGTTACCACAGAAAGTACGTATACTGATATTGGTGCTGATACGCCGGAAGGTTTTTCGATTTCGTCGCGCAGCAGGAGCCTGGCACGGGAGGCTGTCGGAAACTCGACGCCTGAAGACAGGATTCGTCAGCGGTGTTCGATTGCAGTAGGTGACTGGGCTATGGCGGATCTTCTGCGGTTTTCGCATGATCCTGTTGCGGCAGGTCTTGCTGCCCTTGATGCAGGTGCCCCGATTTTCACGGACATCCGGATGGTTCTCACTGGTATTCAGAAGCGTGGGCACACTTGTCCAGTTTCCTGTGCTCTTGATTTTGGTGCGGATATTTCCCGAGATCAGGGTATTACCAGGAGTTCAGCAGGGTTCGTAGCTCTGCGGGACGAGCTGGAGGGTTCGATCGTGGTGATCGGAAATGCACCGAGTGCTCTTCTGACGGTCTGTGGTTTTGTGGATGAGGGCATCTGCCCTGCGTTGATTGTGGGTACCCCTGTCGGATTTGTAAATGCTGCTGAGTCAAAAGAGGTTCTTCGTACGAAATCGGTTCCGTCGATCTCAAATGTAGGTACCCGCGGGGGAACGCCGGTTGCGGTTGCATCGCTGAACGAGATCATTACGATGTATGCTGAGCAGGTATGATTGATCCGGTGAGCGGTTTTCTGTATCCTGAGGCGTGGGTACGTTTGTGTACCGATGATGCGGAACGCGAACTGGTACGGTCCGGTTTCGGTGTGCTGACAGCAAATGGTTCGGTACTCCGCCGTGGATTTACGACGGGTACGACTGCGGCAGCAGCAGCATTTGCTGCTGTTGCATCATTGCGAATGACTCAGGTGTCTGAGGCGGAGATTCTGCTTCCATGTGGTATAGTGGTACAGGTTCCGGTACTCGGCAGAAACGGCCATGGTGAAGCGCGAAAGTTTTCAGGTGATTATCCTGATGATGTGACTGCGGAGATTTTGATTGTGGCCGAAGCACAGGTGTCTGATGAGATCTCTCTTGTTGCAGGAGAGGGTATCGGGCGTTTTGTCCGTGAAACCCCGCGGTATGGACTTGGTGAGCCTGCAATTAGTCCCCCGGCACGTGCAGAGATTTTGGGAGCAATTGAGGCAGCTTGTCGTATGGCTGGGATCTCCGGTGCAGCGGTTGTTTTACGGATTCCTGAGGGTGAGAGAGTTGGCAGCCAGACGCTGAACCCAAAGGTTGGCGTGTGTGGGGGAATTTCAGTTGTGGGAACAACAGGGTTTGTGGAGCCGTGGGATGATCATCTGACAGATACGCTTGGTGAACGGATTGCCGCAGCTTCGGATGTGGTGATTACAACGGGAAGGACAGGTCTGCGGTTTTCGCGACTGTTGTTCCCGGAGTTTGAAGTGGTGCTTGCGGGCTCTAAGCTTTCAGAGGCTCTGTCTGCGGCAAAGAACTGCCGTCACGTCGTTGTGTGCGGCCTACCGGGTCTTATTCTGCGGTTTTTCCATCCAGAGGTTGCAACGTCCCGGGGTTTTTCAACGGTGGAGGAGCTGGCGGCTTCCGCTGAGGGTCCGGCTGTATTAAAGGCCGAGGTGACAGATGCGGTGCAGCGGTTTCCAGGGGTGCGTATCGTACTGCTGGATCGTGATGGAGAGGTACTGGTTGATTCCGAGGAGGGTGTAAGATGATCATTGTCGGTGTTGGTGCTGGTTCCGGGATGCTGACTGAAGACGGAATTTCCCGCATTCGTACTGCACGGGTTATCTACGGTTCGGGCCGTGCGCTTGATCTGGCCAGAGGATATGCAGCGGCGGATGCAAAGCTGATTTTGATTACCGATTATAAGGCGTTGCGATCTCTTCCTGATGACGCAGTTGTGTTATCAACGGGTGATCCCCTGATGGCGGGACTTGGATATCTTCCTGGAGAAGTAGTGCCTGGAATTTCGTCAATGCAGGTGGCATTTGCCAGGCTGAAGGTTCCGTGGACAAATGTTGCGGTGGTGAATGCCCATGGAAAAGATCATACCGCTGCTGTGGAACGTGCGGTGCGGGATGTGGCTGCGGGCCATGTTGTGTTTATAATTGCGGATCCTGATTTTTCTCTTGCGGCACTTGGGTCCGCGCTCTCTCCGGATGTACGGATTGCGGTCTGTGAAGATCTTGGGTACCCGTCCGAGCGTGTTGCGGAGGGGACAGCCGCATGTCCGCCGGAGGTCCGAAGCAGGTTGTTTTGTGTGGTTGCAGGGTACTGATTTTTCTTTTTCTTGTTTTGTGCGGTACGATTTTTTCATTCTTTGATAGTATTCGCACCAAGTACCTGTAAAATAAAAAAATTCTTTATCTCACTTACACCTATGTTGCGATTTTATACCGAAGCAGTGCAGCAACTCCGCCCAGACCTGCCAGACGTTTCCCCGGCTCAAACTCAGTTGAAAGCACTACGACTCCTGCCCCAAGCCGCTCTGCATCTTCAATCATCTTGGATGTTCTGTTCTCCCGTACCAGTGCATCTGCCACAATCACTGTCTCAGCCGCACCGTAATCTATTGCCTCCCGTACCTCCGCAGGACCATATGCCACCGCACCATTTTGTCCGATCCGCAAAAACACCTCATCCATTACCTGTACCTCCCGTGCCAGCTGCAGATCCTCGGCAATCCGTGTCAGAACGCCATTCCCAATCGCTTCCTGTACTGCACCATAGCCCGATCGCCGCGTATCCGCAAGTAACATACGTTCTGCAGTTTCCGGTACTGACGAACGTGCAAACTTCACAAAATCCTCCTTCACAAATCCCGGACCTGCAACCACCACCGGTCCAGTCACCATTGCAAGTGCTCTTAGCAGTTCTTCGAACAAACTCTGCCTTGAGTCGATCTCTGCTGTCTTCCCACTGCCAATCGTCAGTGTAACTACCCGTTCTGGCCCGTACTGTCGAACACGATACACCTCTGCTTCCCCGTCCTCCACGGCCACAATATGTACCACACCATGTACAGACGCTGCTACTGCGCGTTCCAGCCGCTCCAGATCCACCTGCCGCCACTGGCGAACCACACTGATCTCATATCCTGTCTCCACATTCAGCGTGTGATGCTGCCCTGTATCCGGTCCGAATACAATCACGCCGAATACCCGAAGCCTCCCGACTGCAGGCAGGAATTCTACCTTCTCACACTTTACCCCTATGCGTACAGGTCGCTTCTCCAGTTTTTCTGCCCGAAGTTTGTCATTTGGCCCGTCCACCGTTCGCAGTGTTACTGCAAAAACAGTATCTCCCCACGAAATCAGATGTGATAAGTGCCACAGATCATCCAGGCTTTCCGGTACCAGCTTATACTCGCCAAACCCGTCACGTCTCAGCGGCTCAGCTACCGTCGCCTTCATGACTCCACCAGATCAGATCCGCCCGGCGGCACAAATGCAGCCACGGCCTCAGTATTCAGGACAGCTTTCAGCAACTTTTGATCCGACTCGGGAAGCCCCTCTTTCAGCCGCCGCAGTACCTTCTTTGCTACATCATTTCCTTCAAAAGTACCTGGCCGCAGGCGAACCGCCACTTGGCACCGGGGCTCGATCGCAGACGGTGTTCCGCCGAGAACCGCAACAACAGGCTCCATCTGGACCCCTATTGCGACCTCCATCGGTACGTTCCGGAAAATCTTCCGTTCCCCGCGAATCACAAATGATCCGTGAGCCACAAACTCACCTGACTCTGCAGTTTTACTTACCTGGGACGGCGCTGCTGCAATCACATCGCCTGCTGCAGCACCCGATCCCCATAAACGCGAGTATGACGCAGCAAACTGCACAGCTTCATCCATCTGTTCTGTTAACCCTTTCACGATCACCACTGATGCTCCAAAGACATCTGCGTGCAGGAACGTGTCCTTTCCTTCCATGTACTTCTTTACCAGCTCCTCATTCTGATCCGCATTTCTACCTCCGATAACAACCACACCGTCAGATGTCTCCATCCACCGGAACCGATGATACCATTTTGCCTTCATCTTTCCGGGACCATGTGACTTCGGTTTTGCTGGATGTACAATCGCCCGCTCCATTGCCCGAAGTGCTCCCTCCTTTTTTGCACGGAACTTTTTTGCCACCTGATAGTACCGCCCTACATTTGCCTCAAGACTTTCGTGCACAAAAATCGTCACTCGGTGCTTCTCGTCTAAGTCCAGCACAACTGATGCATCTGCCGGATTCACTGATACGATCCGCCGTGCTGCAGGCATATCAGATCCTTTTAGGACTTTTGCAATATCCTGCCAAGACATCCGTTCTGAAGCCTGAGAGAGTACGTTGATCGTCTCCTGCACCTCGCCGTAATGCGAATAAATTATCTCCGAGCTCTCCATCGCCTCGGAAATTTTCCGCTCAAACTTTACGAGTGCTTCCTCCTGCTGTTTACGGATACGTTCCTCCCGAGACAGTTTCACTTTCGCCTCAACCACAGACTCCGCAACAGGTTTTGGGAACCATGCTTCAAGAGCCGCTGAAAATGTAGGATAATGTTCCTTTGGCTCTCGCAGGACAGACGGCAGCGGAAATGCTCCTTTCTCATCAATCACGGGATCCATCTCGCGCCGCAACCGGCCAAGATACGAAACCATGGCTTCGTAGACTGGTCGCAGTTGTACCTCTGTTGCAAACTTTGCAGGCATTGATTTTGACACACCGGCAAGAGCGCAGACCTCTTCTGAAACAGGCCCTCCAAGCTGCATCCGCGTTGCAAGTGCCCGCACCACATCCGCTTCGTCCTGTGACATCTGTTCTGCAAACTCCTCGTATGAAAGACGGACAGGATCCATTCCCTCCATTGAATACACTGCACCGCCCACAATATCCCGCTCACGGAACCGCTTCTGCACCAGCGCATTCTGGATCACATACTTTTCATCGGTAAGAATCAGATTTCCCTCATCAAACAGTTCAATAATGAGCCGGAACTCCCGTAGTCCCTTTCCTATTGAAATGATCAAAACCCGCTCAACTGTCTTCTGCTCGATCGCCAGAACCTTTCCGCCGTCGATAAACTTCCGCAGGTACATTGAAAATCCGGATGGATTTTTCGGGGCGTCTGGAAGGGAACTCACCAGATGCGCACGAACCCCTTTTACCACATACAACAAATAACGAGCCTTATCCTCACCATTTAAACGAATTCCGAATGTTGCATTATCATATTGGTATATTTTCCCTATCCAAAGCGGCAGAAGAGCAGAAAGCTCCGCCGTCATTGCAGTCACATCCGTCCCGCTCATACCCGCAAGTGTTGCCATTGATGATACCAAGAATAGATAAGACCTGAGAACTAAAAAAATAAAGCATCTATGCCGCAGCTGTCTGCAGCGGCAGACCCTCCCCTCCGGAGAATACCAAATATGCAGGTAGCACGAGTCAAAAAAGAAAAATGCAGCACTGCAGACTGCAATCGCTGCATCCGGTTCTGTCCCGTCTCACGAAAAGATCAGCCGGTTATCTACATCGGGAGAAACAAAAAAGCAACGGTCAACGAAGAGCTTTGCAACGGATGTGGTAAATGTGTCCGTATCTGTCCTGAAAAAGCAATTGAGATGATCACCATCCCGGATCCTGTTGACGAAACTGCTTCAACAGATTCTGGCATCCAGTCATCCTCCCCTTCGGAAGTAGAAACCCCTAAACAGACTCTCCCTCCAAAGAAAAAGGAAACTCCTGAAGAGA
>JAHLFR010000036.1 GCA_018883755.1 Candidatus Methanocorpusculum faecipullorum
GATGTAGCCGGAGTCAACGGTCTGATAGGGGTCGTCGAAGTCCATCCAGACGCCGAGGTTTTTGAACTGGTCGCTCATCAGGTCTTTGTGGGTGAGGGCGAACTCGCGGCATTCTTCGATGAAGTTTGCGACGCCGTGTTTTTCGATGTCGGCTTTGTTTTTGAATCCGAGTTTTTCCTCGACTTTGACCTCGATGGGGAGGCCGTGCATGTCGTATCCGGCACGTTCCACGATGTTTTTGCCGGTCATGGAGTGGTAGCGGAGGATGCTGTCTTTGAGGATTTTGTTCCAGGCGGTGCCTAAGTGGATGTAGCCGGTGGTGTACGGCGGGCCGTCGACGAACAGCCAGGGGCGGCCCCCGCTGCGGAGTGCACGGGTTTTTCGGTAGGTGTTGTGGGCGTCCCAGTATTTGCGGACGTTGGATTCTACGTTTGCAGCAACGTAGCTTTCAGTGACTTCTTTCACAGTGTTCCCTCGAGAATAGTGTCTATGTATGTTGGCGGTGATGATAGATAGTGATTTGGGAGGGGGCAGGGGTGATTCGGACGGGTTATTGGGAGAGAAGGATCTTCCGCAGGTCTTTTGGGCTGGGTGCTGCTCCGGGCTCTCCTTTTTCAAAGGTTCCGTATGCGGCGTGTACTGCCCGCATGCCTGCTTCCCTGGCGGGTGTGACGTCGCGGTCGAGCCGGTCGCCGATCATGATGGTGTCTGCGGCGCTAACTCCGAGCAGGTCGAGGGTTTTCTGGTATACTGCGGGGTCGGGTTTTTTGATGCCGAAGGTTTCGGGGGTGACGACCGTTTCAAAGTAGGCGGAGAGTCCGAGGAGTTCGAGCCGCAGGTGTGCTTCGCGGGGGTCGGAGTTGGTGATGACGGCGAGGCGGACGCTATTCTGATGCAGTTCTGTTAAAAGGTCCGGGATGCTGGGGAAGGGGGTGATGCAGCTGCGTTCAAGGGTGTGGTACAGCCAGCCGGATGCGGTGAGTGCGGCGAGGTTGTCTGTGTCGGTGAGGTAGCGGGTTAGGACGTCTTCGACCATGGTGGGTTTGTCGTTGTGGAGGAAGAGATACGGCAGGTCGCCGGTTGCGTCGTTCAGCCAGGCGGCGACGGTGGAGATTGCGGTGAGCCGGGCGGCGATCAGGCTGTGCAGGGTGTTGTCGAGGTCGAAGATGACGGCACGGGGGTAGGGCATGGTGTGGGAGAAGAGTTGGACGGGAGAGGTGTTATAGGGTATGGAGATGGTGGAAGGAAAAATACCACACACATAATTATAAATGTCATACAAATAATGTACATATCAGGTACAATTCCATGACGAAGACCTCTGCACTCAGTATACGCGTCGATGCCGAGACCAAAGAGAAGGCCGAAGAAATCTGCAAAGGACTTGGAACAAATCTGTCGAATGCGGTCAATATGTTTCTTGCCTCCTTTGTCCGCTGTAACGGGTTTCCCTTTGCATTAACGATGGAGAGGCCAAACGATGAAACTGTGCAGGCAATGGAAGAGGCACGGAACATTGCACGGGATCCTTCTGTTAAAGGATACAAAGACGTGTCCTGTCTCATGCGGGATCTGCTGGACTGACGCATGTACGATATAAAAGCAACCGCCAGGTTCAAAAAAGATATAAAACTTCTGCAAAAACGAGGATACAATATTGCCCTCCTGCAACAGGTTATCGAAATCCTTGCACGGGGTGAAAGCCTTCCAAAAAACTACGCTGACCACAGACTCAACGGGGAGTGGTCGGAGTTTCGTGAATGCCATATTCAGCCGGACTGGCTCCTGATCTACCGGATAGATGAGGATATTCTCATCCTTACCCTGACCAGAACCGGCACACACAGCGATCTTTTCTAAGCATTCTGCATGGTCGCATACCCCGGATGATGGGTTACGAGGATGTCCACGTCACTTTCCGGGATTTCCTCTTCCCGGATGACCGAGCTAAAGTCGCCAATGGTGGCAATGCCATAGACCTCCTGCAACGTACGCATCTCACGGTGAGAGAGTTTGCAGTATGAATGGCCTGATTGTCTGATACTCGGAGGTCATGGCCATCACGGGGTTTTGGATCTTTTTTGGTGCGGGAGATAATGGTGGTTACAATAGTATGACACAAAATTGCGGAGAAGAGGTGTTATTTTTCCCGCTTTGCCACAAGTTCCAGCAGGGTGTCGATGGTGAGCTGTTGTTTTAAAATGAGTTCCTGATAGGTCTGACGTTCCTTCTCAAAGGCAACCGCAGTTTTCTCAATATTTTGCTGAAAGGCTTTCCGCAGCATCTCGGATTCACTTTCAATCGTGTCCAGCCGTTTCATGAACTCGTGATCTGTCGTAACATGCCCGTCAACCTCCAGCCAGTACCGGAGTGCACGGATAATAATTGTCGAGCGGTCGACTCCTTCCTTATCCTTAAAATAGTCCACCTTGGTTGCAAGATCTTTTGGTAATCGTAAACTGACCTGCTCAGGTTTTTCTACGGATCGGGGGAGACGTGCCATATATGTACTACATGCGTCCGTCGTAAATGAGTTTGAGTAAATAGAAATGAATAAATAATATACATAATGAAGTAATTGTATGACATTATACTGAAAATATGGGCATGACCATAATTTGAAGATATAATGTCGTACGTGGTGGAAATCGGAACATATCATTACAGCATTTGGGAAATATACGACCTTTAAAATCCAATCATTGTCTTTTGGTCCGTATATTCATCTGAAACACCACTGATGTTGTCTGTTCCGAGCCGACCCAATTCCTAACGCAAGTCCGTAAGGAACTACACGTAGTCTACGAAGTGATGATAATGGCATCTACAACAGTAAAAATTATTATTTGCGTGGTTATCGCGCTGGCGGTACTGGGAGTTGTGGCATGTGTTGCGTGCGGTAACAATATCCCCTCAAGTTCTTTGTCAGACACAACAGGCACCACTCCCGGAGCTGTCGAAACTCCTTCTTACGCCGGAGTTGCCCTCTATAATGTTGGTGACGTTATCTCCATGAGTGGGTATAACTCCCTTCAGTTCTCTGTACAGGAAGTTATTCGCGGGGATGAAGCCTGGTCTATCATCAGAAGCGGAAACATGTTCAATTCAGAACCTGATGCAGGATATGAATATATCATGTACAAAGTTTGGGTGAAAAATACCGATTCTGATAAAATATCCGTAGGTTCATACTCCTTCCCTGTCTATGCGAATGGCGTTGAAGGAGAGTATGCATTTGTTGCTCTCCCAGACGGCTATCGCGATCTGAACATGGCCGAGTTGCTTCCTGGAGGAGAGACAAGTGGATGGATTGTGAAAGAGATCAGTGCAGGTGCAGATTGTAAAATGGCATACGAGCCGTTCGGCACAATATATGCGTATGTCCAGCTGTAAACATCCAAAAGCCTGTGTGGGGCTTTTTGGATTCCACCTCTTCTTTTTATTTCTCTCCTGCTGGTTTCTTCTTTCTGTGTATCTTGCCCCGTACGTAATTTCTCATTGGGATGTATGGGAACTTTCTGGAGATACTGCAACCATTGTGTCTGGGTATTGCCGGGAGTTTTATGCAGTCTGCCAGGTTATCTGTCATCAACTGCCTGAACGTTCTTTCGCGGTATGTGGTGTTCCCATGCCCATCTGTGTACGATGCCTCGGCCTTACCATCGGTACGGTATGTGCGACGTTTGTTGGTCTTTTTCTTCTGCCTCAGGGAGATCTGTTGGGAATACTCCGGCAGTATTTCTTTCTCCCGGAAAATTCCAATCCCTGGCTGCTCATAGCTGTTTTGCTCCTGTGTGCTGTACCGATGATCCTTGACGGTGGTTCCCAGCTTATTTTCCCGTATAATAGTCCCGAACCGCTTCGTTTTGTGACTGGACTGATCTTCGGCTACTTTCGCGGCTGTATTCTCTTGAGCGTTCTATCTGTTCTCCTGCATACCGCAGTTGCAAAACTCCGCCGGTTGGCGTAACATTGTACTTCTGCCAACTTTGAGCCAACCCGAATATATGAGCCATCTCTCTAAAATCCAAAACCAACCTGAACGCATCATTCACGCCAACCTGCCAACTATCGAAACTCTCCGTATCCTCCCGGTCAGAACCCTCGCCGTTCAGACAACCGCAAAGAAACAAAAACAGAACACCCCAAAAGCTGGCAGGTTGGCGTAAAGCACATACACAGACGGAAATCACAAACCAACAACAATCCGTCAAAAAAAGAATGAAGTAAAGTTGGCAGGGGGCCGGCATACCTCCTACAGAGAACTCTGACGCTCCACCGGAACCAGAACATACATCCGCTGATTCCCCTTTCGCTCCGTCTCCTTCTCCACATACCACACCGCCCCCGAAAACCGCGTACCCACAAACCCCTTCAGCCACATCCCCACCTTCACCGACGACAGCGTCCCTGCAACCGCCGACCGGATCATCCCCTCATCCGCATAATTCAGCAGCCCCTCAACCCCCTCACCCCGCCTCCGTCTCTCACCCTCCGCAAGCAGAACCTTCAGCAGCATCTTCGCCGAAAACCGCTCCTCCCCAAACACCGCATGCAGAGCCGCCACCAGCTCAGCCCCCTCCGCATCCGCCGCATTCTCCTCCGTCTGCACCTCACCCTGATTTGCCAGAACCTGCGTCCAGCCCGCATGGGCAAGAACCCCGCCCGTCACACGCAGCCACTCCGGAAACTCCGACAGATTCCCGGACGAAAGCCGGAACACAGGCTCACCCGCATCCTGCCAGAACCGCAGCAGCACCGCAGCACCCCACACCGCCTGCGGATGCATCGCCACCGCCAGATCCAGCAGCTCCGTCTTCGTTCGCCGAAACCGCATCTCCTGCCACGCCTTCGGTGCAGACAGCCGCACCAGAAACATCCGGCCAGTCACATCCGCCCGGATATCAAGATGCACCCCGTTCACCACAAAAAACGCCGGAACCCGACTCACAAACGACGCATACGTCCCCATATTCCGGGACACCACCCTTCCCGACCCCGACGTCGCCGAAAGCAGCACCTCCGGTGTCCAGTCCGTACCCGGCGCAACATTATCCAGCACCACAAACCGCAGCCTCTCCCGCACCGTCATCCGCACAACCTTCTCCATCTCATCACGCCGCCGGCTCGCCGCATGCACCAGCGGCACCTCACCATACGCAAGCGCACCCACCACCAGCGACAGCAGCGTCCCGCCAGCACGCGGCGTATTCTTATCGATCGCCCAGATCGGCACAGGCCCCGCAAACATCGGACGGAGGACCGCCATCAGCAGAGCCGCAACCGCATTCGCCCGGTCCGCCTCACTCGCAAACAGAAACTCACCGAAAATATCCGCAAACATCTCCCGGACAAACGCAACATCCGCCGCGGACGGATGCACCGGCACCGGCGGAAACGGCACATCCCTCGTCAGAAAAAATCCCGTTGCCGCATCATACCCGGCCGCACTGGCAACCGTCCCGTCGGACCGGAGCAGCGCACCCGAGTACAGACCCGCAAGAACCGGAACCTTCCAGTACCGCTCAATCGGTGCCGCAACCGCCGCATCCAGCAGCGCATTATCCGGCTCGGTCACCTCATCCTTCAGAAACCGCTTCCAGACTCCCGCCTCCGAAACCGCCAGCCGCAGCCGGTTCCGGTCCAGAGGAACAACCGCATACATCCCGTCCTCGGTACGGACAACCCGGACAAGCCGTCCCTCCTGCCGGAAGATCACCGGACCCTCCGGCGAAACCGCATTCAGCCGGGCGAGCGCCAGATGCACCTGCTGCACAGAGTTGGTGATCCGGTCATGCACATAAAACACCGACGGAAACTGAGCCTCCGGTGGAACGGACGCCGTATCCGACTCCGGCGCGGACGCAAGGGGTGTCAGAAACTCTGCGAGATTGAGATCGGATTCCATCGTTTTGGGGTTGAGGATTTCACTTTTTGTCATAGTATCACCTGAGTTTGGGTGAATGGGGATGAGTGAGGATGTCCGCGTCAATCCAGCTGGCGGACGAAGAAACGGGCGAAATCCCGGAACCTATAGTATGCGTTGTCAACCCCAATGAGTCTATGTTCCTGGTTGTTTTTTCCCGGGACAATCGCTCTCTCCGGTTTCCCGTCCCCGAAATCGGGGAAATCCATCGGAAATTCCAGGATTACGCAGAGTTGATGTAGTCCGCCGCACAAACACTATGACAACTATGCGGGTCTATATTTACGGAGAAAAAGTCCTCGCAGACGTTGCCGCGCCGGTCGCATCCGTCACCCCGGAACTGTGCAGTCTGCTGGACGAAATGGTGCCGTTCATGCGGGCGAACCGCGGCGTAGGTCTTGCCGCTCCGCAGATCGGCGTCTCCCAGCGGTTCTTTGTCATGGACGCAGGCGACAAAGTCCGCAAAGTGATCAATCCCGAGATCCTTTCCGCCGGCAACTCCACCGCGGAGATGGAGGAGGGATGCCTTTCGGTACCTGGCATCCACAAAAAGGTCCGGAGACCGAAACGGATTCAGGTCAGGTATCTGAACGAGGCGGGCGAAACCGTTGAGGAGGAGTTAAAGGACTATCCCGCACGGGTGTTTCAGCATGAGTTCGACCATCTGGACGGAGTGCTGTTCGTGGACCGCATAACCCCGATCGCCCGAAAACTGGTCTCGCGGGATCTGGAACGGCTGGCCGAACAGGCCGCAAAGCAGGAGGAGACAGCATGAGAGTTCTGTTCATGGGAACACCGGCCTATGCGGTTCCGGCACTGGAAGCGGTCGCCTCCCGCCATGAGATTGTGGGCGTGGTGACGCGGGTGGACAAACCCAACCGGCGGGGAAACAAGATCGCGTTTTCGCCGGTAAAGGAGTGGGCTCTGGCCCATGAGGTCCCGATCTTCCAGCCTGAGTCGATGCGGGACCCGGCACTCGCCGGAGAACTTGCGGCACTTGCACCGGATGTCGGTGTGGTGGTGGCGTTTGGGATGATGATCCCCGAAGAGATCGCGAACCTCCCGAAACATAAGACGATCAACATCCACGGTTCTCTTCTTCCCCGGTACCGCGGGGCGGCCCCGATGCAGTACTCGGTACTGAACGGGGACCCGGAGGCAGGCGTCTCTATTATGTACATTACGCAGGAACTGGATGCGGGGGACGTGATTCTGTCGCGGTCGCTGGATGTCGGCGAGGATGAGACGTTCGGCGAGCTGCACGACCGGCTTGCGGAGCTCGGGGCGTCGGCACTGATGGAAGCGCTGGATCTGATCTCCTGCGGCGGTGTGTGTGCGGTTCCGCAGGATCCGGCACAGGCGACGTTTGCTCCGTCGATCACCAAGGAGGAGTGCGTGGTTGACTGGACACTGCCGGCGGGCATGGTGCACAACCGTATCCGGGGTCTGTCGCCAGCGCCGTGTGCGAATACGCGGCTGCCGGACGGAAAGCGGCTGCTGATCTACCGGAGTATGCTGGTGCCGCATGCACCTGCGGGTGTTCCCGGCGAGGTGGTGGACGTTATTAAAAAGAAGGGGCCGGTTGTGATGACTGGTGCCGGGGCGGTGTGTATTCTGTCGGCAAAACCTGAGGGAAAGCGGGAGATGCCGGGCTTTGAGCTTGTGAACGGACATTACCTGAGCGTGGGCGAACGGCTCGGCTCGCAGGACTAACTCCTTTTTCTTTTTTTCTCCTGCCCAGTTGGATGGATTCATATACCATGCTGATCTTATTCCCTGATGCAAGGGAGGAACCACTATTTGATCCCCAAAAATCCGTATTTCCTCAGGATGACAGCAGCAGTACTTCTCCTGCTGCTGGCTGTTGCCTGTGTTACACCCGTCACCGCTGCCGATACCGGCGGTGATGATGCGAAGAACTATCTTATCATCTACATCATCGGCTCCAACCTCGAGGCAGAGTACGGCGAAATGTCCGGCCTGATGCAGGACATGACCGCAAACTGGGACCCGAACGCAGGAGAGATGCTGATCATCTACGGAGGAGCCGATAAAAGCGGCTGGGACTCCGGCATCACGATAACCAACGCGTCGCTTTTGTTCAGTGATCTGGCAAAAGGCAGCGGCAATGTAACCGAGGACGGCGAGGTGCTGGAACGGCTTGCAGCAGACATCTCCACGCCCGAAGGTATGCAGCAGGCGCTCTCGTTTGCTGCGGCCTACCAGCAGGACAGCGGTCTTACCGATGCACACACCTACCTCTTCTTCCTGGACCACGGCGGCGGTGCAACCGGTTACGGAATGAACACCGTAACCGGCAGGATGCTCTCCCTCCCGGACATAAAAACCGGTCTTTCGGACAGGACGTATGATATGATCGTCATGCACGCCTGCCTCATGGGAACGGTGGAGTCGCTTGCCGTTCTTGACGATCATGCCGATTACCTGATTGCAGCAGAACAGATCGTCACCCAGGATGCAGTAAATTATACGGAGCTTGGCCGTGTTCTCTCGGCAGATCCGTCCATCTCTCCGAAGGAGCTGGGAGAACACATCATCCGGACCGCCGCCGCGGATGAGGTGAGCACGTATGCACTGCTTGATGCCGGAAACGTACCGGAAGTGGTGGACGCACTGAACGCGTTTGGTGCAGCTCTCAACGCCTCCATGATCTCTTCCAACACCGTTCCGGTGATCAGCGACACCTATCACAAAACCCAGATGTTCGGCGAAGTCGGAGATTCGAGTGATGCGACCTCCTTTGACCTCTGGCAGTTTGCCGAGATTATCTATGCCAACACGGAGGAGGGCGATCTGCACACCGCCGCAGGGAACCTGATGGCCGCGATCGATGATGCGGTGATTACTGCAACCGATGACGGTCAGTCCTCCTCCGCCCGCGGGGTTTCCGTCAGCTCCTTTACCTATCTGTATTACTCGACATTTCCGGGAAATGAGGTGCTGAGCGAGGCGATGTCCCTGGACTACGGCGGATGGCAGCAGTTCTACACCAACTATGTCACAACGGTCGCCGCTGCTGCCGCTGCTGATGCAGAGCAGACGACCGGTGACGAGGAGACGGAGGAGGATGAATCAGAGGAGGATGACGGTTTCGGCATCACCGAGACGGTTGCGGGCTACCTCTACACGGTGAACGGAACGGATGTTGTGATCGGCGAGCGGCCTCTGGAAAAGATCTACACCGAGTCCGATGACGGTATCTGGAAGATGGTGCCGACCGGGAAGTACTATCCCTGTGACTGGGACGGAAACTGGTTTGTGCTCAACAACGGCGGTGAGGACGTCCTTGTCAGCATGAAGTATGCGGGAACCGGATACGAGGACGGCGAACTGCGGGAGCATTACTCCATTGCAGGCAATCTCACCCGGATGGTGAACGGAACGGAGGTGACACACCCGTCAACGATCATCGTGACCATTGATCCGGCAGCCGGAACCGTTCTCCTCATGAAGGTCTTTGCTGTTTTGCAGGATGAGGAGACCGGTCTGGTGAGCCTTCAGCTCTGGGACTCAACGGATCTGCTGGCAGGCGATCTGTTTGTGCCGGATCTGCTGATCTATTCTGAAGCAGAGGATACGATCACCACCGTTCCCGGGACGCCCTTTATATTCGGAGAAAATCCGCTGGAAAATCTGTGGTATCAGGCGTTCCCGGAGGATCAGCTCTCCTGGCTGGTGGTGGAGAGTAACCTGATCGATGAGGATATTCTGGTGTCGGCGGGCGGGGATGTTGATGTTTCGGCTACACCCTCTGCTCCTGCACCGATTGCCGGCGTTCTTGCAGGTTGTGCGGCTGCGGCAGTTCTCTGCATTCTGCGGAGAAGGTAATCCTTCTTTTTTACTGGTCGTCCACGAAGTGAACGGTTCCGCACAGTCCGATCCGTTCAAATGCATGCAGAACCTCATTCTCCGGTTCGTCCTGCCGGTAAAAGAGATGTGTCCGGCAGTCACAGTCCGAGCAGCCGAATGCAGGAACACCTTCGCCGCCGATGACCGCGGCAAGTATGCACTCAAGGTCCTGCTCTGTTGCTGCACAGATAACTTTTCGGAGCCGGACGGCTTCATCCGCCATCAGGTAGTCGATGTGCCATTTGGGTTTGCGGTACTGTTCCCGGTAGAACCGGATGTGGCGGGAGACACGGGAGAGTCCGCCGCTGCCGAGGGCTGAACCGGTGTAGAGATACCAGCCGGGCACAAACTCCCGTTCGCCCAGCGCACCGATCCGGACCTTTCTTGGTGCGGTGCACTCCAGCAGCAGACAGTACACGCCTTTATCCATATCTGGGTACTTCCGCCTGCGAGAGCAGCACGTCCCGCATTGCGCCGGACGGAACGGGCATGTCATGGCCGCACCACAGCGACTCGATGTGCAGTTCTGCAAGCCGGTTGATGGAGGCGACCAGATCTGCATGTCTGCCGGTCGGCAGATCGGTTCTGCCGAACGATCCGTGCGGGAACAGGGTGTCTCCGGCGATTAACGCACCGTCCTCTTCCCGGTAGAGGCAGATGCTTCCCCGTGTGTGGCCGGGCGTGTGGATGACAACAAACTCGCCGATCCTGTCACCGTCGGCGAGCGGTTCGGCGGTAATTCCGGGCGAGTGACTTCCGAAGTGACCGGCAAGCGAGAGGGAGTCGTCGGTCAGAAACGCGAGATCTCCCTCTCCGATCCAGACCTTTGCGTCGCAGAGGTCTGCGAGGGCGGCAAGATTTGCCATGTGATCAAAGTGGCCGTGGGTGAGGACGATTGTATCGATCTGATCTTTATAGGGGGCGACCTCGGTCACCGGCTGGGCGGCATCGATGAGAATGTTTCCGCAGATATAGGAGTTTGCACGCCAGCCGATCTCTCTGAGCCAGCGGATAGGTTCACGCATACAGTATAATGCGTCGTGAGGACAAATGATATAATCGAATGCACTCAATACTCCGCGACTGTCAGGCGGGCAATATCAGCAGCCTGACCGGCACCGCACAGGCCGAAGGGATGACACCCGAGGCACTTGCGCGATCCATTGCTGCCGGCAGGACGATTCTTCTGAAGAATGCGAAACGGGATTATACGCCGTGTGCCATCGGCGAGGGAACGAAGGTCAAGGTCAATGTAAACGTCGGGACGTCCGGTCAGCGGTGCGATCCTGCGATGGAGATGGAGAAGGCGTCGGCTGCGATTGCCAACGGGGCGGATGCGATCATGGATCTCTCCACCGGCGGCGATCTTGCCGCGATGCGGCGCGAAATTCTGAAACTGCCGATTCCGGTGGGAACGGTGCCGATCTACGAGGCGGTCCGGCGTGCCGGGAATGTGATCGATCTCACCCCTGATCTGCTGTTTAAGGTGATTCGCGAACAGGCGGAGCAGGGTGTGGACTTCATGACACTGCACTGCGGCGTGAATCTGGAGGTTGTGGAGGCTCTCCGGCTTGACCCGCGGGTGATGGGCGTGGTCTCCCGGGGCGGATCGTTTCATACGGCGATGATGCTCGCATCCGGCGAGGAGAATCCGCTGTACGCGGAGTATGAGTATCTTCTGGAGATTCTGGATGAGTATGAGATTGCGCTGTCGCTTGGTGACGGTATGCGGCCCGGTGCGTATGTGGACTCGGTGAAACTTGCAAAGTCCCAGGAGTATCTGACGCTTGGAAAGCTTGCCCGGATTGCCCATGCGAAAGGAGTGCAGCGGATGATCGAAGGTCCCGGGCACATGGACTACTCTGAGATCTCCTACAATGTGAAGATGATCAAAGAGATCACCGGTTTTGCCCCGCTGTATCTGCTCGGCCCGCTTGTTTCGGATATTGCGCCTGGGTATGATCACATCACCGGCGCCATCGGCGGGGCTGCGGCGGCTGCGGCAGGTGCGGATTTCCTGTGTATGGTGTCACCCTCGGAGCATCTGGCGCTTCCTGATACTCGGGATATTATTGAGGGAACACGGGTTGCAAAGGTTGCGGCGCATGTCGGTGATCTGGTGCGCAGACGCGATGCAGAACTGCCCCGGCAGGCGGCGATGGCCGAAGCCCGCCGGACTCTGGACTGGGAGGCACAGTATGCACTTGCTCTCTTCGGGGATCACGCCCGTGCGGTGCATGACCGTGACGGTGTCTGCGAGACATGTTCGATGTGCGGCGATCTGTGTGCAATTAAGATCGTGGAAAAAGCACTTGAGAAAAAGATCTAATTCGTTTCCTATTTTTTTTTCAAAAAAATTATGCGGAAGGTTTCTTTCTGGCAAGACTCTTCAGCGGGTATTTGATAAAGAGTGCCAGTACCGGGCAGAGGATTGTTGGAATGATCAGCAGATACAGTGCCGGAGCAAGCGATCCCATCATATCAGCTGCCCATCCGATGACCGCTGCACCAACTCCGCCGACTCCCATCGAGAACCCGAGTGTCAGTCCCGAGGCGAACCCGACGTTTCCGGGAAGCAGATCCTGCGTCATGGTCACCGACATCACATAACAGGAGGACGCAAAGAATGCGTACACCATGATACCCAGATACATCAGCAGTTCGTTTGTGGAAAAGATCAGTGCAAAGAATGGAATTGCACCAGCAAGACCGAGGATAAGCATCTCCTTTCTGCCAAACCGATCCGACATGTATCCGCCGACAACCTGACCGGCGACACCGAAGAACAGCATTATTGTTACCACCAGTGATGCAGTAAAGGTGTCAAGACCATGGTGACCAAGGACAAGGAAGGTCGGAAGATAGGTAATGATACCAAGGTATGCCCATGCCCGGAGCGAGCAGATGGTGACCACCAGTCCTGCCGGAACCCACCAGTACTTCTTCTTTTGTACCGGTTTTTCCGAAACCGTCTGGACCGGCTTTCGTACCGGTTCCGGTGCGGGGTTTTCGTGGCGGAATCTCCGGCTGTTCCTATACATCCACGTTGCTCCGACAATTCCCGGAATTATCAGCCAGGCAACCGCGGGAAGTCCGCCGATTGCGATAAGGATACCTGCAAGCACCGGACCGATCGCGTACCCAATACTTCCGCTCGTCGTAAAGATCGAGTTGTAGAACCCGCGTTTTGCCGGCGGACTCAGGCGGTACATGATGTCCATTGCCGCCGGGTGGAACAGCGCATGACCGACTGCCGCCCCTGCCGCAAGGAACAGCAGCAGCAGATAGTTTCCTGAAAGTGCTGTGAGACTGATACCCACACTTCCGATCAAAAGACACAGCGGCACGCTTGCCCGCCATCCGGTTTTGTCCCCGTACAGACCAACGAACGGCTGTGATACCGAGGAGGTCACATTGAATACGGTCACGATCAGTCCCGCAAGGAAGTACGAAAGATTCATCTGTGCAATCAGCAGCGGAAGAATCAGCGCTAGTACCGGCGTGTAAATGTCAATCAGAAAATGACCGCAGATAATGTCGCGAATCTTTTTGTTTGCACTCATCTCCTCCATAATATCACTACGTTTTGGTATCATCCCTTATAAAGGAAGTTCGGTGATGCAGCAGGAAATGCCACCCCCCATGTCACATCCCAACAAAATATAAATTATCGATCCCAATAGTAATGTGCCTTATTACAAGGAAGGAAAATCAAAATGGACAAATACCGTTGTGTAATCTGTGGATACGTGTATGACCCCGAAAAAGGCGCAGGCATCATGCATCCGGCAGGAACCGCCTTTGAAGATCTCCCTGACACCTGGAAGTGCCCGGTCTGCGGCGCACCCAAGAGCCAGTTCAAAAAGGTGTAACTACCAATGGCAGCGCGTGAGATATGCGATCGTATCTACTCCGTCGGAACGATTGACTGGGATCTCCGGTACTTTGATGCTATCATGCCGACCCCGCGGGGAAGCAGCTACAATGCGTACCTCGTAAAAGGCAGTGAAAAGACCGCACTCATTGATACCTGCAAACCGAACGACGAAGCAGACTTCATCACCAACCTCATGCGCCTCGAGCAGCACTCGCTTGACTACATCGTCATCGATCATGCAGAACAGGACCATTCCGGTCTTCTGCCGCTGCTTCTTGAGGTGTATCCGAGTGCAAAAATTGTCACCAACGAAACCTGCAAGGGTCTGTTACTGGCAATGCATCATCTCGAAGAGGTTGAGGACAGGTTCATTACCATCGGTGATCGGGACACGCTTTCTCTTGGAGACAAGACACTGAAGTTCTATCTTGCTCCCTGGGTCCACTGGCCTGACACGATGTTTACCGAAGTGGTTGAGGATAAAGTGCTCTTTACGACCGACTTCCTCGGCACTCACTATGCCGCACCGGCACTGTATCAGGACGATGAAAGTCCTGACTACCTTGAGGCGGCAAAGCGGTATTACGCTGCAATCATGATGCCGTTCCGTTCTTCGGTACAGGATCACCTCAAACTTCTGGATGAGATTGCTCCAAAGATCATCGGACCGAGCCACGGTCCAGTCCTGAAGATGCCGGCAAAGATTGTTGATCTTTACCGCGACTGGTCAGGAGATAATCCGAAAAACCTTGTCATTGTGGCATATGTCTCAATGCACGGAAGTACGGAACTGATGACCAAGTTCCTCGTCGATGATCTCGTTCAGCGGGGCATACCGGTTCAGCAGTATAATCTGTTGGAGACGGATACCGGTGTTCTCGGCAGCTCCATTGTGGATGCGGCAACGATTATTGTTGCAACCCCGACCGTTCTTTTCGGCCCGCATCCGGTTGCAGTGAATGCTGCTTACCTTATCCGTGCACTGCGCCCGAAGGTGAAGCATCTTGGCGTTATCGGCTCTTACGGCTGGGGCACGAACGCTGTCAATTATCTTGGAGAGATGCTTGCACCGCTCGGTGCTGAGATGCTGGATCCGGTGTACATCAAGGGTCTTCCTGAAGAGGAAGCAATCAAAGCCCTCCATGCAATGGCCGATGCCATCGAGCAGCGCCATAAGGAGCTTTGATCTCCTTTTACTCTCTTTTTTTGGTTTCTTACCCCAATCCTCAGATATATATTGTTCTTGCACGAACATATCAGGCATGACAGAAGCTAGTGAAACCTACAGGTGCAACATCTGCGGAAACACTGTGAGAGTTATTTGCAAAGGCGCAGGCGAGCTCGTCTGCTGTGGTGAGCCCATGCAGAAGCTCGTGGAGAATACGACCGACGCAGCACAGGAGAAGCACGTTCCGGTTGTGACCAAGATCGACGGCGGTTACCAGATTGCTGTTGGTTCTGTTGCCCACCCGATGGATGCGGACCACTACATCACCTGGGTTGCTCTCAAGACCGATGACGGTGTTGTCCACGAGAAGTTCCTTGCACCCGGCGAGAAGCCGGAGATTGTTGTCAAGACGACGGCAAAGGCAGTTAAGGCCTGCGAGTACTGTAACAAGCACGGTCTGTGGTCCAAGACCGAATAAACCCCTTCATTTTTTCCGGAGGATCTTTTCCGGTCTCATTTGTTTTTGTAGCCGCATTTTTCCCTGTCTGAGGTGTACGGCAATTCCTGAGGGAAGATAGGGGACGTACTTTGTCATGACCTGTGTTCCCATGAGGAGGTTGTCTGCGGGTCCCCGTTCGCAGCCGATGACATTGATCTTCTGGTGCCGGACTGCTTCAAGGAACTCTGCGGGGGTCAGCGGTTCGTCTGCTGTGGTGACTGCTCTCCCTACTTCGCGGAGGGTGTGGGCGTCGGAGCCGCCGGTCATGCAGAAGTTATGTGCTGTGGCGTACGTTTCGGCACGGGTGTTGAGTGCGTGTGAGAGTCCGCCGCAGATGACCTCAAGGCCGTCTATCTGGTCGAGTACTGTTGGTGCAATCATTCCGACATCGATTGCTTTGAGTACGCCGCGTACCAGCATGGCGTAACCGTACGGGTGTGCGGCGATGACAAGGCCGCCGCTTTCGTTTGCTTCACCGACGATTTTTTCCGTTGACAGGTCGGTTGCCATGTGGGGACATGCTCCCTGGTGACCTTTGATAGACTCGTTGTAGTAGGATGTTAGGTCGCGGAGGTTGTCGAAGTAGATCAACAGATGCGGGCCGTCTGCGGCGGAGACCTCGATTCCCGGAAGGATGAGCCCTGCTGCCTCTTTACAGCTACAGGCTTTACGGACGCCGGCAATGGTGTTGTGATCGGTGATTGCTGCCCCAAGTCCGTGACGGCGCAGGTGGTTGAGAAGTTCCGGGACACGGGCGAGTCCGTCTGAGTGGTTTGTGTGGACGTGCATGTCGAATGCACTGCCTTCTGTCCATTGTACCGGACAGACTGCGGAATACGTCACGGTTCCGGGCATGATTACTGAGTATGTTGGTGTGCGGGGGAGAAATAGTAGTGTATCCGGGCATTTGTGGAGGAATGTCTTCTCAGTACTGAAAACTGAAAATTCAAAAAAGAATAACAGAGGAATGGAGTTGACTCCCTCTTGGGAGAGAATATTCTCTGTGTATTGGAGAAAAAAGAATTACTCGAGGTAATCCTTCGGGGTTGGGATCTGTTCCTTGAGCCCCTTTCTCTTTCTGATTCCCATCACAATCTCAGAGAGCATACCCTGCGGAACCGGGGAGAATCCTGCAAACTCAGTGGACCACATTGCACGTCCTTCGGTTGCGGAACGGATGTCACCTGCGAAACCGAACAGCTCGGCAACCGGTGCCTCACCGTTGACCACAATCTGGTCACCCTCGACATCAGTCGTGGACAGCTGGCCGCGGCGTCCCTGAATCTGGGAGATTGCTGCACCCATCTGGTCCTGCGGAACGGTAATCTGGATCTTCTGCATCGGCTCAAGCAGTGTGTCGCCTGCCATCAGCATAGCAGCCTTCAGACCACCACGGACTGCCGGAATGACCTGTCCCGGACCACGGTGGATTGCATCCTCGTGCAGCTTCACATCGTGGAGCTTAATGAGAACGTTCTGCACCTGCTCATCTGCAAGCGGTCCGCCGTCCAGTGCCTCGTGCAGACCATCGATGATAAGCTCCATAGTCTCGTTGAGGTACTGAATACCTTTCGTGCAGTCCACGAACATGTTGGATCCGTAGATATCCTTAATGTTCTTTGCTTCTTCCTTGTCCATACCAAGGGCAACAAGTGCGTCACGGCGGGCGATGTTGTCCATGTTCATGGAGATCTCGTTGGCCTGGATTGCATCAAGGATGTTCTGCGGCATCGGCTCAACAGACATGAAGAATCTGTTGTGGCGGTTCGGGGACTTTCCTTCAACGGTGCCGTCAAGAGCCTTTGAAACGGTCTCACGGTACACAACGATTGGCGGGGAGGTAACAATGTCCACACCCTTGTCTCTCTTGATACGGCCGGTAACGACCTCAAGGTGCAGCTCGCCCATGCCTGCGATAAGGTGTTCGCCGGTCTCCTCGTTGATGTTCACGCGGACGGTCGGGTCTTCCTTTGCAACCTGGTGCAGAACCTCAATCAGCTTCGGCAGATCCTTCGTGTTCTTTGCCTCAACTGCGACGGTCATAACCGGCTCGGAGTAGTGCTTCAGGGACTCGAACGGGGTCATCTCCTTAAGGGAAGAAACCGTAGAACCGACGATTGCATCGTTCAGACCGGTAACTGCGGCGATGTTTCCTGCCACAACCTTGTCCACATCCACACGGGTCGGACCCATGAAGATACCAACCTGCTGAAGTCTGTTCGGCTTGCCGGCGGTACCGGAGATGTACACTTCCATACCGCGGGTCAGGGTACCGGAGAACAGTCTGCCGGTTGCAACCTCTCCTGCGTGTTTGTCAAAGGAGATGTCCGTGACCATCATTGCTGCCGGACCGTTTGCATCACAGGCGTACATTGCCTTACCGATCTCGGACTTCACATCGCCGTGCCAGATGATGTGGCATCTCTTGCCCTGTGCCTCAAGCGGGTTCGGCAGGAAGGTAACCACCATATCGAGCAGAACTGCGTGCAGCGGGGATGCCTTTGCAAGGTACTTTGCGTCGCCCTCGTTGCATTTGTCGATGATCGTCTGCAGAGTCACACCGGACTTCTTCATGTACGGGATCGAGATTGCCCAGTTGTACAGAGCAGAACCGAATGCGACATTTCCTTTCAGCGCATCGAGTTTCCATCCGCCGTTGTTGTAGAGATCCTCGTTCATTCCCTTGATGAGCTTGTTGACTTTGTCAATAACTCTGCCAAGGCGGATCATCATCTCCTGCGGGTCAACCTTCAGCTCGTTGATAAGCCGGTCAACCTTGTTGATGAACAGAACCGGGTGTACACCCTCTTTGAGTGCCTGACGCAGCACCGTCTCGGTCTGCGGCATCGGACCCTCAACTGCGTCCACAACGACGACTGCGCCGTCCACAGCACGCATTGCACGGGTGACATCTCCACCAAAGTCAACGTGGCCCGGAGTATCAATCATGTTGATGAGGTACTCTTTGTCTCCGACCTTGTGGACCATGGACACGTTGGATGCATCAATGGTGATTCCACGTGCCTGTTCCTCTTCGTCAGAGTCCATCCAGCAGGCTTTGCCGGAGAGCTCCTCGCTGATCATTCCTGCACCAGAGAGGAGGTTATCTGAGAGGGTGGTCTTTCCGTGGTCAATGTGTGCTACGATACCGATGTTACGGATGTGCTCAGGATCGTTCATGAGCTCCGTAATTCTTTCAACCATCTTCTTTCCGCGTGACATAAAACACCTTTTCTAAAAAAGATTTGATATTTGTTTACCGGGCAGACTTTGCAATCCGCTCGACTTCTTCCTTCTTTCCAACGGAGAAACACTTTGCATCTCCCTTTGCTGCCATGATTAACTCATTGGCAAGCACAAGGTGTGCAGGCTTCTTGGTCTTGTGGGAACCTTTCCAGGTTGCCATGGCAATGTAGCGGAGTGCAGTGTTGACACGGCGGATCGGTGCGGAGTCCACGGATTTCGGGACGTTGATACCACCGTACTTCAGACGGACGGTCTCCTCGCGCGGACCTGCATTGGCGACTGCGTCAACAAGGACCTGAAGCGGGTTCTGCTTGGT
>JAHLFR010000037.1 GCA_018883755.1 Candidatus Methanocorpusculum faecipullorum
CCATGCATCTGACAATCCCGCCGACGCTGTCGCCCTCGGCTTTTGCTGCAAGAATCTCTGCACGCATCCGCTCGGCAAGATCATCCGTCATTGCACGCAGCGGATTTTTGCGGGAACGGACAAGCTCTTCAGCTGCATACTCCCAGGTATCGACGACCGTTCCGATGCGGGAGAGGTAGGAGCCCACTGTGATGCCGAGCGGCTCGATCATGTCACGCATCAGGGCGCCTGCTGCAACAAGAGGCGTGGTCATTCTGCCGGAAAACATGCCACCGCCGCGGATGTCGTGGGCATCCCCATACTTGCAGAGAGCAGGATAGTCAGCGTGTCCGGGCCGCGGCGTTACCCGGAGTTCGCTGTAGTCGGAACTTTTTGTGTTGGCGTTTGCAAAGGTTATCACCACCGGCGCACCGGTTGCAACACCGTTTACCACTCCTGATATCTCGGGAGCATCCGCTTCAACACGGGGCGTTCCAATACCGGGGACCGGTTTTCTGAGTGCGAGATCCGCAAGCATTCTGTCGGTGCTGACCGGTGTTCCGGCAGGAACGCCGTCGATCACGCAGCCTATCCGGCTGTCATGGCTTGCACCAAACAGGGTAAGCCGTACTGCTGTTCCAATTGTATTCATAGATACCTCATGTCTGCGCCGAGTGCCTGCATATCAGCAACAAACGCAGGATAGGAGACCGCACAGCAACCGGGATCGTCAATGACGGTTGTTCCGTCCGCGATGAGTCCAGCAACTGCGGCAGCCATCATAATGCGGTGGTCGCCAAAGGTGGTAACCTTTGCGCCGTGAAGCGGAGACGGACCGCGGATGATGCAGCCGTCATCGGTCTCCGTGATGTCTGCACCCATGTCGCGGAGGAACTGGGCGGTGGATTTGATACGGTCGCTTTCCTTGAACCGGAGATGTGCAGCACCGTACAGACGGGTTGTTCCAGAACACTGGGTTGCAAGAACCGCTGCAATCGGGAACAGGTCCGGTGCATCGGAGAGACTGACATCTGCCGCATGCAGCGCTCCGCTGCCGACTCGGACAGAACCGTCCGGATTGTGAGTCACAGAAGCCCCAAGACTTTCCAGCAGACCGATGAACATCTTGTCTCCCTGAGGATCGGCGGGGTCAAGGTTTGTGACACAGACGTCTCCCGCAAGAGCTCCAGCGGCAAAAAGAAACGCTGCCGAGGAGAAGTCGCCACCGACTCTGACCGGTGCGGGACGGTACGACTGATCAGCCGGAACAAGGAAACCGTCCTCGGTCGTGACAACCGTAACGCCGCACGTGCGCATCGCCGCAATCGTCATCTCCACATAGGGCCGTGAAGTGAGGGGAGTTGTCAGATGAACCTGCAGCTCACGACCTCCAAGCGGGGCACCAATCAGCAGGGCAGAGATGAACTGTGAGCTGATGTCTCCCCGGATGTGTACACTGCTGCCGGAGGCAGGGCCGGTCACCGAGAACGGAGCACAGCCGTTCTCCGCAGCAGTGACCGTTACGCCAAGTTCGGCAAGTGCGTCAAGCAGCGGCTTCATGGGCCGCGAACACAGGGATGCATCCCCGGTGAAGGAGGTAGTTCCCGCAAGCTGTGCTGCAACTCCTGCAAGAATCCGAATTGAGGTTCCGGAGTTCTTGCAGTCAATGGTTTTGCCCGGGGCAGAAAGGGAGCCGCCGCAGATCACAACATCCTCTCCGCGGCGCTGAACCGACGCCCCGAGTGATGCGACGGCGTCGAGTGTTGCACAGGTGTCCTCTCCAAACAGCGGGGACGACACAACCGACTCACCCTTTGCAAGTGCCGCAAGGATGAAGGCTCGGTGGGTATGGCTCTTGGAGGGCGGAGCGGCAACCGTTCCATGCAGGGAGGATTTCTGTACGGCAAGCATCATGCTGCATCACCATTCCTGACATTGGCAACAATCACCTGATCACGTCCGAATACGTCCAGGAACTCGTCGAGCCGGTCGGCCTCCACCAGAATGCCGGTTGCAGGACCGGTTCCGGAAAGACCTGCTGCCGCAGCACCGCAGGCAAGAGCACGGTCGGCTACCTCCGGTTCGATGCCGAGTGCCCGGCAGGTGCATACACCGTTGAGGTACATCGCGGAAAACACATCGCCCGCAAGAGCACGGTCGTATGCTGCGGAGACTTCGGATGCCATCGCCCGCATGCGGTCTTTGGGGAATGCGGACTTGCGGACCTGATACTCCGGCAGGTGAATGACGGCCTTGTATCCGTCAGGCATCGGCATCCGGTACAGAAGTTCACGTTTCGGGTTGTCGGTAAAGACAAGACCGCCGAGCATACAGGCACAGGCATCGTCGAATGTCCCGGTGATGCTGACCCCCGCAGCGATGGCAACGGTTGCACCGATGCGTCCGATCTTAAGCGGATCAAGGGACACGCCAAGCGCGTCCGCGGTTGCGGCAAGGATTGCGTTGGTTGCCGCACTGCTGCTTTTGAGACCCTGCGAGATCGGAATGTTGGAGGTGGTGGAGATAACGGCACCCTGCATTCCTGATTCAGGATAACGTCTGAGCATCTCTTCAACAGAGAAGCGGGCAAGCCGTGTGTCCTCTGACGGATGACCGTCTATCTCGACAACAATCCCCGGTTCGGCAGTGAGACGGACGGTTGCCTCTGTCTTCAGATCAATACCGAATCCTGCACCCTTCCCCATGGCAATTGCATTGATGACGGAAAGAGCACCGTATGATACACCGCGGCCGATCATGGACTACCTCCAAATGCAGCGGTCATTGCAGCAGCATCTGCCTCAATACCAGTCCAGAGGGTAAAGGATGCTGCAGCCTGTGCAATAAGCATCGCCTTTCCGCAGACAGCCGCGCGGACACCTGCATCTCCTGCTGCAGCAAGAAGCGGGGTCATCTCCGGTTCGTACACCATATCAAAGACCGCGGTATCCGGTGTGAGAATCGATACAGGAACCGGGATATCCTGTGAAAATCCGCTCATTCCGGCAGGAGTGGCATTGATTATGAGATCGTATCCTGCGCAAAGCTCATCACGCGGCACCGCGGTCGCACCAAACTCTGCAGCAAGAGTCCGGGCTTTTTCCATCGTCCGGTTCGTGACAGAAACGGCTGCACCCGCCGCAGTGAGACAGGAGACCGCCGCACGTGCAGCACCGCCTGCTCCGGCAACAAGCACCCGGGCATTGGACGGAGTAATCCGCAGATCGGCAATGGTTGCGGAAATTCCCGCAATGTCGGTGTTTGTTCCGGTGAGGCGGCCGGAAGGATCGACGAGAATGGTGTTGACCGCACCGGCGCTCTTGGCTTCGGGCAGCACCTCAGACAGCAGCGGCATGACCGTCTGTTTGTGCGGAATGGTGACGTTTGCACCGCGTATCCGGTAACAGCGGAGTACTTCAGGAAGCAACGGAAGCTCCTCTGCGGTGGATGGAATTCTGACATAGCGGCCCCGTATTCCTGAGGCACGGAATGCTGCATTGTGCATCTGCGGCGAACGGGTATGTTCCAGCGGCCAGCCGGTGATCGCGGTAATGATCGGATCGTCTCCGAGTCTTGCAGCTTCAGCAACCGTAATCTGTCCCGGAGCGGAAGCAAACTCCGGCCGGACCGCACAGTAACTGACCATTGATCCAATGTCTGCGGCACGGATACGGGTAACCTCGCCTGCTGCGCCCATACCGATCAGAATGAACGGATCCCCGCTCTGTTTCAACACGACTGCGGCCTTCCAGATCTCCAGCAGATCGGCAGGTCCCCGCACCATGAACGCGGCTTTTGGGACGCCCGAGGAGGAAAGATCACGGAAGATCCGCAGGATATCCCATGCGGCAGGTGTTTTGGTAAAATCATGATACGAGCAGATAACCTGAGATTTGGGAAATACACCGCGCAGAACCGAGTCTGACTCAATGTCAACATATGCGGCACCACTGGCAAGAGCTTTGGCAAAGATCTCACGCCGTTCCTCATCCAGTTCGGAACGAAGTGTTGCAATCACCGGCTTTTCGGTTGGTAAAAAGGAAAAGTCATCAGGGATCTCTGCAAACGCATCAAGCCTGACCTCAAATGCCTCGGCACCTGCGGAAAGTGCCTCCACTTTCATTGCCTCAGCGGCAGCGGGGGTATCTGCGGCAATCACCGCACAGATCAGGGTCATTTCTCACAGATGGTCTCCGCCATAGCATGTCCGAAGTGGCGGCCTCCGCTTTCGAGTCTGACAAACACCTCATCGCCAACAGAAAGATCTGCAACTGAAACAGCACCAGACGGTGTTCCGACACGGATCGTCTCAGCGTTCTGTAAGACCACCGAGTGTGTTCTGCCATTGACCTCAACCTCGATCAGCAGCATTGGCCGGATCTCGATCTTTACCCGTCCGACCGAGACGGAACGAAGCGTGCCGTCCGGCATCCGCGTAAGCACTGCGTCACCTGACACGATCTCAGAGAGGTAACGGGTGGTTCCGTCGGGACAGAGAATATAGGAATGAACCGCCCCTGCGTTTACGCGGAAGGGCCGGGAGTTGACGTACTCGCTTTCAAAACTTTCCGAGCAGACAAGGAACAGGCATGAAGACTGTGAGCCGACAAGCATTCCTTCTCCCTGCGCAAGGAGGGAACAGGTGTCGATACAGACACGGTCGCCAAGCGACAGCGGCACAATCTTCGTAACCGGCACTGCGGTGAGTTCTGCGTTCGGGAACTCATCGCTTTTGATTTTGGAAAACCCAGCGATGTCGGCAGGATCTTTGGGTGCAATAACCACACCGTCCGCGCCTACCTCCATTGTGGCAAACGCAAGTTTCGCCTCTTCAGGGGTGGTGACGCAGACATAGACGCGGGTGGCAGAGTTCTGGAACCGCGAGATGAGATTCTCCAGCGGGATAACTTTCCAGTCCGAGGGGGTGATCACAAGATAGGGTACGGTATCTTTCATGCTGTACGCTTCTTCCATGTCCTCGGCACCGGCTAACGTAAGGATGGCTCCCACCCGTTCCCCGTTATATGTGAGATATTTTCCGTCGGCAGTAATTCCGGTATATCTGCCGAGACGGGTCAGCGCGGAGTCTTCAGGCCGGAGGATGATATTGGTATACCCTGCTTCCAGAGCGGCAGCGACGATCTGTTTTCGGTCGTCGTACTCATACGCAAGGTCGGCACGGACCAGAACCGGAGGAAGTGTCAGCGTCATTGGGGCATCACCGGTTCAGATGCTTTGCCGCATCTTCCACCGAGGCGTCCTGAAGAACGATCTCGGAGACTGCCGAGGTGATGCCAACGATGTCCTTGTGCTGGAAGATGTTTCTTCCAATCGACACACCGCGTCCTCCTGCATCCAGCGAATCACGGACCATTTGGAGCATCTCAAGATCAGAACTCATCTTCGGACCACCGGCAATGACAACCGGAATCTGGGCACCACGCACAACTTCGCGGAAGGTGTCAATGTCACCGGTGTAACTGGTCTTGACCAGATCCGCACCGAGCTCTGCGGCAACGCGGGCACACGTCTTAAGAGCATCAACATCGAAGGGGTCTTTGATGTTTCTGCCGCGGGGGTACACCATTGCAAGAAGCGGCATACCCCACTGCTGGCATTTACGGGAGATCTCACCGGCACAGCGGATCATATCCGGCTCGGTGTCCGCACCAAGGTTGATGTGAATGGAGACAGCATCCGCTCCAAGGGTCAGGGCCTCCTCAACGGTGGTGACAATAACTTTGGAGTTGGGATCCCCGCCAAGACCGGTTCCTGCGGAGAGGTGGACGATCAATCCGATGTCTTTACCGGAGGTCCGGTGGCCGTAGGGGACCATACCCTTGTGCATAAGAACAGCAGTTGCTCCACCTAGAGAGATCTTGTTGATCGTGTCGCGCATATCGATGAGACCAGGAATCGGCCCCATGGAGATACCGTGATCCAGAGGGACGACAACAACTCTGCCGGAGTTGCGGTCTACAATTCTTTCCATACGGATTTGTTTTCCGAACATGTGTGCTACATGTTAGCACGGATGACACTTCAATGTTTTTGTTTGGAAGGGATAAGACAGGATGAAGGTCTATGCATCAATGATCTTATTCTTGCAGAGACTGACAATCCGGAGCCTCCCATTACAGCAGTCATCGGTTGATCGAAACGTCACGGACAGACAGGTACCTGTATGTACCTGGTGAAAATACAGAAACAGATTCTGAAAAAAGATTAGTCTGAGGCAAGTGCCTCAACCGGATTCAGGTTGGCTGCCTTCCATGCAGGATAGAGTCCTGACAAAAGACATACAGAAACCCCTATCACAATACCATACGGGACATACATCAGGACTGAGGGACTAAACATTAAAGAGATGTCACCAAGCATCAGGCTTATCACAATCGCTGCGGCAATCAGGCTGAGGACACCTCCTATCACCGCACCGATAAATCCGATGACCGCAGCCTCATACAGAAACATCTGTAAGATCTGATTCCGCAAAGTGCCGATACTGCGAAGAATACCAATCTCCCTAATGCGTTCGTTCACACTCATCAGCATCACATTAAATATGGATACAGCAGCAACAACGAGCGAAATACCTCCAAGTGCCATGATGAAGAGAGCGATCATACCAATAGACTCCTGCATTGACTCCACAAACTGCCTGGCATCACTGATCATGACAGTATCGTCCGTTGTCCGGTCAGCGCGACCGTTCATTTTCTCCTCAATTGCCGCAATCACCGGATCGAGATCGTTCAGATCATCCACTGTGATCATGGCCGAGGTGTAAAGCCCACCGGTTTCATGGAACCGTTCATACCAGTCCGTTGTCCCGATAATTGCGTTATCGGTGGAGAACGTAAAGGTCATGGACCCTGAGTTTGCCATGATACCGACCACCCGTACTGAGATTGTGGTACTGTTGCGCTGAGGAATTTCTATTCTGCTACCGACTGAAAGATCATAATCGTCAGCAAGCTGACGTCCGATGATCACACCGTTGTTTCCGGTTGGAACTTTTCCTTCCTCAACCGTAACTAGACTTTCAATATCTGCACTGCTGAGTCCGTAGATGGATGCCTGCATCCGTTCATCAGAACCTGCAGGCCGAACCATGTCATACCCGGTGTACATCGGGATCAAAACATAATTTTCGGTAACAGATTCGATGGCCGACTCAATGTTTCTCAGATCCTTTGTGGACAGGCCGGATGAAGTGTAGGAGTTGGGGCCAGAACCAGTACTTGTGATTCCGGAAACAGTAATCGAGTTTGAAGTCCCGGTAAGGGATCCTGTCAGCTCTTCGGAGAAGGCAGCACCGGTCATTCCCATGGAAGTGATAGCAACAACACCAATGATGATGCCGATCATCGCAAGAAGACTGCGGAGAAAATTCAGCCGCAGATTACGTACAGACAGATCGAAAAATACTGGGGAAAATATCTTTTCATTCATCCACAATTTCCCCGTCTCGGATGATAATGGTCCGATCCGCATATGTTGCCGTATGCGGATCGTGTGTTACCATGATGATCGTTCTTCCGCGGGAGTTCAGTTCCCTGAGCAACATCATGATCTGTTCACTCATTTTGGAGTCGAGATTTCCCGTAGGTTCATCACAAAGAAGGAGTGCCGGATCATTTGCAAGAGCCCGTGCGATTGCCACACGCTGCTGCTGACCGCCGGACAGTTCAAACGGAGTGTGAGTCATCTTCTGTTCGTCAATACCTACGCTTGCAAGCAGTTCTTTCGGTCTGCCGGTATCATCACGCTTACCATATTTTAGGATCATCGGATACTCGACGTTTTCATACGCAGTCAGAAGACTGATTAAGTTGAACTTCTGAAAGATGAAACCGATGTGATCACGGCGATGGATGGTGAGTTCATCATCAGTCATCTCTTTGACGTTCTTGCCGTCGATGTACATCTCACCTTCAGTTGGTACATCCAAACAGCCGATCATGTTCATGAGCGTGGACTTTCCCGAACCGGACGGACCCATGATAGCGACAAACTCCCCTGGCATCACCGAGAAGGTGACACCGTTTAGGGCATGTACATCCCCAGCAGGCATGCGATAAATTTTATACACATCCCGTAATTCGACGACAGGAACTGTTTCGGTCATGTGACTCACCGCCTGAGATCATTCAACAATCCTTTTTTCCAGGCATATGCTGCACAGCCGGCAACGACAGCGACGGCAAGTACTGCAATGATAGTACCTGCCAGATCACCGGTACCATTTCTTGCCGACGCGGCAGTGCCTGCACCGCTCTGGGATTGTATAGAGGCAGAACCAATGTTTACCTCAACACTTTCTTCATAGAGGTTTCCGTCAGCGTCTTTATAGTTTGCAACAAGAGTTACACTGTCGGACAGCGGATCGGTAAATGTTACCTCAAACTCGGCAAGTCCGTCCGGTTCAAGCGATCCGACGACATACGACTTCATCGGTTCCGACGGGGTTGCATTCTCTGTGGTTACCGTAATAGACTTTGCATCCTCAAGTCCGGCATTATTTACATCACCGGTGATGGTGTAATAACTGCCAGAGTTTCTCACCTCAATGTTGTTGAGAATCAGTTCTGCCCTGACTTTTCGTTCACCAAGCTCAACAGGAATCTCCACCGAGTTACTGTGCAAATTCTGGCCATTACGGTAGGTTACATCAAAGGAAATGTCAGTCGGCTGATCTACGACAACGGTCAGTACTGCATCCACATACTCATCAGGTTCAAGTTTTCCGACAAAGTAGGCGGTCTGTTTAGAGGAGACACCATCGCCTGAGATACTGATCTCAATGCCGTTTAAAGTGTTGGCACGCGGATTGCCGATACGAAGAGTAACCTCTTCGTTTCTACTCTGTCCAAAAGCGTCCGGCTGATCAATTAAGGCAACGGAAAGCTGTGTGTCATCAACCTGTACTGCAAAGGTGTACTTCAGACTGGTGAGACCTGCGTCAAGAAAATCGATGTAGAGCATCGGATAAAAGGTCCCGGTCGCCCCGCGGGAAGTGATTGGGAAGGTAAAAGTCATTTCATCGCCCGGACCGAGCATCCCGACACTGTTGTAGGCTTTATCTTCAGAGGAGTATACTTCGTTCACACCCATGATGAGAACGCGGCCGATGGAGACCGATGTGGTACCCGAATTTTTGATCACAGCAGTAACAATGGCGGTATCCCCCGGCATCAAGACTTCGGGATCAATGGTAAGGCTCGTTACTGACACCTGTCCGGTTGCTGAATCATCAGCAGATACTGTGGATATCCCAGTACCAAGGACAAAAACGCAAAGAAACACACTGAATAGCAGGATCTTGGTGTTCATACACTATCAGATACGCGCTCATAATATTTAACATATTGTAAAGTAAGTATTACATAATGTTTGCAAATAGACTCTTAATGTTTCTGAAACAAGACTAGATGGAGGTAGAGGTCCTATTGCAAGGACATGCAGATATAATAAGCAGGTAACACAAAAAGTAGAGGTATGAAGCGAACACTCTTACTTGCTGCCGCCGCAGTACTCTGTATCATCTGCGCAGCTGCTGCAGGATGTATCACCATTACTCTTCCGTCTGACACAAACCCGTCCACGTATGTTCCCACACCGGCAGGACCGGGGCCGGTAACAAGCGTGGTTCCCGGTGAATGGGAAGGTGTGCTGATTAACGCTGACAGTACACAGGTTAAGTACAAGATCGACTGTAAATTTGGTGGATCGGCAGAGCTTGAGATCGACAAACGCGTTGGCGTGAAGGATCAGGAGCGAACCTACTACGGTACGTGGACGGAGACGGGAGCCGGAGAGTACAGTCTCGTATTTGAGGCAGCCGGAACATACACGTTCGTAATGAACAACGACGGAACAGGAACACTAACAACGCCGGAGGCTGCAACCGTGACACTGTATCCGGATCACTACAGTGCAGTGACGCCTGATCCCTTTATCGGAGACTGGGACGGCAGAGTCATCAAAGACAGCGGAGTCCAGATAGAGTACAATATCGACATCCAGCGTTCCGGAACCGCAGAGATAGAAATTGAGACAACCGTTCCACGGGTCTCCGAGACGGATGTAACCTACTATGGAACATGGACACAGACCGCAGAGAATGTCTATGAGATCACCGGCTCAATTCCTGGCTTGGTTGAGACACACACCTACACCATGACCCTGGCGGAAAACGGCACTGCAACACTATCAACACCTGACAACGGTGACGTTCTCCTCATCCGCGACTACTAATCCAAGGCGGAACCTGAACGGTTCCGCTGTGTTCATTATTTTTCAGTACCCATTAGTTATCCATGAAGTCCTCCCCGTTTCTTGCACCGGTACCGTTTTACTGGTGCGACCACTGCCATGTTCCGGTAATGGGCAAGCTGTGTGCCTGCGGCAGGAAAACACGCCAGGTATCCGTGACACCGCCGGGAGATGTACGGCCCGCATTTGAACGGGACAGAACCCTGATCAACCGTCTGTTTGAGGAGCAGTTCGGTGTCCCGCTGATCCCGGAGGGACATCTTGCTCTTCTGAACAAGGTCCCTGATGAAGACAGAATGGAGGAGATCATTCTCGGAGGAGCGGTGGTGTGTGCAATCCGTTACATTCCTGCCGAGGAACGCTGGGAGGTTCTGCCCCGTGAGGCCGCTGCACTGATTGTCCAGCCGACAAAACGAATTATCGTTGTGACTGACGAGGCGGGAGGATACATCAAAGAGGGAAAGAGTGTCCTCATGCCCGGTGTTGTGTCAGTATCGCCGGAGATTTCTGTGGGTGACAGCGTCTTTGTGATGGCAGAAAACGGAGAGTGTGTTGCAGTCGGGCGGGCAAAGATGTCATATGAGGAGACAAAAGAGGCAACCCGCGGCCAGCTGGTGCGTACCCGCAGAACACAGAAACCGGTGGTGGACACCGCCCCGTCAACCTGGGAGGACGCAATCCGGGCAAACAATGACATCCTGGATCTGTATGAGGGAAAGTCCATTGAGTTCATCCGTGATGTCATTGCAAAAAATCCGGATCTGCAGCCGACGATCTCCTACTCGGGAGGAAAAGACAGTCTGGTCACACTGCTGATTACGCTGAAGGCAGTTGGAAAACTGCCGGTTATTTTTGCGGATACCGGACTTGAGTTTCCTGAGACGATCGAAAATGTACAGAAGGTTACGGACACGTATGGTCTTGAGCTGATTGAACGATCCGGTAATGCAGGGTTTTGGGAAGGCTTTGAGGTGAACGGGCCGCCTGCGGTGGACTTCCGCTGGTGCTGTAAAGCATGTAAACTGCTGCCGGTAAAAGAACTGATCGAGGAGACATGGGGAGAAGCGCTGTCCCTAATCGGACAACGGAAGTTTGAGTCAGCAAAACGGATGCAGAGCCCCAGAGTGTGGCGGAACCAGAATGTTCCCTGCCAGTTGTCGGCGGCACCTATCCAGCACTGGACTGCCATGCACGACTGGCTGTATCTGTTCCGCGAAAAAGCACCATACAACCCGCTGTATGAGTTAGGTCTCGATCGTATCGGCTGCTTTATGTGTCCTTCATCCGATATTTCCTGTATGAAAGATATTGCGGCGATGTACCCGGAGATGTGGGCCGAGTGGGAGAAGAAGCTTGCGGACTGGGGAAGCCGGAACGGCAAAACACCGGAGTGGGCCGCAAAAGGTATGTGGCGTATCAGAGAATCAGCCGAAGAGGATGGTGATCATGACAGCCACTTCTAAGATTGCAGTGATCGATTATGGTCTCGGAAACCTCCGGAGTGTGGTTCGTGGCCTGGAAGCTGCAGGATGCTGCCCGGTAATTACAGCGGATCCGGAACTGATTGCATCAGCGGACGGCATTGTCCTTCCGGGAGTCGGGGCATTTGCGGAGGGGATGGAGAAGCTTGCACCGGTCCGGGCGGTTGTAGAAGAAGCGGTACGGGAAAAACCGCTGCTTGGTATCTGTCTTGGAATGCAGATGCTCCTGGAACGAAGTGAAGAGCACGGAATGCACGACGGCCTTGGAATGATCCCAGGAACCGTGCGAAAGTTCCCCCGTGTTCCGGCTATGAAAGTTCCCCAGATGGGATGGAACACCATCACCCCGTCGGAGCACCCGCTGTTTACAGATATTGCGGACGGGACGTTTGTATATTTTGTACACTCCTACTATGCGGATACAACACCTGAGGCAACAATTGCCTCAACTGAGTATATTGTGCCGTACGCATCCGCAGTGGCATGCGGAAACGCACTTGGCGTACAGTTCCATCCGGAAAAGAGCGGGCCTGCGGGACTTGCAATTCTCAGGAACTTTGTGGCAATGACCGAGTGAGAGATTCAGGGTTACCCAACCCTAAAAAAACGGCACATGCAGCGTGCCGCTCCCAAAAAAAGGTGGATGGAAACGGACGTCACTGATGTGCCCATGCTCCTTCCGATCCGTCACGGTACAGGCTTACGACCTCACCGATTACAATGATTGCCGGGGGCTTAACACCAACACGGGCCGCAACTTCGCCAATGTCTGCAAGCGTTGCACAGGTGACCCGCTGATCCTTGCGGAACCCGCGTTCAATCACCGC
>JAHLFR010000038.1 GCA_018883755.1 Candidatus Methanocorpusculum faecipullorum
CCTTTCACACCGATGCCGCCCGCATGTTTTGCTCGATCGAACAATACTCCTGCAACAGTTCCCCTAACCGCAGTTCCTTCCACGCAAAGATCAAAGGAGACCGGGACGAGATACTCTGTTTCGGTGAGGAACAACAGTTCTGACAGGAAATTTACGATACCTTCCTCTCTATCTTTTCCCTCGGATTCGATGGGAAAAGACACCGCAGCCGGTTCCCGCTGGTACTCGCCGTACAAGGTTTCAGCAAGTGCAAACCCGCTTTCGGCAAACAGTTCCGGAAGTGTCGGTGCGGTAATTTTCATCCGCACATCGGCGGTATGCTCAAGTTCCTCAAACGTCATCGTTTTCGGTGTACAGAATCCGTGGAACAAGCCGCATATTGATCTCTGTAAGCCAGGGAAGCTGGTACTGGGATACGTAGATTGTATGGCTGCCTGCTTTGATCGGGATATCGCTTTGTTTCGCCGGTTTGATCTTGACCGGCATCAGAACCGGGCCGCTGCACGAGGTACTGATCCGGAAATCTCCGCCGCGTTTGTCCATATAGGCGATCACTTCATCAGTGACGGTGATGGGAGAAAAGGGACGGGGACCGTCCTGTTGCATGTCCATTCTGTATTAATTGGGCCTTGCCCGTCAAAAAAGTTAAGGGAGGGCTAGACCGCTGTTGCGATCGCCTGCTCAATTACATCAACATACTGTTCTTTGACTTCGTATACCCCGAGAGTTCCGGAGGGGTTGCGGCGTGTAGAGAGAATTCCGAGTTTAGAGGCGATTGTGCCAACCATTGATGCAACCGAATGGTAACTGACACTGAACTTCTCCGCCAGTTTCTCGTGAATCTGCGCGACCGTCAGTGATTTTGCACGGACAAACAGGCTGAGCAGCTCTTTGCGGATTCCTGATTTATCGCGGGCAAGATACTTTCGAAGCCGGTTCTCTATCTCTTTTCGCAGGTCAGAAGGAGATAGCATGTCTCTTAGTTTATTTTGAATATATAAATAGATATCGTTAAATCCTGAAATTATCCGGAAAAAGAGCGGATTCATATGTTCTGAAATGCAAAATGTGTACTAAGATGCTCTACCCGCTGTATGAATATCTGGTCAGGCGCAAACTGGCTCCTGATCTGTTTCCAAAGGAGATCTGCTTTATGATAAGCGAAGCGGATCTTCTTGCAGATCCCGGCAGACTGGAGATGATTGCAGGGTGGTGCATGGAGTTTTCCACAATCAAACGGATTATTTTTCATATTGCATCAAAGGATCCGGCAGCACTTGAGGCAAAGATGCCGTCTTTGCAGTCTTTCGGAGGTTCGGCCTCAGTCCGCCTGAGTATGCCGTCGGGAGAGACTACATTTGGTTCGGGGACCCCTGAGATCCTGATCGTTCTCGGGCGCAGCGGGCGCGAGGAGATCACAGAGGCAATTGCCGCGATCGCACGGGAAGGCGTTGATCCTGAGACAATCACGGAGGAGACGATCGAGTCACATCTTTTGTATCAGGTGAATCCTGACTTTGTCATCAAGACCGGCGACAGCCACCTGACGGATTTTCTGATCTGGCAGTCGGTGTACTCTGAGCTGTTTTTCACGGATATCAACTGGTGCAGGTTCCGCCGTCTGGATCTTCTGCGGGCACTCCGTGATTACCAGTCACGGGTTCGCCGGTACGGGCAGTGAGATGATCATCTCCGCATCCCGGCGTACGGACATTCCTGCATGGTTTTCGGAGTGGTTCTGTAACCGTCTTTGCGAAGGGTTTTGTTACGTCCGCAACCCCTATTCACAGAAGATCACACGTGTATCCCTGATGCGTGAGGACACGGACGTGATCGTGTTCTGGACAAAAAATGCAGAGCCGATGATGCAAAGACTTTCTGCGGTGGATGCATCTGGAATTCCCTACTATTTTCAGTACACCGTAACGCCCTACGGTTCTGATGTAGAACCTGGTTTAACGAAGCGTGACTGTATCAAAAATTTTCTCGAGCTTTCGGAAATGCTTGGAAGAGATCGTGTGCTGTGGCGTTACGATCCGGTTCTTATCACAGAAAAATACTCGGTGGAGTTTCATGCAGACGCGTTTGCAAAGCTGTGTGAACTATTTTCGGAGGCAACCTGTCGCTGTACAATCAGTTTTGTGGATGCGTATCGCGCCTCTCTGTTTCGTACCTGTACTTTTGACGAGATGATCCGGCTTGCCGAGATCTTTTCTGCAACGGCAAAACGGTTTGGTCTGCCGCTTGTCTCCTGTGCTGAGGAGATCGATCTGGACAGATTTGGTATCAGCCATGCATCCTGCGTGGACAAAGAGATCTGTGAGTCTCTCTGCGGCCGTCCGCTTCCAGTAAAGCGTGATCGAAACCAGCGTACTGCCTGCGGCTGTGTTGAGAGTACTGATATCGGGGCATACGGTACCTGCAGGTGCGGATGCCGGTACTGTTATGCCTGCGGACGCAGGACTGCTGCGGCACATGACCCCGCATCCCCGCTGATTTCCGGCCGGCCAAAGGACAATGAACCGGTTTTTCCGCGTAGTTCTGGTCAGACAACTCTCTTTAGATGAAGAGGGAGAGAACAGCGTCCGGCAGACTGAATCCGGCGAGTGCCAGAATATAGCCGATGGTTATCGGAATCATGAACGGAATGCCGTAGGTGATCCAGACTCTCCCTGCCTTCCGGTAGAGCTCCAATTCTTTTTCAAATCTTTCTGGATGTTCACGGAGGTTTCGAATTGAACAGGCTGAGTTTTCCTTTAGGGCACGAATTGAACTTGCAGCCGGAAGAAATCTGCGGGAGATCGGATCCCCGTCGGTGATCTCTTCTGCAACAAAACCGAAGTACCGGGTAAGCGAGTCTCCTGCCACCTGCATGCCGGAACACATGAGCCAGAACGGGGCGTGTTCTTTGCGGATGGTGTTTCGGATCAGCAGTGCTGCGGGGACGAGAAGTGCAATAACGCCTGCATTAACGAGGGTTGAGAGAGCAAGCGAGGGAAACAGCCATGCGGCAAACGGATTGACGGGTACGGTTGCGGCGAGGAGGATCATTGCTTTTGCGTCCGCCAGACCGAACAGACCAGCTTTTGCACATCCCCACATCAGTATGCAGATAACAACTGAGAGTGCAAGTACGCTTATTGCGGTGGTTGTCGGGTGCTGAAACTGCAGGTACCAGAAGTACAGGACTACCACTCCGCCGACAACCGCGGCGGGGTACCAGGTTGCGGTTGCTACAGTCCGTGTTTTGATGTCCTGCCATGATGCGTAAAGAAATGTTAGAAGAACCGCGATTGCGGAGACTGCAAGCGGCAGGAGATCATTCATACTATCTGTTTAGGACGGAAAAGATGATGAAAATTTAGAGGGGGAGGTGTGTAGGCTCCCGCAAAAATCAGGTTTATTTGAAGATCTCTGCTGCTTCGGTCTTGCCGTACACATAAGACGGCATACCTGCGAGCATGAATGCGACACGCAGTGCCTCATCAACCTCTGCAATGGTAACGCCGAGTTTCTTTGCTCCCTGCATCTGTGCGTGGAGTGCATGATCGTCACGCATTGCTGCTGCAATGGCGATTGCCATCAGTTTCTTCTGTTTGCGGGAGAGTGCCCCGTCCGCCCAGATGTAGTTGTCAAGTTTGAGAACTGCTTCATGCATTCCAGGGTCCGACTCGGCAAGATCACGGAAGAATACCGGAACATGGCCGATGTTCTTTTCCAGTTCTTTCATGTCGCCGGTCCCGTTGTGGCAGCCGCAGGTATGAGTTTTTTCTGTCATGGATATTTTCACTGATCCAATATATCAGCCGGTTTTGCTATTAGTCTTTTAGGTGGTGACATCGGAGATAAAATCCTGTGGGATCTCCCACTCGGGAGTTTCTAGGTTTGTTGTTTGTTCTTGATGGCTTTTCCCGGTAATTTGGACCCATCACCTCATTTTTATATTTGGCTGACACATAAACCACGTAATGACAAAGAAAGTGCTGGCGCTGTTCGGGAGCAATATCCTCGGAGGAAACACCGACAAACTGCTGAGTGCGGCAATCAAAGGTGTAGAGGATGCCGGTTGTACGGTTGACCGGATCAATGTTGCCCATATCCATGCCGGACCCTGTAACCAGACGTACTCCTGTATGATTGAACCGACCTGTGCTATTGAGGATGAGATGCAGGATGCCTACCGCAAAATCAAACAGGCGGACGGCATTATCATCGCAACCCCGGTGATGACCTACGGCATTCCGGGGGCATTAAAGTCCTTTATGGATCGCTGCCAGCCGTTCTACATGGCAAAGTACTATCGTAAACAGCCGTTTATCACGCCAGAACACGCGAAGATCCGCCGCACACTCTTTCTGTGTATCGGAGGAATGAATGCACCCGACGTCTTTACCGGTCCGGTCCTGACCGCGAAAGCATTCTGCGCAATTGTGGATGCAAAATACGCGGACGAACTGCTGCAAAACGATATGGACACCATTGTCAATCTTGATAACAAACCGGAGATTCTTGCTGAGGCATACGAAAAAGGAAAAGCGCTCGGTGAACGTATTGTAAAAATGCGTGACGGAGAGTAATTCCTCTCTTACTTTTTCTTCCGTATCATTTTGATATGCGGAACCCCTGCATCAAGATATTCTGCGGAGCACTGTACAAATCCTGATTTCTCGTAAAATTCCTTTGCATAGGTCTGTGCAGTGATCGTTATTGTTTCTGCTCCAAACATTTCCTCCGCCACCCTGATTGCTTCGGCAACTATCTTCGTACCCAGCCCGCATCGGCGTTTAACCGCAATTATCCGACCAATAGATACCGTCTCGCACACTGTATGTGCAGGCAGAACCCGTGCATATGCCAGAATCCCTTCCTGATCTTTAAACCAGATATGGTAGGCAACCGGATCCGCATCGTCAACCTCAGGATACGGAGACTGTTGTTCCACGACAAAAACCGCAACCCTGAGTTTGTAGATCTCAAATAGTTCGTCGCGGGACAACTCCGAGAAATGTTTGATCACACATTCCATGTTTTTCCCTTCAGTTTTCACGCATGCGGCAGTCATACACACGAAGAGCACGCAGCATATCCACGTACCGGAACTCCGGCCATGTCGGCGTACAGAAGCAGACCGCCGCCTCGTTACCGTTTGCCATCCACGGTAAAAAGTTCGAGGTCCGGCGATCGTTTGCCGTACGGATAATCAGATCCACTGGTGGCATAGAAATTCCCTGATACATATTTTCCGTTACCAGTCTGGGTGTTATTGCATCCGCGGAGATCGATCCGTCCCGAACGGCAGCTACAATTTTTCTCGCTGTCGCCACAATCTCGTTACGGCCTCCGTATGCAAGAGCAATGTGTACAAAGTAGCAGGAATTATTCTTTGTTGCTGCCTCTGCCTTCTCAATTATCTGAAGAAGTTCCGCATCCAGCAGTGATCGATCGCCTATCACCGAAACATTGATCCCGTACTGGGATACCCGCTCATCCGTTAGAAGAGCAGAGAACTTTTCCATAAACAGTTGGTGCAGTTCCTCTTTTTCCTCTTCAGGACGGCGGAAGTTCTCGGTTGAAAATGCAAAAAAAGTCACATGGCGGATGCCAAGTTCTCCCATCCAGTCAAGCACACGTTCTGTTGTGTCGGCACCGAGTCTGTGTCCGTATCCCGTATCTTTTCCATGGGCTTTGGCATATCTTCGGTTTCCGTCCTGAATTATTGCCACATGGTTTGGGATGTACATGAGACTCTTTCTGAGTCTTTTTGCATACAGATTCTCTGCGACCGACCGGATACTCACAGCGGGATCACCTCAACGATCATTCCGTCATTTGGATACCGCTCGATGATCTTTCTCTCTCCGCCGAACTTCCGGGGAACTTTACGCATCTGCTGCCAGTCAAACTCGATCGTTCCGTCCGGCATCTCCTCATAATAACTGCCGGCTTTCAGACAGGCGAGGATCATCTCCAGATCGTCTCCGGGATCCATGGATCCGTACATCACCGTTCCGTCTTCGGTGATCATATCAAACGGCCGTGCGGAGTTTCGTGCAATCCGTTTCAGCCGTTCACGGAGCTGTACCGAGTCTTTGAAGGTCGAGGTACAGTAATGTACTTTTGGATGCCCGTTGATCTCGCCTGCCCACTTCGTTGATCCTTTGATTGCATTGCAAAGAGGATTTTCCGGCTCGAGTTTTCGTTCCCGCATCGCATCAGCACAGGAGTCTCCCCACTCCAGCTGATTGATATTCAGAAAGTCAAGGCTGTCAAGCAGCGGGAAGAAATGACGCAGTCCCGGAAGCGAGGGAACTTCAATCCCGACAGAAAATCCCATCTTCTTTGCATTTGCGATCGATTCGGGAAACTTGGAGTCCATAATGGTACTCCACTCCTCGTGCGGCGGATGCATGCGAATCTCATCAACACACGGAGCAAGGGCTGCGAGTTCCTCCTCGGTCGGTGCATGGCCGGTGTAGAGGTGGATGTGGTGGTTTGGGCCGAAGTGATTTTTCAGGTATGTACAGAACTCAACCACCCGGTCAAGTTCGAGCAGCGGTTCTCCACCGGTAACCCCCGTTCCCAGAGCGTCCATAACCTCAGCTTCGGGGATTGCCTCCTCCGGTTTTGTGATCTTTTCATCATTTGCAAAGATCACATCCACGTTTTTCCGCTCCTCTGAGAGCGGACAGTACCAGCAGTCGCGATCACACCTTCCGGTAATGAAGAGGACAAGCTTTGCTCCTTGATAGCAGAGCTTGCATCCCTCACTGAGATTTTTCGGGAGTTTGTCTTTTGCTTTTGCCATTGTTATGCTGTCATTTCGTTCAGCCGTGCAAGTGTTGCTTCACGACCGATTGCTTCCAGGAACCAGCCGAGACGCGGTCCGCGGTCTGCACCAAGGAAGGCGCGGTAGATGGCGGTAAACAGTTCCTTTCCGGTGATACCTGCGGATGCTGCAGCATCGTAGACTGCATTGTGCAAGACATCGGCCTTCCATTCATCCGCAGCGACCGCAGTTGCATATGCAGCAACAGCTGCCTTAACGTTTGCCGGTTCTGCTGCTGCAATCTCCGGAAGGATCGGCTGGATTGCGAACTTCACATCCTCCGGGGCGTAGCGCTCAAGCCACATTCTTGCCCTGTTCGCCTGATCCAGTACTGCATTCCTGTCCACAATCTCGTAGCCGCTGCGTTTCAGGATATCGAAGATACCCTCATCGTTCTGGGCAATCTGGACTACCGTGACCATGTGACGGAATGGAATCGTGGTCTGCGGGGAGGCGATAACCGAGAGTTCGTACTCGCGTGAATCACCGGATGCTGCGGCGCGATCGTACTCATCGATTAACCGGAGAAGACCCATGCCGGGATCAAACGCGATGGTCTTGTCCGGTTTTGTCTTTGCGATCATGTAACGGAGCACCTCCGGCGGGACGATGTCAAGCATATCGCGGATGGTCAGAACAACACCTTTGGAGGAGTGCATCTCACCGCGGCCCTTCAGGCTGATCCATTCATAGGTTACCGGGATCGGTGCTTCATATCCGTAGATCTCTTTAGTGATGCACTTGCCGGTATCGTAGGATCCTCCGGGAGATGCGTGGTCTTTGCCGAACGGCTCAATGGTTACGCCGTATGCCGACCAGCGCATCGGCCAGTCCACACGCCAGACGAGTTTTCCCTCACCTTTGGAGTAGTCAGAGACACCTTCGTGTCCGCATGAACACCGGTAGGTCACAGTGTGGTTTTCCGGATCATGGGAAAGAATGGTTGCTCGGGAAATGATTCCGCACTTCTCACAGATCGGATAGTACGGGGTCCACCCCTCTTCGAGTTTGCGGCCGGAGATTCTCTCAAGAATCCCTTTGATCTCTTCTGCATGTTCGAGGGATGCCTTGATCTGTTCGGTGAACATGCCGGACCGATAGGACTCACTTGTCCGGATAATGCGGGGGTGAATGTCAAGCTCCTCGATCGCGGAGAGGAATGGTTCAAGGAAGTGCTCGGCGTAGCTTTTGTGTTCTCCGCAGGGGCAGGGAATATCTGAGACCGGCCACCCGATGTATTTCTGGTATGAGTCGGGGAGGAACGGATAGACTTTACGGAGGGGATCGAAATCGTCTGCAACATAGACGAGTTCTGCGTCAACACCACGGCTTTTCAGTGCCTTGTAGATCATGTCGCCGGTCATGACTTCACGCATGTTTCCAAGGTGAATCGGTCCGGACGGGGTGATTCCTGTGGCAATGAGCTGGTGTCTGTCGGCCGGGACGCGGGAGGCTTTTGCGTCGGCCCAGTGGATTTTTTCGTTCACGCTTTTGTACTCCTCTGAATGTATAATTAAGATCTATGTGTTTTCCAGTGAGATATATCTCATGGGCATATTCTCAGGGATTTTGCAATAATTGGGTCCGCTTTTCCTGAGTGAGATAATGCAATGTCAGTACGCGCCGGTACTCGTCGGCAAAAAAAGAGTTATTCCAAGATGTTGTACAGCGTATCGCGGCGTGCGAGTTTTCGACCCATATCATCGCAAAGGTACTGCATATCTTTTGGATCGAAGAAGTCTGCTTCTTCTCCGGCACCTGCGGTCCGTGACAGTGAGTCCACAAACATTGTTCCGCCTACATCGTTTCCGCCGGACATCAGGCCAAGCTGTGTCATTTTCTGCCCGATCTTCGACCACGGCACCTGAATGTTTTTCATGTTATCCAAGAACAGTCGGGAGACTGCTGTCAGAAGAATGTCTTCCCGGCCGGTTGATCCGTACGTGACCGTTCCGTCCTTTTCAAGCGGTGTGTTGTGATGCAGAAATGCGAGCGGCACAAGCTCTGTGAACACCTGTGTTTCGTCCTGAAGGTCGCGGAGTATTGAGAGGTGATGAGCACGCTCCTCTGGAGTCTCCACCGATCCGTACATAATTGTCGAGGTCGCCTTGAACCCGACCTCGTGTGCCTCGCGGATGATCCGCACCCACTCCTCGGTCGGGATCTTTTTTTCGCAGATTACTTTACGGACCGAGTCCACCAGAATCTCCGCGGCGGTTCCCTGCACCGATCCAAGTCCTGCTTCCTTTAACCGTATCAGTGTCTCTTTTGTTGTGAGACCGCTCCTTTGTGCTGCAAATGCAATCTCATCCGGGCTGCATCCGTGTACATGAACCCCGGGAATCTCCTCGCACAGTGTACGGATCATCGTCTCATAGTTTTCAATCGTGAATCCTGGATGAACGCCAGCCAGATAACAGACCTCGGTGACCTCCTTCTTTGCTGCGTCGCGTGCATGTTCCCGGAACTCCTCGTCGGTAAAGCAGAAAGCATCCGGGTCGGTGGGCTTTCGTCCAAATGCACACAGTCCGCAGCGGTTCTTGCAGATGTTGGTCATGTGCAGGTTCATGTTCCGGACATAGGTAACGGTATCTCCCACGACCTCTTCGCGGCGTTCATCAGCTGCGGCTGCAACTTTCCAGATGTCACGGCCGGTCAGCCGGAACAGGGCTGCCGCCTCTGTTTCACTCATGCGTGATCCAGCAAGTGCATCGTCAAGGATTCTTGCCAGCTCTGCACTGTTCAGTGTTGGTGCAGTCATTTTCGCCCACCTTTTTTCTGAGGTTTCTTGGTTACTTCTCTATCTTTTTCTTTCTTGCGGCTGTACAACTCCCAGATCACCAGGAGGATTACGACAACAACCGCAAACTCCCAGATGTGAAGCGGGAGGTAACCCAACAGGGGTATTGCAAACAGTGCCTTTCCGACGATCCACTCCTCTTTTACCGGCTGCATTCTGCCGATGTTGTTGCTGAAGTTGCCGTACTGATCAATTATTTCGTTGTGATCACCTTTGGTAATGTATCCTGCATGGGCAGCTTCTCCGGTGAATCCCATCTCTGCTGCGGTTGATGCATTGATCTCTGTAAGTGCCCGGTGAATGATCGGCGTCACCTGTGTATTCCCGTTCGGCCGGTAGATGATCACATCGCCGTATCCGTTAAAAGATGTTACTCCGGCGGCTTCAGCCTCTTCTGCAGTCAGGAGAGGTCCGAACCGGTTCTCTTCGACCACAAAGATCAGATCTCCGACATTCATGTTCGGCACCATACTCCCTGACTCAACTGCAACGATTGCTGGCCAGGTTCCCGACACACCGAACAGCACACCGCCGATTATGGCAACAACGATGACCACCGAGAGAATATCACGGATAAGACTGATCTTTGGATCATCCGATTTCAGAATCTTCATAAGAGAGGATTTTTGGACATCGTCCGCGTCTGCATTACTTTCTGCTTTTTTGGGCGACTTCGACATAATGCTGTATCTAACTAAGTCCTCACTGGTATAGAAGTTTCCCGTAATACCCTGTTGTTCGTCAATCCTCAGTACTGGATCATACCTGTCCGTCTTCTGTCTTTGGGATCTGTTTTTTCTGTTTTTCTCAAGGGACCTTTTGCCTGGCAAACTGAACCATTATAGTTTCCTGTAACCAACGGAGTATGCACAAATGGTAGAACTCACGATTAAAAAGCGTCACGCAATCAAAAAAAGTCAGCTGGCATCTCTCATGCAGAAACTTACCGATACCATTGGTTCTGATGCTGCACTTTACAATGCCCCGATGATTGAGATTGCCGAGACTGCCTCAAAGTTCAACATCTATATCATCGACAAAAAACCGCTTATCATGGAACAGGACACTTGGGCATTCCCGACACTTCGGGGTGCTGTTCTCCGTCCCTTCTCCGGTCATAGGATCGTTGTGGATATGGGCGCAGTTCCCTACATGATCAACGGCGCAGATGTGATGCGGCCCGGAATTGTCTCAGTGACTGATGATGTTGTCGCAGGAAAACCTGCCCTTGTCGTGGACGAAAGCCACGATAAACCGCTTGCCGTTGTTATTCCTCTGTATGATGCTGCCGGCATCATCGCGCTGGAAAAAGGAAAGGCCGCAAAGAATATGCACTACATCGGTGACGAGCTCTGGAATCTTGAACTCTGATCTGTGATCATACCAAAGCATTAAATAACCAACAAATTAACTATTTTTTATATGGGATTTCTCGACGGAGTTTTCGGATCAAAAAAGGACACCCTTACTGAAGATGAATACATGAAACTTGACCTTGCCTCCTACGAAGGAGTTGCAGGTGCCGAGGAACCGGCGGTCATGTATGTGAAGGTCGCAAGTATTGCCGACATTAAGGACTGCCCGCGTGTTAAGGATGAAGTCTATAATAACAATATTGTGATCGTTGATATCACCAAACTCAAGCTCGACAAAATCATGTTTGACCGCGTGATGGGCGATCTCCGGGCTGTTTCCAAAGATGTGAATGGTGATATCATTGGTCTTGGAGACCAGCGGTACGTTATCATCACACCGACCGGTGTCCGCATCTCCCGTGAGAAGATTGGGGGCATGTAACCTTAATGCGTCAGGTTGTTCCGGGCCCCTGCCCAGACTGCGGCAAACAGATCGAGTATATTTACGATACGGAAAATATCCCCTATTTTTCCGACATTCTTCTGCTGAGCGGTGTCTGTCCTGATTGTGGTTTTCGTGTGACGGACACGATGATCTTAAACGATCATGAGCCCTGCCGCTGGGAAATGAACGTGGAAACACCCGAAGATCTGGATGCCCGCGTTATCCGCAGCATGCAGGGAGAGGTCGATATTCCAGAGTTTGGGATAAATATCCGTCCGGGTCCTGCATGCAGTGGTTTTGTGTCCAACATTGAAGGGGTGCTGCTGCGTGCTGAGGATGCAATCCGCCGTGCTCTTCCCTCTTGTGAGGGTGATGAGATTACCACTGCACATGAACTGCTGGAAAAAATTGATCAGGCTCGTGCCTCACAGTTCCCCTTTACCGTGATCATTTCAGATCCCTCGGGGAACTCGGGCATTGTCTCGTCGAAAGCGGTGAAAACAAAACTTGATGTGGAGCCGCAGCCGGACGGATGTACGATTCATCCTCTGGCATAAACTGTTTTTGAATTTATGGACTCTGGAGCAAAACGCCATCTGCTGACGGATGCCGAAGAGACGCGTCTGCGCAAACTGATCGAAAACCGATCATCTGATTCCCGTCTTGATTCGCTGACCCTCGCTTACATCGAAAAAATTTCGGGTAAGAAATGGAAAGACGAGAGTGTTCTTGAAAAGATTCGTGCGGCAATTACAGTCCAGAAGGACTCCTACTGGAAGGAAGGTGAACGCCGCGTGGTGCAGTACAAGGGTGGCTACAGTGTGCTGGGTTACATGGCATACCAGATGCCTGGGTATGTTGCGGAGTTCACGGAGTTTTTTGTCCGGCTTCTCCGTGAGGGACTGATCCGGGATCATGTCCGTATTCTGGATGTGGGCGCTGGTCCCGGCACTGTTGCGGTTGCGGTTGCCCGCGTTCTGGAGATGTGTGACGGTATCACCGCAGAGGTTGTTTCGCTGGAACGCTCGGAGGTGTTCCGGGAGGCGTACATGGCGGTTGTGCCTGCGTTTGTAAAAGATGCAGGTGATCATGTTACAGCTCCGCGGCCGATCGCTGCTGATATTACTGAGACAATGCCGGAGGGAGAGTTCGATCTGATCGTCTGCTCGAATATGATAAATGAGCTGGCGGTTTATGGGGGTGAAAAAACAGATCTGATGATGCAGCTTTCAACGCATCTGGTCGCGGACGGAAACCTGATTCTGCTCGAACCTGCGGATCTTGCAAACGCAACCATGCTGCGGGATCTTTCCCGTGATCTGAAACGCCGCGGTCTTACACTGTATGCGCCGTGTAATGACATACGGGGAGTACATTGCAGTGTCTCTCCCTGTTGGACGTTTGCGACATACGCAGACATTCGGCCGACAAAACTGATGTTTGCATTAGGCGGTGATACGGAAAAATTCCGGTTTGTGAACACGGATGTGAAGTTTTCATATGCTATTCTTCGCAAGGACGGTCACCGGCGCTGTGGATACCGTGTTCCTGCTGCGGCAAAACGTGCAAGGCTTGCACAGCTGAAAAAGCACGTCGGTAAACGCATTCATGTTACCGTGTCGGTGATGTCCGCCGATATTGGCGATGCAAAGAACTATCTGTATCTGGTCTGCGACGGAACTGGTGAAGTTCCTGTGTATGTTGCCCTTCCTGCGCATCATCGGAATCCGGAGCATGAGGCACTGTTGTCCGCTCCCTATGGTTCGGTTGTTGCAATTGACTCGGTTCTGGTTCGGTTCAATCCAAAACAAAACGCCTATAATCTGCTGATGGCACCGGAAAGTTTCACGCGGCTGATTGTGGGAGTGGCAGGTCCGTCCGCCCCTGACAAGATTGCCGCACTAAAAGAGAAGTATGGGCGGGGTAGTCCGATGAAAAGCGGAGGAAAACCTCCTGTTCGAAGACGTCCTGACGTAAAAAGAAAATAATTTGGATATTTTCTCTTTTTTGTAATCATTCATTAAGGATTGTTGGAATTCGCATTTGGTATCATCAGGCAACGGTTATCTCATAACTTATCGTCTGACCGCCTCCAATCGGCTCAACTGTTACGAGATATTTTCCTGTCGGAACCTCGGCCGTTGCAGACCAAACGTTTACCCCCTTGTCACCACTAACAACGGGAATCACAGCAGACCATCCGACAAATTCCTGATAAGATCCCTTCGGCATTGCGGTGAAGTACGGTTCAATGGAGACTAACAGTTCCTTTTCAGTAGAGAATGTTGTTGTGCCTGAGAGAGTTACTGTCTCCTTCTCCATGACACAGCTGATCGGCTCTGCTGCCGAGGCGCGGAACAAACTGTTGAACCATGCCACAATCTGATCCCAGATGCTCGGTTCCGGAACTGGTTCGGGTGTTGGTGTTGCTGTTGGCACCTCCGTTGTCGGAACAGTCGTGGAAATTGTTGTAGGTACTGCTGTACCAGATGTACCCCCTGAAACTCCCGCAGTCATTGACGGCCGCCCGAGTGTTACTGTAAAGGTTGAGTAGGATGCATCCTGCAGTGAGTACCGGTTTGCGGGCCGATCCACTACAAAGATCGTGTAGGTACCTGCATCAAGCCGTCCGGAGGTCTGCCACTTGTAGCTCCATCGCCCGTCACTTACACTCCGGGACACAAATGTATCCGGATCTCCGGTTACTGCTGCAACCGAAGGGTTCGACAGCTTTGCACCGCCTGAAGGCAGGTTCGGTCCGATCATGAACAGGTACACTTTGTTTGTTCCGGGAGCAGCTCCGGAAAGTTCCACCGTTGATCCGATTGCATATCCTCCTGAGGATGAGGTTGGCCGAGGAGTTGAAACAGTTGTTGCACTTACCGTCCCCCTCGTCACTGACACTGATGTCGTATCCGAACTGGATCCGTCCGAGACCTTGAAACGGAGTGTTGCGGGATCACCTCCCGACTTGGTTGTGTACTGTACACGTGCACGGCCGGAGGAGTCCAGCTTTACCGTTGCAGACGTTGCCGATCCCGACACATCCGGCTGTCCAGCAAGAAGTTTCAGATCAGGTCTGTTCCCTGACTCAAGAGACAGTGTCACCGTTCCGAGAAGATCACCTCCGGAGATGGAAAGTACAAAATCATTTCCCGCGACAACACTCGATGTTCCTGACAGACTCAGATCGCTTGCTGCGGCCGCGGGTGCCAGAATGACCGCTGTAAGAATTAGAAGAAGAGATAGTATCCAATATTTTTTCATTACAAAAAATAGTAGATTCAAAGGATTATAGCGTTTTGGATCAAACGGTAACATCCACTGCAACCACACCATACACATACGGTTTGTCTGCGTCAAACGTCTTTATGCTTGACGATCTCGGCAACATCTCGTTGATCACCCGCTCGTTTCCTGCATAAATCTTATCGATCCTGGTCACATACGGAATTCCTGAACTGACAACCTCTTCATAACTGGACGGGCTCCATCCTTCCTCAAATGCGTCGGTGTTGTACACAAAGAATGTGTAGCGGATGTTGTATCCTTCATTGCGGAGATCCCGTGCGGCAACCGCCTTCATCGTCAGTTCAATATTTCCGGCTTCCTGCGTGGACTTCTTCGCTGTAAGTGTGTAAGTGACTCCCGGTGTGTCCGGCAGAATTTTTACCGATTCCAGTACTGCCGGAGTCTCCGTTGGTGACGTAGGGACCGCAGGAGTCTCTCCATTATCCTCGGAATTCACACAGCCTGCGGCAAGTACCAAACAGCCGAGTAGCACAGCTACTGCAAACAGATGCACATACTTCATACGGAAATATCAACGGGAGAACAGATAGAAATTGCGGTAAAAAAAGAGTTAGTTGATCTCTTCGCCCTTTAACAGGACTTTGTGCTCGGGAATAACATGCCCGACAACTTTTGCACCGTCAACCATCGCCAGAATCTTTGCGACACTTGCTTCAGGCACAATAAATGCAAAGCCCATACCCATGTTAAATGTCCGGTACAGCTCGTTCGTCTCAAGTTCGCCCTTCTCTTTGATCCACTGTAAAATCTCCGGAACCGGCATTGGATCCTCAATGGAAAATCCGTAGTCACTGATCCGCAGGAAATTTAAGAGGCCACCGCCGGTTACATGGCACATGCCGTGAACCTCGGCTGCACGGCAGACGTCCAGTACCTCGGAGTAGATACGGGTCGGCGTAATGAGTGCCTCGCCGACCGTCTTTCCGGAA
>JAHLFR010000004.1 GCA_018883755.1 Candidatus Methanocorpusculum faecipullorum
GTACCGGAACGTTTTGCGGCATTTGTAAAACAGTTCTCTTCCTCAAACATCCATGAGGTAACCGGCACCATTCCGATTGGTGTACGCCGCCGTACCTATGGTGCGGGCTGTATGTTGGCAGGCGATGCCGCCGGCTTTCCAAAACCCACATCAGGCGGCGGAGTATACACTGGCGTACGCTCCGCCCGCCACGCGGCATCTGTTGCGGTTGCTGCTTGTGAATCTGGGGATCTGTCTGATGCCTCACTTTCTGCATATGAAAAACGTTGGAAGGCAGATTTCGGAAGAGAACTTGACCTTGGCCTCAAAGCGCTCAACCTGCGCCGCACGCTTACGGCAAACGAGATCGATACAGCGATCGATGCACTGAACACACCTGAAACCCTTGAACTCATTACGCAGGCAGGTGATATGGATCGTCCATCCTCTCTTCTTCTCAAACTGATGAAAAAACCAGAACTTATCAGCACATTCGGCATTCTTGGGATGAAATCAATGATACGGAGTATGATCATTTAACGTTCTTCGAACAATAAGTAATACTTATTACTTGTAAAGTATTACTATAACGTGGAAGTGATGTGACATGCATATCCCTGATTTTCTGTTTGGATACAGTTCCACAGGTATTCCAATTGGTATTCTCTTTTGGATTATTGCACTGGTGTTCATTGTACTCGCGATTAAATGGGCGCGTGACAATCTTGATGAATCAAAAATCCCAATCCTTGCAGTGATTGCTGCGGGAATTTTTGCACTGCAGGCATTCAATCTCCCGACCGGTTTTGGAGTGAGCGGGCATCTTGTCGGCGGTGCCCTCGCTGCAATTGTACTTGGTTCACCGTTTGCCGCTGTGTTTGTTCTGGCTATCGTTCTTGTGATTCAGGCACTGGTCTTTGGTGACGGCGGTGTTCTTGCGCTTGGAGCAAATATCATCAACATGGGTGTCATCGCAGGGTTTGTAGGTTTTTACTCGTTTTCAGCTCTCAAAGAGAGGATAGGTACTCCCGTTTCTGCAGCGGTTGCAGGCTGGCTTGCATGTGTTATTGCCGCGGGTGCCTGTGCTGTTGAGATTGCGGTTCTTGGTGCTGTTCCAATAAGTGTCGGCCTTCCCACGATGCTTTTGTATCATGCACTTATTGGCGTCATTGAAGCAGTTATTACAGGGATAATTGTTGTTCTTATCTTCAGTGTTCGTCCGGAACTTGCCGGGAATGCTGAGAAAAAAGCAATGCCTGCCGCAACATTTCTGGTTGTCGGCCTGATAATTGCTCTTGTCATCGGTTGCGGGGCTGTCTTTTTTGCGTCCGGTGATCCAGACGGACTTGACAGTACTCTTCTTGTGAGTGGCGGCGCAAAGGATCTCTTCTCCCCTGCACACGGTGAAATCGAAGAGGTTAAGGATCCAATCGGATGGGAATCCCCCATGCCTGACTATGTTCTCGGTGGTGAGGATGGAGGAACGCTTGGCGGAATCATAGCACTGATTATTGGTATTTGTGTGGCACTGGTGGTAATTCTGGTCGCAGCACGTATGATGTATGCATCGTCTGACAAGAAATCACCATAATACGGATCGCCACTTCTTTATCTTTTTTTCACCAAACGAAACATAACAATGCACCTGATTGAAACCCGTAACCTTTGTCATGCATACAGCACCTCCACAGAGGATGCGCTGAAAAATGTTCATTTCATTGCAGATGAGCGGCAGCGGATTGCGGTGCTCGGGCCAAACGGTGCCGGTAAGAGTACATTGTTCCGTCACTTCAATGGTATTCTCATGCCACGGTCCGGAGAGGTGCTGATCCGGGGCGAGCCCATAACCAAAGCAAACCTCTCGGAGGTTCGGAGATTTGTGGGACTGGTGTTTCAAAATCCGGATGATCAGGTGTTTTCCACAACGGTGGAACAGGATATTGCGTTTGGTCCGTACAATCTCGGGCTGGATGCGGACTCTGTGGCAAAGCGGGTTGATCGTGTCTGCCACATGCTGGGTCTTGAGGATCTGCGCACCCGCGCTCCACATCATCTTTCCGGCGGGGAAAAGAAACGTGTGGCCATTGCCGGCGTACTTGCCATGGAGCCGCAGGTGATGGTACTGGATGAACCTACTGCAGGTCTTGATCCCCAGGGTGTTAAAGAGCTGTTTGGTTTTCTGAATGATCTGCCAACCTCCTGCGGTGTCACGGTTATCTACTCCACGCATCAGGTGGAGCTGGTACCGGAGATGGCGGATCTGGTGTATGTGATGGAAAAGGGAGAGATCACCGGTGCAGGAACGCCGGAAGAGATCTTTTTGCAGGAGGATCTGCTTGCCCGTGCCCATCTTGAACTTCCCGCTCTTCCACGCCTGATCAAATCCCTGCGTGACCACGGCGTATCAATTGATCCCGCGTACACGTACCGGGATGCAGAACAAGCATTTCTGAAAGCATTTGGGAAACTATGAGCCTGATAGACGAGCTGTTTGACATTGAGCGGGAGGCATACCGCACCAGTCCGATACATGCTCTTGACGCCCGTATCAAACTGATTTTGTGTCTGCTCGGACTTCTGGTGACCGTCCTCCTTCCCTATGGTACCGCGGAGCTTTTTGCGTTCGTTGTTATCTATCTGTTGTTTTGGGGATTGTATATCCTGTCCGGATCGTCACTGCGGTATTATCTGGTCAGGTTGCTGCTGATTATGCCGTTTGGCCTGTTCTTTATCATCCTCCAGCCGTTCTTTCCCAATCCCTACTATGACGTGTACCACATTGCTGTAACCCTGCCGTTCGGGATACACATGTACTGGGAGTCGATCATCTTTGGTCTGTCCCTGTTCGCGAAGTTTGTGATCTCCCTGTCATTTATCATTCTGCTCTCTGCTACAACCACAATGCAGGCGATGCTGGAGGGGGCGGCACGGCTGCGGATTCCGCGGCTCTTTCTTGTGGTGATGGGGCTGACCATCCGGTATCTGTATGTCTTTGCGCTGGTCTTCCAGAAAATTCAGAGTGCTTTTGCGGCACGGTGTTTCAACGGATTTGATCGGCGTCTGCCGCTTCGGTATCGTCTGAATGTGATCGGAAACGCTGCGGGGTCCCTGTTTGTTCGGGCACTGGATCAGGGAGAGAGGACGTATGCGGCGATGTGCTGCCGTGGTTACTCGGCACACTCAGCGGTATTTTATGCTGCAAAACCTCTGCATGCAGCAGAGTGGGTGTTTCTTCTGTTTGGAACAGGATACCTGGTTGTGTTCCCGCTGCTGGTGTACTGGATGTTTTAAAAAAGTTATTTGGATCGTTCTGAAAGCTCTGCTGCGACTTTACCTGCAATCCTTTGTACAAAGGGGTTTTCATCATCCTGCATGCGGGTAACCTCAGGCAGGGCACGGGGATCCCCAAATATTCCAAGCCCTTTTACTGCCATGTACCGGACGTGATCGCGGGGATCGGAAAGTGTTTTCAGAAGCACCGAAAATCCCTCCGGCTGTTTTGTCATTCCAATGATCTCACATGCACGATAGCGGACAACCCATGATTCGTCTGATAAGAGCGGGAGTGCTGCTGCAAATCCCTCTGCCCCGCGGCTGCCCAGCTCTATTGCTGCGGAATTCCGTACGGATTTGTCTGCATTGTAGAGCAGGCGCACCAGATCCGCGGTACTCATCTCTGCATCAATCATACTACAACATACGAATGTTGAAGTATTTCATACTATGGATTTATCCAGGTATCCTTTCCCTGATGAATCCGCTGTTTTTGACAGAACCAAAATGTTCCGAAAAAGAGTCAGCAGATTTCCTTTGTGAGTATGAAATACAGCACTTTAAAGTAACACGCAAACCCACATAACTACCAATGATTCCGCTGATGCTTGATCTCTCCGCAAAGCGTATCCTCATCTTTGGTGCAGGAGCGGTCGGCGTTCGCAAAGCACGCCATTTTTCCGGCTGCCGGATGACTGTTGTTTCCCGAAGTCTCTCCCCGGATGTGTTTTCCCTCCCGCAGCTTTCCATTAAACAGATGGATGTTGCAGATCTCGAGGACGACAATCTTGTAAAACTCATCGAAAAGCATGACTTTGTTATTGCTGCCCTTTCTGATGCAGGACAGAACGATCGCATAATCCGTCTTGCAAAATCCGCAGGAAAATGGTACAACTGTGCCACCAGTGATGATGCAAACTTCCTTATTCCATCTACCGTATCTGGGGATGAGTACACCATCGCCGTCTCCACCTCCGGTCGTGCACCCGCTGTCCCGCGGTTTATCCGTGAAGATCTGGAGGACCGGTATGAGGGACTGGACAATATGATCCGTCTGCTTGCTTCCCTGCGTGAGCAGCTCAAAACGACCGTTCCCGATCAGGAAAAACGTGCTGAAATTCTCCGCGCCGTTCTCCGTGATGAAAACATCCGGCAGAGATGCCGTGAAAACAGGAATGCAGACGATCTTGTCGCAGGATACCTCTGATGCAGGACACTGAACTTCTCACACCGGTCGCGGTTGCCGGGGTTGACTATACCACCTTTGATCAGACTCGGCTTGCCGAATATAGATTTGGCGACGAATCTTCCTTCCTTGCTGACGCTGGGGAGCATTTCAAAGGCGTCATCCTTTTGCAGACCTGCAATCGTGTTGAGATTCTTGTCCATGGTACGGGGGCTGCGCTTTCCGACTATCTTCACAGTCTTGGACGAAGCGGTTTTACCATCCACGAAGGCACCGATGCTCTGCGCCACCTTCTTGCGCTTGCCGCAGGAACCAAATCCATGATCATCGGCGAGGATCAGATCCTCGGTCAGCTCAAACGTGCCCTGCTGCTCGCAAACGAGTGCGGTACGACCGATCCGGTTACCGATCTCTGTATCAACACAGCAATCCATGCAGGTGTTGACATCCGTGCTGCAACGCACATCAACCGGGGTGCGGTCTCGATCGGTTCTGCCGCGGTCCAGCTTGCCGAGGAACTTCTCGGCAGTCTTGACGGCCGCAACATCCTGGTTGTCGGCGGCGGTGAGATGGGAAAACTCGTCACTCAAGCGCTTGCGGAAAAGAATCTCCGGGCAATCTACGTAACCAACCGTACGTACAACCATGCCGTTGAGCTTGCCCAGGAGATCGGCGGTCGTGCTATGCGGATGGATCAGCTCTACCCCTGTATCGCCTTGTCTGATGTTGTTATCTCCTGTACTGCAGCCCCGCATGCCATCATCACCGGTGAACCGCTTGCTGCAACCATGAATGAACGGCTCTGGCCGCTTGATCCCGAACCGAGAAAACTGATCCTCATTGACATTGCACAGCCGCGTGATACCGAGGACTCCTGCAGAAATATTCCAGGTGTCCACCTTTTCACCATCGACGATTTGCGTTCTGTTTCCGAGAAGAACATGGAACACCGCAAAGATGAGGCGGCCCATGCAGGTGAAATGATAGATGAATACCTGCCTGAGTTCATCCGGCTCTACAACCGCACAGCCGCAGGTGATCTGATCGCAGGACTTTATACTTGGGCAGAGTCAATCCGTGTACGAGAACGGGATAAAGCCCTCGGAAAGCTGGGATCCCCCGACCCCCATACGCTCGCCGTGATCGACGATCTGACCCGTGTCCTGACCAAAAAACTCCTTGCCGACGCAACCCTTTCAATTCGGGCGAGCGCCGAATGTACCGATATCACAACAGCCCGGAAGCTGGTTGATGCAATTACCCGTGGTGAACAAGTATGTTTCCTCAAACACGATTAAGACGGCTGAGAAGACAGAGCCTGCGTCCTCTGTTTACTGAGACCCATGTAACGATCAATGATCTCATTATGCCGCTGTTCTTTGTAGAAGGAGCAGCGGAAAAAGTTCCTATCGCCTCGATGCCCGGTCAGTTCCGCTGGCCGCTCTCTGCTGCCGCTGACGTTGCAAAAGATCTTGCAGCCGACGGTATCAAAGCAGTGATTCTCTTTGGTATCCCCAAGACCAAAGATGCCGTTGCCAGCTCGGCCTTTGTTTCTGACGGTGTCATTCAGGAGGCAACACGTGCCATTAAGGCGGCGGTTCCGGAGATGGTGGTGATTACTGATCTTTGTGCATGCGAGTACACCGATCACGGACACTGCGGCATCATCCATGAGTCCTGTGACGGTCCGGATCTGGACAATGATGCATCGCTTGAACTGATGCAGAAGATCGCCGTCAGTCAGGCAGAGGCAGGTGCCGACATGGTTGCACCGTCCTGCATGCTGGACGGTATGGTGACGGCAATTCGTACGGCACTGGATGAAGCAGGATATGAGTATATTCCAATCATGTCCTACTCGACAAAGTTTGCATCCGCCCTGTATGGTCCGTTCCGTGAAGCAGCAGACTCCGGCTTCTCGTTTGGCGACCGGTCTACGTACCAGATGAATCCGGCAAACGGCCGTGAGGCGTTCCGCGAATCACTGCTTGACATGGAAGAGGGTGCAGACATTCTGATGGTCAAACCTGCAAGTTTCTATCTGGACGTTCTTGCCCAGGTCAGGGAACTCGGTCTTCCCACCGCTGCCTACCAGGTGTCCGGAGAATACTCCATGATCAAAGCCGCAGCCCAAAACGGATGGATTGATGAGAAACGGATTGTGATGGAGTCCCTGACAAGTATCAAACGTGCGGGTGCGGATCTGATCATCACCTACTATGCACAGGATGTTGCGAGGTGGCTTGCGTGAATCAAAACGAGGCTTTGTTCCACAAGGCACAGACTCTGCTGCCAGGCGGTGTTTCCAGTCCGGTCCGTGCAATCAAACCGTATCCGTTCTATGTGAAATCCGCAAAGGGTGCGGTGCTGACAACCGTCGATGATACCCGTCTTGTTGACTGCTGCCTTGGATATGGTCCGCTGATTCTCGGACATGCAAACCCTGTGATTAAAACTGCCATCTCTTCACAGCTTGACAACGGCTGGCTGTACGGCACGCCTACCGAGCTGGAGATTGATCTTGCGGAGCGGATCTGTAATGATCATCCGTCAATGGATATGCTCCGTTTTGTCTCAACCGGTACCGAGGCTACGATGGCTGCCCTGCGTCTCGCCCGTGGATTTACCGGTAAGACGGACATCGTCAAGGTCGAGGGCGGGTTCCACGGTGCGCACGATGCAGTGCTGATTGCCGCAGGTTCCGGTGCAACCACACACGGTACCCCTGACTCGGCAGGAGTTCTTCCCGACTTCGCAGCACATACTCGGCAGGTTCCCTACAATGATCCCGAAGCACTTGAGACCCTGTTGTCGAAAAACGACAACATCGCAGCGTTCATCATTGAACCGGTGCTGGGAAACATCGGTCCTGTTCTTCCCGATGACGGATACCTGAAAGCAGTTCGTGAAATTACCGCGGCGCATGATGTCCTCCTCATCTTCGACGAGGTGATCACCGGCTACCGTCTTGGTATCGGCGGTGCACAGGTGATGTTTGACATCAAACCGGATCTGACCACTCTTGGAAAAATTGCCGGAGGCGGTCTGCCGATTGGAGTATTTGGAGGTAGGCGCGAGATTATGGAGATGATCTCTCCCGCAGGCCCGGTGTACAATGCAGGTACGTTCAATGCAAACCCGGCAACAATGGCGGCCGGTATTGCGATGAACACATATCTCCATAGCCATGAGGACATCTACGCAAAACTGGATGAAAAAACACGGACAATCGAGGAGTCTCTTCCAGCCGGGGCATCCGGAACGTTTGTTCGGCTCGGTTCGATGTTCAAGTACTTCTTCCGTTCATCTGCGCCAAGGAACTACCCCGAGGCAAAGCAGTGTGATACCGGTGCGTTCCGTGTTTTCTGGGAAAAAGCACTTGCAGCCGGTGTGTTCCTACCTCCATCACAGTTTGAGACGAACTTCCTCTCTGCTGCCCACGGTGATGCGGAGATGACGAAACTTGTGCAGGTGTACGGACAATGCTGAACGTACGGATCGGTACCCGTGGCAGCAAACTGGCACTTGCACAGACAAATAATGTGCTCCGTCTTCTCACCGACGCTGGTATTTCTGCAGAGTCGCAGATCATCACCACGTCCGGTGACGCGGTGCTTGACCGCGGCCTGCACCAGATCGGCGGACAGGGCGTGTTCGTCCGCGAACTGGACAACGCAATCCTGCGTGGCGAAATCGATGCCGCGGTGCACAGCATGAAAGACATCCCGGCAGAACGGCCTGAAGGACTGATCACAGCAGCAATTCTTCCCCGTGATCCGCCGTATGATTTTTTTGTGTTTAACTGTCCGGTAGAGAAGATCTTCTCGGTGGGAACGTCGAGTACCCGCCGGCGGGCACAGCTTCTCCGGTATTATCACTGTATGCCGCAGGTGCGGGTTGAACCGCTGCGGGGAAATGTGGACACACGGCTTGCAAAACTGAATGACGGCATGTATGATGCGATTGTACTTGCAGAAGCAGGACTTGTACGTCTCGGCTATCATGTGAACGGTGTCCGGCTTCCCGCGGAACATTTTGTCCCGTCCCCGAATCAGGGAACGGTTGCGGTGGTCTGCCGCGACACGCCGGAACTTCGCGAGGCATTTGCATCCTTAAACGATGCCCAGACAGCGTTTGATACGGGTGTCGAGCGTGCCGTAATGGAACAGGTTGGCGGAGGATGCTTCACGCCGCAGGGTATTTTCTGTCGTGAAGGTCATCTCATTGCAGAAGTTCTGTCCTTGGACGGTACCCGCAGTGAACGGATTGCAGAGAAGGTTCAGAGTATTGAGGAGGCAACGGAGATCGGAGCACAGTTCCGCGATATTGCCTCCGAGTTAATCGAGGAAGCAAAAACTGCTCTCGGGTTACGATCATGAGTGGAAAGGTGTATTTAGTGGGGTCCGGGCCGGGAGGACTGGGCCTGCTGACAGCAAAGGCACGTGAGGTGATTGATGCAGCTGATGTAATCCTGTACGATCAGCTGCCGGGAGAAGAGATCCTAGCAACACTTCCGGAACGTGCGGAAAAGATCGATGTCGGCAAGTACGGCGGATGTCACACGATGAAACAGGCGGACATTGAGGCACTGCTTGTTGAAAAGGCGAAGGACTGTGATATTGTTGTCCGCCTAAAGGGCGGTGATCCGTTTATGTTTGGCCGCGGCGGTGAGGAGATGGAAACGCTCCGTGAACACGGCATTGCCGTTGAGGTGGTGCCCGGTGTGACAAGCGGCATTGCCGTTCCCGAATGTGTCGGCATTCCGGTGACACACCGTTCCTGGGCAAGTCAGGTGACATTTGTTACCGGTCACGAGGATCCCGAAAAGGAAGTTTCCTCCATTGACTGGAAGTGGCTTGCAGGAAGTCCCGGAACGATCGTCATCTTTATGGGTGTAAAAAATCTCCCGATCATTGCAGACCTTCTGATCGAGAACGGAAAAGCGCCAGAGACAAAAATTGCGGTGATTGAACGCGGGTTCCGCAAGGATCAGCGGGTCACCTGTGCAACACTTTCAGACATTGGCGAAGTTGCGGCCCGTGTTGGTGTTAAGCCCCCGGCAATCATTG
>JAHLFR010000039.1 GCA_018883755.1 Candidatus Methanocorpusculum faecipullorum
GTTCAACCGTGAGCGAAGTAAACCCGCTGAAAAATCCGTCCGCTGCTGCGGTATCGGTCTGCCCCATGAAGTACACCGCAGCATACTTCATCACCCACCCGCCGATAAGCGAGTAGTACGGGAGAATGATCAGCGGAACCAGCAGCGACAGGTACCCGATGAACGTATATTTTCGGTTCAGTTTGGCAAATGCCGTTACTACACTTGTCCCGGTTGATCTGCCGACTGCAATCTCGGTTATCATGATGGTAAATCCGAGCGTTACCACGAGAATCAGATAAACCAGAAGAAAAATGCCGCCGCCGTACTCAGCTGCAAGATAGGGGAACCTCCAGATATTTCCAAGACCTACCGCGGCCCCTGCCGCTGCAAGAATGAATCCCATCCTGCTGGAAAACAAACCACGTTCATTCATTTGCATCACACCGATTGAAAAAATAAATATTTGCAGCAGGTATCTGCAGCTTAGTCATCTTTTGCAGGAGTTATCCTGCGGCACGCACAGCATGACTCATTGGGGATCTCAAGCGGATATGCTCCGCAGGAACAGGCCATGCACAGATCCTCACTGGGAATGCCGACCGACTCCACCAGATCCTCGGTTGAGATGTACTCAAGGCTTGTTGCATGAATCATATCGCGGATTTCCTCGACAGTTCTGCCGTTTGCGATGAGTTCCTCCCGTGTCGGCAGATCCACACCGAAGTAACAGGGAGCAACAATCGGTGTTGAACCGATCCGCATATGCACCTCGGCAGCACCGAACTCACGCACCATGTCCACAATATGGAGCGAGGTTGTGCCGCGGACAATGCTGTCGTCCACGAGGATAACCGACTTTCCGCTGATATGGCGGCGTACCGGATTGAGTTTCATCCGTACTGCGTTCTCCCGCAGACTTTGGGCAGGCATGATGAATGTTCTGCCGACATACCGGTTCTTCAGGAGTCCTTCCATATACGGAATACCGGACGCATCCGCAAATCCCGTTGCAAATGCGGTTCCTGAGTCCGGCACCGGCGAGACAAGATCCGCCTTGACCGGATGTTTTGCCAGTTTCTCACCGATCCTCCGGCGTGCGTCATACACCAGCACCCCGTCAATGACCGAGTCTGGCCGCGCGGTATAGACATACTCAAACACACAGTATGCCTTGTGATCCGCAGTCAGCACCTGACGACTGGAGATTCCGTTATCTGTAATGATCACCAGTTCTCCCGGTGTCACGTCGCGGAGGAACTCCCCGGACAGCGTGTCAATTGCAACACTTTCCGATGCTACAATGTAGCCGGTGTCAAGTTTTCCCAGACACAGGGGTTTTGTTCCCAGCGGATCACGGAACGCATACAGCACGCCGTCCAGAATTGCAACGCCCGCGTATGCTCCCTTCAGTCGTCGAATTGCATTGACAAACGCATCCTCTGCGTCTGCACCTGAGATGAGCTCATGGGCAATCATTGCCGCAATAAGCTCTGCATTTGTAGTCGTTGAAAAGATGTGCCCTTTCCCCTCATACTCTGCACGAAGAGACTCGCGGTTGTCCTGCACCAGTGCAACACTCACTGTTATGGCAAGCTCATGACCCTGGAACGAGAACTTCAGCGGCTGAATGTTTTCCGTTTTACCGCGGTGCGCCTTCTGTGTGTAAAGAACCTGTCCAATGCCAACGGTTCCGGGTAGTTTGGATAAAATCTGTTCGTTAAAAACTTCGGAAAGCTGACCGGGACCCTTGTGGATCAGAAGAGTCTTTTCGTGAAAAGTAGAAATTCCTGCAGCCTCCTGGCCTCTGTGTTGGAGCGCATGCAGGGCGTAATATAGGGGGTAGGCGACATCGGATGAATCAACGATGCCGGCAATACCACTCATACAACAACCTTTTTAGTTATCTGCTGCTTTTTTCGTCCATTTGTATCCGCGGATCTTGGAGCTCTTTCCAAAACCACATGATGAACATACACCGTGCCGGGCGTGGAATGACTGTTTTCCGCAGCGGCGGCAGATGATGTGGGAGTGCTTGTTGCGCAGACCCATTGATGGTGTGCCTTTCGTCATTGTTTACTTCACCTCATTTATTCTACAGACGGAGAGATGTAGATGACATTGTCACCGCGGACGATTAACGTGCCGAGCTGAACGGTGCCGTTCTCTCCTTCTTCCTCAGCCTTATCAAGAACCAGGTTCATGTGAACGTCATAGCCCTGGAGAACCCCGCGGATCTCCCTTCCTCCCTTCAGTGAGATGATCACCGGCTGGCGGTTAAGGACCTGATCTAAAATTTCAAGCGGTCTCTTTGTCATAAGGATACCTCGTTTTTCTCCGGTAGAGTCATTAGGACCCATGGAAGAGTGCTTAATGTATTCGTCTCCGACACACATAAAGATAGCGTCAGACGAAGTGCTGTATCTCTCCCGACGGCATGGCAGATAACCGTTCGCATCTGAAATAACTGATGATTGCAGCGTCAGATACTATGCAAAAGTATATTGTGATTTTTGGAAATGTTCTGCTATGTCGTCATATGCGGATGATGGGATCTCCGAAGTTGTCGGATTCATCTGCATTCTTGTACTGATAACAGTTGTTCTTGCAGTGTGGGCCGCAGGGTCTGTTCCCGCCGGTGAACTCTGGGAAGATCAGATCAGTGACGAAACCGCTGCGGTACAGTTTTCTGATATGAAACTCGCCATGGATCTTCTGTGGATTACTGGAGATCCCGGAGATCTCCGTTTGGTGATTCTCGATGCAGGATCCTTTAGTGTTGGAACTTCGGACGCAGTGATCCATGTCAGCCGCAATGATACTGCGGTTGCGTCCTACACCTCGCTCAAACTGGTATATCTGCCAGGACCCGCAGCGACAAACCGGTTTGCTCTTGCGGTTGACAGCGGGGCTGTAATTCAGATGACACGCGAAACAACGTTGATGCTTCTTCCTCCGTCCGTTGTTGCAGACAGGGACACTGTTTGTATCACAGTTCCAGTACTTACCTCTCCGTCGGTGGAAATCGTCAAAGCAGATCCTCTTGCGGTTACCTTTTATCTACAAAACATCCGTGAAAACCGTTTTGACAACGTAACCATCTCTGTAACCGGAGACCCCCTTCTTTGGAACGCATTGTCCCGGGAACTTGGCGATTCTGTCAGATACAACCTGACCGTCCGGGAAGTTCTCTATCGAATTGAGGTTGCCTGATGTACCGGGACGATGCAGTATCAGAGGTGGTCGGTTTTTCCCTGATTCTTGGTATGGTTATCCTTTCCCTTGGGCTCCTGTCGGTTCATGCCGCGCCGCAGATAACAGAGGATCTGGAATACTCCCAGAATGATAATGTTCTCCGGCAGTTTGCAGCGTTCAAGTATGATCTGGATCTTTTTCTTGCAGCAGAAAATACTGGTGTTTACGGCCGGACCGTCTTTACTTTTGTACCGGAACAGACTTCGTTCTCTGTATTTTCCTTCTCTGATCTCACTCCCGGACGCATCAGTATGGAACGTGGTGTTCCTGCATTCCAAAACAATGGTACTGATTACTATCCGGTGGTTTTCACCTACCAATCCGCCAACCGGTATGCGGAAAATATTCTCCTTGAACTACGTGCGGGAACACTCACTGTAGATCCGTCCGGTCTTACCATTCCTGCATTTGGAACGGAGGACTCTGCATCATCCATTGTTGTTACTGACTCCTCCTTTGTTCCATGGGTTGTCTCCGGGGTCGAACAGGTGATCGTTGAGTACCGCCTCGAACACGTTCTGCACAGCGATTCCGGCACACTCTATGTGTTTGATTTCAGCATGCGGTGATGAAATCGTTTACTCTTTTCACACATTTTTTTCGTTCGTAATACGTGCCGCATGCTCTGAAATTTTTGGTAAGAAATCCGCAGAATTATTGAAAAATCCATTCTAACAGGGAATTATATGTAATCGTTGCAAATAGTATTAGCAGAATATGTCTGCTGCACCTGCCCCGGGGATTCTTGCCATTGGATTTGCAGTACTTGCCGCTGTTCTCTACGGTATCAGCTCTCCAGTCTCCAAAGTACTGCTTGACAGTGTGCCCCCGGCACTGCTTGCAGCTCTTCTCTATCTTGGGGCAGGTGTTGGGATGGCGGTGGTCAGTCTGGTTCAGACATCGCGCAGACAGACGGTCCGTGAAGCTCCTCTTGGAAAAAAGGACCTCCCGTACGTCATCGGGATGATTGTTCTCGATATTGCTGCTCCCATTCTGCTGATGTTTGGTCTTACCATGACCACTGCGGCAAACGCGTCCCTCTTAAACAACTTTGAGATTGTCACCACATCTGTTATCGCTCTCCTTGTGTTCCGGGAAGCAATTGATCGGAGACTCTGGTTTGCCATTCTTCTCATCGTCTGTGCAAGTATCATCCTCACCGTTGAGGACATGAGCAGTTTCTCCTTCTCTGCGGGTTCGGTTCTCGTTCTGCTTGCCTGCGTTGCCTGGGGTTTTGAGAACAACTGTACACGGATGCTCTCGTTAAAGGATCCGGTACAGATTGTAACCATCAAAGGGTTCGGCGCAGGAGGCGGAGCACTTCTGATCGCTCTTGCTGCACAGGAGACGAGCGCGGATACCGGAGGCATTCTTGCCGCACTTCTGCTCGGATTTTTTGCATACGGTCTTTCGATCTACTTCTATGTCCTTGCCCAGCGGTCACTTGGTGCAGCGAGAACAAGTGCGTTCTATGCGGTTGCCCCGTTCATTGGTGTCGGGCTCTCGTTTGTGATATTCCAGACTCCGTTGACGGTCTCTTTTGCCGTTGCCACCGTGATCATGATTGCGGGAGCATACTTTGCCGCAACCGGCGGACATCAGCACCGGCACATCCACCTGTCGCAGATGCATGAACACAGCCACAGCCATGATGACGGTCACCACACCCATGTCCATAACCCGCCGGTAACGGGAGAACACTCGCACATGCATACGCATGAAATCCTGGAACACAGTCATCCGCACGCACCGGACCTTCACCACACGCACGATCACAAATCCCGCTGAGATGTTGTCAACTCATTTTTGAGTTGTGACGTTTTTGTGAACCACTATATACTTTTGCGACAGAATTGTACTGAGATTATCATGACCGACAAACCAGTCAGACTCGGATTCGTTGTTGCAGAGTTTAACCGCGATCTTACCTATATGATGGAGATGGAGGCAGAGGAGCACGCAAAGTTCCTTGGTGCGTCAGTTTCGGACCGGATCTATGTGCCGGGCGCCTATGATATGCCCCTTGCCATTCGCAAACTTCTGAAAAAGTCGGACATCGATGCAGTTGTCACCATCGGCTGTGTTATTGAGGGCGCAACGGATCACGATCAGATTGTTGTCCAGCATGCAGCCCGGAAGATCATCGATCTTTCCCTTGAGTTTGACAAACCGGTTGCGCTTGGTATCTCCGGACCCGGCATGACGAGACTTGAGGCTGAAGACCGTATCGAGTACGGAAAGCGTGCAGTTGAGTCAGCGGTGAAGATGGTCCGGAGACTTGCAGAATGAGGTCGGTTTCGGAGACGATTGCAGCGGTTGCACCATCGGCAACGATGGCAATGAGCAACCGTTCCAAGGAGATGATCGCATCCGGTATTGATGTGATCAGTCTTGCGGTGGGTGAGCCCGACTTTGCAACGCCCGCTCACATCACCCAGGCGGCAATTGATGCGTTAAACCGCGGTGAGACGCACTATGCTCCGTCCCGCGGACTTCCTGAACTGACGCAGGCGGTTGCCGAGAAACTGAACCGTGACAACCACATTGCGGCAACGCAAAAACAGATCATGGTAACGGCTGGTGCAAAGGATGCCATCCGTATTACAATGATGGCAACGCTGAACAAGGGCGATGAGGTCGTGGTCATCGATCCGTCCTGGGTTTCGTACGAGCCGTGTGTGCAGATTGCCGGAGGAAAGGCGGTCCACTACTCGCTGAACGCGGATTTTCAGGTGGACGAGTCGATCTATGACGTGATCACGGACAAAACAAAGATGATCATCGTCAACACGCCGTCCAATCCGACGGGTTCGGTGCTTGGCAGATCATCACTTCGGCTGATTGCGGATGTGTGTACGGATCATGATCTGTTCTGTCTTTCCGATGAGATCTATGAGAAGCTCGTCTATGGGAAAGAGCATGTTTCGATTGCAACGATCGGTGATATGCTGGATCGGACCATCACCATCAATGGCTTCTCCAAAGCATACGC
>JAHLFR010000005.1 GCA_018883755.1 Candidatus Methanocorpusculum faecipullorum
TTTCCGGCAGTACCGGTTATTGCCCTGACCGCGACCGCGACCGAGCGTGTCCGCGAAGACATCGTCCGGGAACTTGGTATGAAGAATCCTCGCGAGTATGTCGGCAGTTTCAACCGGAAAAATCTCCGGTATGAGGTGTATGAGGAGCCGACCAGCTCGATCCGTGTTCAAAGGATTGTCAGCTACGTTGTTGCCCATCCGAATGTTTCAGGTATTATCTACTGTTTCTCCCGAAAAAGCTGTGAGGAGATTGCAGAACGCCTCAGGCGTTCCCGCATTCTGGCAAGCCCGTATCATGCGGGAATGCCGACCCCTGAACGCAGCCGCATTCAGGAAGGATTTCTCAACAACAGCATCCGCGTTATCTGTGCAACGATAGCGTTCGGAATGGGAATTGACAAACCCGATGTTGGCTATGTCATTCATGCTCATCTCCCCAAGGATCTTGAATCCTATTATCAGGAGACTGGTCGTGCAGGCCGTGCCGGTGGTCGTGCCGACTGCATTCTCTACTACTCTTCCGGTGATCGGGCAAAAATATCCTCTATGCTGGAGCGTGAGTACTCCCAGTCGGAGAAGCTGCGCATTGCAAAACAGAAACTCGCTGACATGTACTCGTACTGTGTAACTCCTGGATGCCGGAGGAAAGTTTTACTCTCCTACTTCGGTGAGGAGATCTCCGACTGCGGCAACTGTGACCGCTGTGATCGGGAGAAAGTAAAACAAAAAAAGACAGCTGTCCCTTCCGGGGATCTCTCCCGCATCGTTTACGATGCAGCAAGCAGCCTTTCTGGGCAGATGACGGTTTCATCGTTTGTTTCATTTCTTCTCGGGCTGGATCGTGCCCACACCAAAAGTTCCGGTCTGACCTCGCATCCGTTTTACGGTGCTGCACAAAATCATGAACGGTCCGAGGTCATGGGAGTTGTGCAGGATCTGATTGCCGCAAAAAAACTTTGTCTCAAGGGGAATGCGGTTATGAAACTTTGCCGTGCGGGGAAGTAATTTTTCATAACCGAACACTTTTCCAACCTCGAGACTGGATCACCCGGAGATTTTCGTTTGGAAAAATGAGGGGATATTGTCTTTAATGCTACCCGTGTGTTTCTGTTTCGCATAACAGCGGCTGCATACTTCCTGCACTGATACCCATAGTGGATATGTTGTGGAGAACTGCACTTGTTGCCGGGGTCAGGATCCCAAGCTGGCCAAGTACCAGAAGCCCGGTATTGAATCCGAGAATGAACCGGTAGTTTGTGTTGATGCGGTCCAGAAGTTTTGTACTCAGCTGTCGGAGATGGATCAGCTCCCGCAGATCTGCTGAGAGGAGGGTGATATCCGCAACTTCCTGGGCGATGTCTGATGCATCCTTCATTGCAACCGACACGTCGGCTGCTGCAAGTCCGGGTGTATCATTTACACCGTCGCCGATCATGATGACCTTCCTGCCGGAAGCTTTCAGATCATTGATAATTGCAGCTTTGTCTTCGGGGAGTACCTGTGAGTAGTACCTGTCGATACCAATTGTGGATGCAACCGCACGGGCGGTTGCTTCGCCGTCACCGGTTATCATTACCACGTTGGTGATACCCAGATCTTTCAGAGATGTGATCACCTCTTCTGCCATTGGGCGTATCGCGTCTTCAATGCAGATAATTCCGGCGAGTTGATCGCCGATCGCAAGAAAGATCAGCGATCTTCCGTGTTCACTTTCCTTCTCAATTACTGCTCTCTCCTCATCTCCAAGGGGAACACCCTCATCATCAAAAATGAAGTGGGCGCTACCGATCAAAGCACGTTTTCCATGAAGCTTGGTTGCAATGCCGTGCGCAACCACATACTCCACAGCTGCATGTTCCTCACAATGCTTGAGGTTTTCCTCTGCGGCCTTTCGGACAATTGCCCGTGCAACACTATGCGGAAAATGTTCCTCAAGGCATGCTGCTGTACGCAAAACATCCTGTTTGGTGTAACCGGCGAAGGGAATTACATCGACAACCTTCGGGCTTGCAACGGTAAGTGTTCCGGTTTTGTCAAACACAATTGTGTCGGCAAGTGCAAACTCCTCCAGGTACTTTCCTCCCTTTACCATGATGTTCATCGTGGATGCCTCACGCATAGCGGAGATGACAGAGATCGGTGTGGAGAGTTTGAGAGCACAGGAATAATCAACCATCAGGACCGACAGTGCCCGCGTCAGGTTGCCGGTAAGGAGAAATATGCCTGCAGCTCCAAGGAAGCTGTAGGGAACAATCGAGTCCGCAAGCTGTTCTGCTTTGTTTTGCACATCTGCTTTCAGTGCTTCGGACTGATCGATAAGATCCACAATTTTGTTAATGCGTGTTTCTCCGCCAAGGGATCTGACTGCAACTGTAATCTCTCCTTCCTCTACAACAGTACCTGCATATACAGTTGCACCGGTTGTTTTGTGGACCGGGAGGGGTTCACCGGTCATCGAGGATTCGTTAACCATTGCATCTCCAGAGGAGATCATACCATCAACCGGAATCATGGTTCCAGTTCGTACAATCACCTGATCGCTTTGGGAAACCTGGGAGATGGGGATTAACATCTCTCCGTCAGCGTTTTTCACCCAGACACGGTCAACATTGATTGCAAGACTGTGGACAAGGGCATTGCGGGTGCGTTTTTTTGTGTAGTCCTCCAAGAGTCCGGAAAGTTTCAGAAGAAACATGATTGAACTTGCTGTCTTGGTGTCTCCCTGCAGGATCGCTGCCCCGATTGCGGATGCGTCCAGAACCGAAGTGTCGAGTCTTCCGTGCAGGAGACTTGATCCCCCGCGTCTGAAGTAGCTGCATGCACGAACAATGGTTCGAATGCGGCGAATCGGCAGTGGAAGCAGGGGTCGAATCACAAACCGCCGGAACAGCAGTAATGTAAGATCACGGACGAATGCTTCATCCGTCCTTTTGGTCTCCAGCCCGTACACAGATGGTTCAGGCAGGTTTTTAATCCGGATACTTGTAAGAACCGCAAGAAGATCTGCTCTGCAGTTTTTTTGATAAAGGATCAGGATACTGCCGTTTTTGTGATTTACCGAGACATTACACACGTAGGGTATCGTTTCCAAATACTCTTCAAGAGAGACGCTTTCCTCTCTGGTGAATGCGTACATCCCTCCCCTGATCCTCATCCGTCCGGGAAGGTCATGAATAATGGTGTACTGCATGAGATCCTTACATCTCGATCTTCTTTACCTCAACCGGCGTGTACTCTTCACCGCTTTCATCGTCAGGAGTCTGGAATTTTTCGACGTATGCATCCTCTACATCCTCTTTGAGACTGCTGAGAGCGGCTTCTGCATCATCTCTCATCTTCATTCCCTGAACAAGTCCGGCAACCGCAAGGTCGCGTGCGGTTTTACTTCCAAGAAGGGTTACTGCTACTGCTCCGACGGCAACGCCGCCAAGGAAAAGCCAGGTTCTCTGGTCTTTCATGATGTCTTGAATCTGCACCATGCCTAGTATTTTTCCTGTTAGGTGAACAAATAGCGTCTCCGAACTTTTTTCGGAATAATGGTTATTCCGAAGGTATTTTGTCCTTCCAAAACAGGAGTTGTATCTTTTTCCAAATAATTTTTGGACAGGGCATTTATCCTCCTAATATCTTACGAATACTCTAGGAACATTTGTGTTCCAGTCCCTGCAGACGGTGCAGAAAGGAGGTTCTGATAAAAAACGATGTAGCGAAAATCCTCAGACATGCAATTTCATGGATTAACCATTTTGTCCGGCAACATGGGCGATGTTACCCGCCTGCCGTGTGTCCACAATATTCTCTATCATCGGCGGAGATACCATTCAAACAAATGGTCAGATCTGATCTGTCCTACCTCAAATATCCGCCTATCCCCTTTTGGTTTTTGTTATATTTCCGATTGATGTTCGGACTGTGTTTTTTACCACCTAACAGGAAAATGATATGTTGGGACAGTGCGATGTTTATCCCCCAAAGAAAAACACTGCTGTTTCCACAAATATAGCATCAGAAAAGCAGGCATCACCCGCATAGGTGCTGTACTGGTATTGTTTGATGCTGTTTGCACTTGAGTTGTCTCTATCAGGCAGCAGGAGAGACACAACAAGAGAATTTCTGTCATTGGAGACTGCATTGAATAGAGTCGGATTTGTGGTGCAGTCTCACCAATTTCCCGAAAACCCAACTTATTTCTTCATTTCAGGGTTTTCAAGAACAGATTTACATACTGGATAACAAAATGTTTAGGAATTATTTTCAAAATGTCCGCAAACCGAATGGTTTTGGCGGAAGAGTAATGGTTAGTTTTATGAATAGGGGTCATGCTGCTGTATCAGCGTGGGGTTTTTCTCATATCTCTCCGCGTAAAACCGATGATGTACTTGACATCGGTTGTGGAGGTGGCGCAAATCTAGCTGTTTTTCTGGAAAAATGTTCGAATGGAACTGTGACTGGAATAGATTACTCTCCGGTGAGTGTTGAGATGTCGAAAAAACTGAACCGACGTGCTGTATCTTCTGGGAAATGCATGGTACTAGAAGGAGATGTCTCTGCACTTCCGTTTCATGAAGGGATGTTTGATATTGTTACAGCGTTTGAGACGATCTACTTTTGGCCGGATATTGAAAACGCATTCCGTCAGGTTCTGCGTGTTCTAAAGGAGGGAGGTATATTTCTGATCTGCACTGAGGTTGAAGGTCGTGGGCAAAAGACAGAGAAGTGGACAAAGCTTATTGATGGCATGAATGTTTATAACGGAGATGATCTTATTTGTCTACTGGAGTCAGCAGGATTTTGTGAGATTACAGTGCATCGGAAGCAGGATCGCCAGTGGCTCTGTGTTCTTGCCAAAAAGCCTTTGAATTTTTAATTCCTCTCTTTCGTTTACAGCATTTTTTATTTACTCATTCTGCCGGATATTAATGAGTCAAAGCTCATAAATAGGGGACCGTTTAATATCTTTCTCATTCAGGTAATATTACCCTGAGGTGTGTTCTTATGGAAAAATCAAAGATGGTAGATATCATCGCCCTGATTGTGGTAATCGCCGCCTTTGCAATACCACTTGCAACTGGTCTTGTCGGTGCCGCACCCGAGGGGGGCTCAGCAGCAGAGTATGCTGAGATTCTTGGAATCTGGACGCTGATACCGCCAATTCTCGCACTGCTTCTGGCATTCCTTACCAGAAACGTGATTCTCTCACTGTTCCTTGGTGTACTTTCCGGTGCATGGATGCTTGCCCTTCTTGGAGGCGACATTCTGGGTGCCATTGGCGGGGCATTCTTCGGTTCTACGGAGTACTTCATCTCCACCCTTGCGGACCGCTGGAATGCAGGTATTATTATGCAGGTACTCGTGATTGGTGCACTGATTGCTCTCATTACTCGTATGGGAGGCATGCGTGCAGTTGCCGAGGCTGTTGCAAAGCGGGCAAAAGGTCCGCGTACCGCACAACTCGCAACCTGGATCATGGGATTTGTTATCTTCTTCGACGATTACGCAAATGCCCTGATCGTTGGTCCGATTATGCGTCCGGTCTGTGACAAGTTCCGGATTTCCCGTGAACGTCTTGCCTACATTGTGGACTCAACAGCAGCACCGATTGCAGGTATTTTTGTGATCTCCACATGGATCGGAACTGAACTTGTGAACATCAATGAAGGTCTTGCCATTGCCGGAATCACTGGTGTTTCAGCATACAGTATCTTCATCGACACAATCCCATACCGCCTGTACAACATTCTGGCACTCTTCTTCGTGTTTGCCTCAGCGATGCTTCTCCGTGAGTACGGTCCGATGCTTACCGCCGAACTTCGTGCCCGCCGGACAGGCGAAACCATCCGCCCGGGTTCTGAGGTGGAGCAGGATGATGACGCTGTTCCTGTCGAAGAGCAGGAGATCTGCAAGGAGGATCACGCCGTTGTTGCAACATCCAAGAAAGCTGCTCCGGCAAACATCTGGAATGCTATCATTCCGGTTGGTGTGCTGATCGTCTCTTCCCTGATTCTGTTCTTCACAAACGGTGCCGATGCAATCATGGCTGGAAACGGATTAATCTCTGCTGAAGAGTTTGTCCAGCTCGGATTCATTGACTCGGTGCGTGAAGCTTACAGTTCATCGGATGCAAGTATTGTACTGTTCCAGGCAGCACTTCTTGCCTGTATTGTCTCCATTGTGATGGGCTTTGCCCAGAGGATCTTCTCCTTAAAGACCGGTATTGAAACCTGGGCGCACGGCATGAAGTCAATGCTGTATGTGTGTGTTATCCTGATTCTTGCCTGGTCGATTGGTTCGATCATTGGTGATCTGGGAACTGCACACTACCTCGTTGGTGCCCTGTCCGACTCCCTGCCGATCTGGATTGTTCCGGCTCTCATCTTTGTCATTGCCGGAGTTATCTCGTTTGCAACAGGAACTGCATACGGAACAATGGCAATTCTTCTGCCGCTTGTTATTCCGCTTTCCGCAGCCATCGCCGGTTTCTCAACAGGTACACCGGATGCCTCTATCTACTCGTACATTGTTGTCTGTTCATCAGGTGTGCTGACCGGTGCAATCTTTGGAGATCACTGTTCACCGATCTCCGATACCACCATTCTCTCGTCAATGGGTTCGGGTTGTAGTCTGATCGATCACGTGGACACGCAGTTGTGGTACGCCTTAACGATTGCAGCAGTTGTTACCATCGGCTACATTATCATCGGTCTCGGCATCAATGTGTGGATTACTCTCCTGATTACGATGGCACTTCTCGTTGGTGTTCTGTTTGTTTTCGGAAAGAAAGTTCCGACCTGGAAGCCAGACGAGGAAAAACTGGTGGAGTAAATCTCCAAAAATATTTTTTTTATTTTATCCGTTTCAGGAATAATTTTGTCTTTACCTTTGTTGATGCAGAACCGTCCTTTACGCCGCTGTTCCGATCTCCTTGAGGAGTTCGGCAAGAAACAGTCGGACCTTTTCAACCGATGATATCTGCAGCCGTTCTTTTGGGGAATGTGCACCGAGAATGTTCGGCCCAATCGAGATGATGTCAAGTGCAGGATAGTTTCTGCGGAACAGCCCGCATTCAAGTCCTCCATGGGTTGCAGTTATCTTGGGTGTTTCTCCAAAGAGATTTGTATACACCGTTATTGCCGTCTGCAGGAGCGGAGAGGAGGGATCAGGCATCCAGCCGGGATATTCACTGCTGGTATGAATCTCCGCCCCGCAAGATTGGAACGTGTTTGCCACCATCTCTGATGCCTCGCGTTTTTCATTTTGACTAACACTCCGCTGAAATGTTGCTACAAGCAGGGAACGACCATCCATCCGAACCGAGGATAGGTTTGTAGAGGTCTGTACAAGATCCGGAATTGTACTGCTCATGGCAAGAACACCGTTCGGACATGCATCAAGAGCGCTGATAATCTTCGTTGCGGAAGGAATCATCTCATCCCTTGGAGACTCCGGCAGAAGAGCAAGAGAAATGCCGGGATCTGTACTGCTCCACCTCTCCCTCATCTCTTCTGAAAACTGGGCAAATATTTGTTCAACCTCGGCGGTCCGTTTTGCGGGAACTCCAAACACTGCGGTTGCGTGACGGGGAATGGCGTTTATCAGATTTCCCCCTGAAAGTTCACAGATATCTGCGTCCGGTATTCTTCGAAGAAATGCGGCAAGAATTTTTATTGAGTTTGCACGTCCCCGGTGAATGTCAGTTCCGGAATGTCCACCGGTAAGCCCGTCGATATCTATCCGGTAATATACATCATCCATCGGTGCCGGGTACGGTTCCCATGAAACTTGTGCAAATGTTTCCACACCACCCGCACACCCGGTACAGATACTTCCCTCCTCCTCGCTGTCAATATTTATCAGCATCTTTCCTGTGAAAAAATCAGGTCCCATCGCTTCTGCCCCAGTAAGTCCGGTCTCCTCTTCCACCGTGAACACACACTCAATCGGTCCTGTGGGAAGTTTTGCGGTAAGCACGTCAAGTGCGAGGGCGATACCGACTCCGTTATCTGCCCCGAGCGTTGTTCCGCATGCATGTATCCAGTCTCCTTTGGTTATGGTTTCGATTGGATCGGTCTGAAAGTTGACTGCCTTTTCCGGATCCTTTTCACAGACCATGTCCATGTGTGCCTGCAAAACGACTACTGCCGCATCCTCAAATCCGGCTGCGGCTGGTTTTCTTATGCAGACATTTCCTGCCGCATCCGTTTTTGTCAACAGTCCGTGACTCTTTGCAAATGAAAGAAGATATTCCCGCATCTTTGCCTCGTATCCGGATGGTCGGGGGATTTTTGTAATCTCTTCAAAGTACTGCAGAACGTGTCCGTTAATCATGAGTGTCCCTGCGTGTGTATTGGCTGCAACGTATTGGACGCAGAAAATAATCATCTTTCCCAAGGAGGATACTGCATCCGTATTCTCTGATGTTTTTTCCTCCAGAATATTCTCATCATTGTTGGCAGAGGGACCTCATCGTTTATGAACCTATCCTTTATTGCCTCTTCCCTGCTATTACTACATTATATCATGCTTGAAACACTTTTGGATCCTGCGGTATTTCCGTGGATTCTCATCGTCGCCGGAGCTGCTTTCCTCGTCATCGAAGTAGCAACACCGGGATTTTTCATGGCTGTCCCCGGAACCGCCATGATTGTTCTCGGTCTCATGGTCCTTGCCGGCGTTGACATCTTTGCCTCTCCTGTTGGTGTTGGCATCGCTGTACTTGCCGCTGTTGCTGCGGCCGCGGTAAGTGTTCTCATTTATCGGAGAATATCTCCTGATCAGACGCCGGTTACCACCGGTCAGGATACCATCGTTGGAAAAACCGGTGTTGTTACGGTGACGGTCGTCCCGGATACCATCTCCGGCAAGGTCGATGTTTCCGGCGTCGTCTGGAGCGCAAAAAGCACGGGGGCAGTACTTGCGCCCGGTACAAAAATACAGGTGACCTCCGCATCCGGTGTTCACCTGATCGTTGAGGAGGTCCGCTAAATGGACGCATTCACGCTCATATCCATCATACTGATAATTATTATTCTCTACATCTTTGCCAAAGGTGTGGTGATCATCCAGCCGTACCAGAAAGGTCTCGCAATTCGTCTCGGAACATATGTCGGTCAGATGAACCCGGGGTTCAAGTGGGTTGTACCGTTCATCACAACCGTCATCAAACTCGATCTCAGAACCCAGGTTATCGATGTTCCATCACAGGAGGTTATCACCAAAGACAACTCTCCTACCGATGTGGATGCCATTATCTACGTCCGTGTTATGGATCCCGAGCGTGCCTACTTTGAGGTATCCAACTACCGCCAGGCAACCGTAGCCCTTGCACAGACAAGTCTCCGCGGCATCATCGGCGACATGGAGCTCGACGAAGTTCTCTATAACCGCGATATGATCAACCGTCGTCTGCGGGACATCCTCGATAAGGAAACTGATCAGTGGGGCGTCAAAATTGAACGTGTAGAGATCAAAGAGGTCAACCCGATCGGCGCTGTCAAACAGGCTATGACTGAACAGACCGCAGCAGAACGTGAAAGGCGTGCGGCGATTCTCCGTGCAGACGGAGAAAAACGTGCGGCAATTCTCAAAGCAGAAGGTCTGCGTCAAAGTATGATTCTTGAATCTGAAGGTGAACGGCAGAGTAAGATTCTCCGCGCAGAGGGTGAGCGACAGAGTAAAATCCTGCAGGCGCAGGGAGAGGCCCAGAGTCTCCGGATTGTGGCACTTGGATCCCGCCCGCTGGACAAACGTGCAATCACTGTTCTTTCCCTGAATGCTTTGGAAAAGATGGCGGACGGTCAGGCAACAAAGATCATCTTCCCGTTCGAGGTTTCCAGTCTTATCAAACAGGGTGCAAAGTTCCTTGGCGCTGAGGATCTTGTTGATAATGATGAGGCACTGCAGATTGAACTTGATGAAAGTATTCTTGGCGATCTTCCTGATCCCGAAGAGATCGCAAAAGCTGTTGAGTCCGTCAAACCTCCGGAGAGCCCGACAGCTGATCCGGCCTCCGCGGATGATGTTCCGCTTGGCGGATCAACCTGATAATCTCTTTTTCCGCCGCATTTTACAGAGGGAGCCGCTGACCGCTCCATATCTTCGTTCAATAGAAACTACATTATACTTTTCACACCTACCTAAAATCACATCAGACACGGAGGGAACGACAATACCACTCAGACGAATTACTCGCAGCAGCCGCCCCAAACCGGCACCCGCAAAACTTCCGTCACCCGCTCCGCCGGCGGGCGATGAATCCTCCGAATCTATCCCTGCCTTTAACTACGGCAGATTTACATTTGATTATGCCGTCAACTTTGCCGGACTATCCATTTCGCTTGAGCAGACTCAGGGACTCTATCATTATCGCCGTGCCATCGGCAGCTGGGTTCGTGAGGCAAATATCTCTTCTTCGAACGGGAGAATGCTCATACATCCGGTAGAACCGCTGTACGTTCCTGATGCGGTCACGGACTTTTTGGAGATACGGTTTGAGGAGATTATGATCGAACCGAATGGAAAGACCGTGCTTTTCCTGACATTCCCGATTGAGATCGGTGTCTTTATCGATTCAAAGGGAAAAGCGGACGTTATTGATGTGTTCACATTCAAGCCGCCGAAGTACTCGTTGTACGGAGCATCAAACCGCGGTGTTATTACCCGCTGGCATCAGTCAAAGGTCTATTACTATCCTCCGCAGGTCAAAAACTATGAGGACGGTGTCCTTCGTCTGACCATTGAGAACTCATCCGGAGACTGGGTATATGTCTCACGCGTTATCCTCTATGAGAAAGGCATGTATGTCTATTATGATGACCAGGTTGTTTCCATGGCTGCTGAGATGACCATTGTCAACCGGGAGACTGCTGATGTGACCGGTGTTGATCGCCCGCTGCATGAGGATATGACCCGATCGCTGCGGATGTACCGTCCGCGGAGGACCACATCATTTGCTAATATTCCCGGTGCGGTCATTGACACCACATTTACCATGGACTCGGGGCTGATCTGAAATGGCTGACATCAATCTCAGCGGTATTGCGGATAGTCTGTTCAATGCCACAGGTTCGCCCTTTAATGAGATAGACGATCCGGGATTTCTGGGTACTCAGCCGTTCCTCAACTTCGGGATTAAGATGACGTACGGTGATCTCATTGCGGTTCTCCTCATTCTTATTGCCACATTCATCATCGCAAAAATTGTGTCCGGCCTTGTCCGAAGGATGTTTTCGGGATCCATCGAGAAGAGTAATCTCTCGTTCATGGAGAAACTGACGCGGTGGATCATCTACTTCTTTGGTTTCCTTGCGATAAGCGGTCCTCTGGGTATTGACTTCAGTGGTCTTCTGGTTGCGGGAGGTATCATCGGTGTTGCGGTAGGTTTTGCCAGTCAGAACACGTTGTCCAATGTGGTTGCTGGAATTTTGCTGATGTTTGAACGGCCGGTGAACCTTGGAGACAATATCAGCGTGAAAGATACCGAAGGGTATGTTGAGGACATCGGCCTCATGTCAACGACAATCCGTACCTACAAGGGTGTGTACGTTCGTGTCCCAAATGAGGCAATGTTCACCTCTGACATTACAAATTACGTTGCCCATGTTGCCCGCAGGTTTGATTACAGAATTACCATCCGGTACAAAGATGATGCAGACAAAGCGGTGAAGATCATCAAGGAAACCATCGAGAAGCATCCTTATGCTCTGAAAAATCCGGCTCCGTCCGTGTTCGTGGACGATGTGGGACCGAACGGTTCGAATCTTGATATCCGTATCTGGTCGCCATCGGGGTACTGGTGGGATGCAAAGACCGAACTTTTGTGGAAAATTGTCCGGGAGCTTCGCTCTGCGGGGATTGTTATCCCGTTCGATCAGAATGTTGTCTGGTTTGGACACGATCAGACGAAGTCAACTGACAGGGCAATGTACGGTCGTTCCGCCTCTTCGAATGATCCCGGTGAATATCTCCAGTCCGCAGCTCCGGGGAGGGATCAGCAGTCTCCGGAAAATGTTCCTCAGGTGAAGTAATGACAGATCTTAATGTGTATTTCAGTTCTCTTAGTGATGCGTCTCTTGACGTCCGTCATGCCGCAGTTGAAAAGATTGCCGCAGCAGGCCGTGCCGATCCCGGGACGGTTGTCCCGGCTGTAGTATCCGAGCTCCGGTCCGGTACGCTTGATACCCGCTGGTATCTCGGTCGCTCTCTGGTGAAGATGGGACCGGACATTATTCCTCTCATTCTTGAGTACGCCGAAGTGGAGAAGGATATGGATATTCAGAAGTACTTTGGGGCAGTTCTTGCTTCATTTGGTGAGATTGCAGTTTCGCCGCTTGTGTCATTATTCTCCTCCTCCAATCCGATGGCCCGAGGTATGGCATCCGCTGCCCTCGAACGGCTTGAGGAAAAGGCGGTTCCGGCACTGATCGAAGCAGCTCTGGGTGATGATCCGCAGGTGAAACTCTGCGCTGAACTGACACTGACGAAGCTCAACATCTTTGACTACAAATAATGGCAGAGCTTGCAACATCTCCCCGGTACCGTGCGTATCTGGATCATCTGATCAGTGAACTCGATCGGGCAATGGCGATTGCGCAGGCTGCAAAGGCGAAGGGTTTTGATCCGCGTGCAGAGGTGGAGATCCCGATCGCAAGTGATCTTGCAGGCCGTGTCGAGGCACTGCTGAGTTACAAGGGTGTTGCCGCCCGTATCCGCGAGCTTGAGGAGCGGATGAGCCGTGAGGAGGCGTCTCTGAAGATCGGCGATGCGTTTGTGTCCCGCGAGTTCGGGGAGACTACCCGCGAAGAGATTCTGGATCACGCGATTCGTGCGTCGATGGCACTCCTGACCGAAGGTGTTGTTGCCGCCCCGACGGAAGGCATCGGAAAGGTTGGTATCAAAAAGAATGATGACGGTACCGAGTATCTTGTTATCTACTATGCAGGGCCAATCCGATCCGCGGGTGGTACTGCTCAGGCATTGTCGGTACTGGTCGGGGATTATGTTCGGCGTCTCCTCAATCTCGATCGTTATAAGCCTCGGGAGGAGGAGATTGAGCGGTATGTGGAGGAGCTAAAGCAGTACAACAGTATTCAGAGTATGCAGTATCTTCCCAAGGATGATGATATCCGGCTCATTATCCGTAACTGTCCGGTCTGTATTGACGGTGAACCGACGGAAAAAGAGGAGATATCCGGGTACCGGAATCTTGAGAGGGTGGAGACGAACGTTGTCCGGGGCGGTATGTGTCTTGTGATTGCGGAAGGTATCGGTCTCAAAGCTCCGAAGATCCAGAAGAATGTAGCGAAGATGCACCTTGACGGGTGGGAATGGCTGGAAACGCTGATCTCGGGAGCGGCATCGACATCCTCTGAGGAGGAAGAGCCGGGTATTCATCCAAAGGATAAGTACATGCGGGATATGCTTGCAGGCCGTCCTCCGTTTTCGTATCCGATGCGCAAAGGGGGTTTCCGCCTGCGTCTTGGCCGCGGAAGAAACACCGGCCTTGCAACCTGCGGGTTCAATCCGGCAACACTCCATGTTCTGGGTGATTACCTTGCGGTTGGTACACAGATGAAGGTGGAACGGCCGGGAAAGGCGTGCGGTGTTGTTCCCTGTGATACGATCGAAGGACCGACGGTCCGTCTCAGATCGGGAGAGGTTCGGCGCATCGACACACTCGCGGAGGCGAACAAGTATGTTGACGCAGAGGAGATTGAGTACATCCTTGATGTCGGCGAAATTCTGATCTCATACGGCGAGTTTCTTGAGAACAATCATGTACTTGCCCCGCCGAGTTACTGTGAGGAGTGGTGGATTCAGGAGGGCGGGCCCCGCCATCCGAAGAGCGAGGCCGAGGCGATCTCTTTTGTTGCAGATGGTGCATATCTGCATCCCGATTATACTTGGTTCTGGGATGACTGTACCGAGGATCAGATCCGGTTCCTCTCCGACAAAGTTTCCGAGACCGGTTCGGTACGGGATGGTGTTCTGTATATTCCTGTGGATCCCCAGGTTAAGGCTGTTCTTGAAGAACTGCTTGTTCCGCACACGGTTGAGGAAGGGAACTATGTCATCCGGACACCGCTTGTACTGATTGCCGGACTTGGTCTTTCCTATGATTTGCGGAAAAATGCAACCTGGAATGCTCTCCCTCCGTTTACGAATGGCCTGGTGATGGCCGAGCATCTTTCCGGCATCAAAATGCGCTCAAAGGCGGGGACCCGCATTGGCGGACGGATGGGCCGTCCTGGAAAGTCAGCTCCCCGCAAAATGAAACCTCCGGTACATGTACTGTTTCCGATTGGGGAGTCCGGAGGAATGAAACGGTCCATTGACAACGCTGCCAAGGTCTGCAATGCAAACCTTTCGGGCGGCGTGTTTTCGGGAACTTCGGTTACCACCGGTCAGGTGGAGGGCATGATTCATGTGGAGACCGGTGAGCGGAAATGTCCGTCATGCGGTACGGTGACCTACAAAAGCCGATGTCCCGAGTGCGGCACACATACCGATGCGGTCTACCGCTGCCCGCGGTGCAACACGATATCTCTTCCAAACGAAGAGTTGTGTCCGCGATGTGGTGCTCCGGTGGTCTGCCAGAGGGACAGTGTCTTAAGCCTCCGGCAGGAGTATGACGCTGCGCTTGCAGTAACTGGTCTTTCTGCAAGTGATATCCCTGAGCTGAAAGGTGTCCGCGGTCTCATCTCGAAAGAGCGTGTCGTTGAACCGCTGGAAAAAGGAATTCTTCGTGCAGCAAATGATGTGTATGTGTTTCGGGACGGGACTGTGCGCTATGACATGATTGATCTGCCCCTGACGCATTTCCGGCCTGCGGAGATTGCAGTTTCGGTTGCAAAACTTCGCGAGATTGGCTACACGAAGGACATGCATGGGGAGGAACTTGTCTCACCTGACCAGGTGGTGGAACTAAATCCGCAGGATATTCTCGTATCAGAGGACTGTGGGGAGTATCTGGTACGGGTGGCAAAGTATATGGACCAGCTTCTGGAAAAGCTGTATGGTCTCCCGGCATTTTATCATGCGGAAGTACCCGAGGATCTGGTAGGTCAGCTTATTCTTGGTCTTGCTCCGCATACCAGTGCTGGAGTTCTTGCACGGCTGATCGGTTTCACCAAAGCGAAGGCGGGGTATGCTCATCCGTTCTACCATGCGGCAAAACGGCGGAACTGTGACGGTGATGAGGACTGTGTGATGCTGCTGATGGACGGTCTCGTAAACTTCTCGCGTTCCTTCCTTCCGAGCACCCGCGGCGGTACGATGGATGCCCCTCTTGTTCTGACAACGACGCTCAACCCAAAGGAGGTGGATAAGGAGACGCTGAACGTGGATGTGATGGATCATTATCCGCTTGAGGTGTATGAGGCGTGTCTTACCTACACCCCGCCAAAGAATCTGGAAAAAATCGTGGATCATGTGGAGAGCAGGGTCGGGACGCCGGGACAGTTTGAAGGATTTTCCTTTACACACGATACCCGTGACATCTCGGAAGGCCCGCTGGACACCATGTACACGAATCCTATTCTGAAAGGAACCACGGACAAGATCAAAGCGGAACTGGAACTTGCGGATCGAATTCGTGCGGTGGAGACGGATGATCTTGCGGAACGGATCATCAACAGCCATCTGATGCCGGACATGATAGGAAACCTTCGTTCGTTTTCCAAGCAGTCATTCCGCTGTCCGCGGTGTAAGACGAGTTTCCGCAGAATTCCAATCTCGGGAAAGTGTACGAAGTGCGGTGCGGTTCTCAAGGCAACAATGCACAAAGGCAACGTCACGAAGTATCTGGAGATTGCAAAGTACATGGCCGAACACTATCAGTTATCGGAGTACACAAACCAGCGTATTGCGGTGACGGAGATGAACATCTGGTCAACATTCGGGCAGGAAGAAAAGCAGCAGATGGATCTGTCGGACTTCTTCTAATCAGAGTTTCTCGGTACGGAATGTTGTGTGATCGGACTGTCTATTTTTAGAATTTTTTTTTTGAAAATGTGTTGAGAAAAATGTAGGGGATTTTATTCCGGTTACGGGCTGACTCTGTGCCGGTCGCGGGGGAAGAGTACTCCCTCACGGATGTTGGGGAGATCGAGCATCGTCATGATAAGTCTCTCAGCACCCAGTCCCCATCCTGCGTGCGGCGGCATTCCGTAGCGGAACGGGTTAAGATAGAACTCGAATGCATCTGGGTTGAGGCCCTTTGCTTTGATCTGGCTTACCAGCAGATCATAGATGTGGCACCGCTGAGCACCGGAGGAAAGCTCCATTCTCGGGTGCATCATATCAAATGCTCTGCAGACCTCAGGTCTGTCCTCAAACGGCATGGTGTAGAACGGTCTGGTTGAGGACGGCCACTCGGTGATGAAGTACATCGTGCCCATCTCGTCACCGACGATCTTCTCTGCGGCGGTGGTGAGATCATCACCGAAGACAAGGGCTTCACCTTTTGCTGTTGCAATGTCGATTGCTTCCTGATAGGTGATCTTGGGGAAGGGAGTTGCTGGAACCTCAAAATCGTTGAGACCAAGGACGGCAAGTTCGTTGCTGCACGTATCGGCAACCTTCCGGTATGCGTACGAGACGGTCTCTTCGAGTACTTTCATGGCGTCCTGTTCGTCGGCAAAGGACATCTCAATATCAATCGAGGTTGCTTCGTTTAAGTGACGGACGGTGTTGTGCTCTTCTGCGCGGAAGATTGGACCAATCTCGAAGACACGGTCGAACCCTGCGCTCATGAGCATCTGCTTGTAGAGCTGCGGGCTCTGGTTGAGGAATGCTTCCTTGTCGAAGTATGCAAGGGGGAAGAGTTCTGTTCCGCCTTCGGTTGCGGCTGCAACGATCTTTGGTGTCTGTACCTGGGTGAAGTGGTGGTCCCAGAGGAACTCACTGATCGCACGCAGGGCTGCGTTTCGGATCAGAAAGATTGCGTTGACGCGGGGCTTGCGCAGGTCAAGATAACGGTTGTCGAGGCGGGTGTCAAGATCTGCCGGAACTTTTTCGGAGACATCCAGCGGCAGCGGGGTGTCTGCGCGGGAGATAACCTTGAGGGTATCGGGGACAAGTTCCCGTCCTCCGGGTGCTTTTTCGGTTGCCTTGACAACTCCTTCGCAGGAGATAACAGACTCTCTGCTTACTTCTTTGACTGCGGCGAGTACTTCGGGGCTGACTTTTTTCTTGGGGATGGTTACCTGTAAAATTCCTGTTCTGTCGCGGACCAGGAGGAAGGTGAGACCGCCGAGATCACGCTCTTCGTGAACCCATCCGGCGATCTCTGCCCGCTCACAGTCGGGGGTGACGTCTTTTATTGGGATGCGCATAAAATCTCTATGTTATTTGCGGTCTGGATAGATTAGTGTTTGTTCTGCCTCATGCTGTTGCAAAGTCACCCGTCTTTCTGTGATAATGGCATCAGGGGAGAACTCTTTTCCCTTGATACATTTTCAGAACACAACTGAGAAAAAAAGAAAATCAGAAAGAAGCCTTAGTGCTCCTCTCGTATCATCTCAATACACTTCTTCGGGCACTCGTTTGCGCAGATACCGCAGCCTTTGCAGTACACCAGATCGATCTCCTCGTTGTCCGGATCAATCACCGCATCAGGACAGTACATCGCACAGATACCGCAGTGATTACAGATCTCGCGGTTTACCACTGGGCGGAATGTTCTCCAGGAACCGGTCTGTCCCATTGCCCCTTCCTTTGGAGTACTGATTGTCATCTTCGGCATTGTCATTTAGATCACCTCATCGTATGCCTTCTTTGCAACCGTCACATTCCGGGTGTCCGTAAATGTATCCGTGATAGCTGCCTCTCCCGACTCAGGCGTGAACAGACCAAGTTTTGCAAGAGCTCCGATCACCGGCGTGTTCAGAATCGGGCTTCCGGCAACAACAAGATTCTCTGAAAGCGCGATTCCTGTCAGATCCGCTTTGTGCACTGTGAACTTGTCAGGGAACTGCACGTTCTCATGGGTGTTGATGAAGATTGCTCCTCCGTCTTTGAGACCGTCCAGTACGTTTACGGTTTCCATCACCGTCGGATCGAGAACGATGATCATATCCGGCTTTTTGATCTGTGAGTAGATCCTGACCGGGTGATCATCAATCCGCACGAAGGAGACGATCGGCGCACCACGGCGCTCTGCGCCGTAGAACGGGCATGCCGTTGCAAACTTTCCGTCTTTAACTGCTGCTGCTGCCATCATGCGTGCAGCGGTCACACCACCCTGTCCGCCGCGTGAATGGATACGAATCTCGTACATTTACTGTTCCTCCTCGGGGATGCCGAACCAGAACTCGGTTCCAATTTTGCGTGTGCGGACAAGCTCTGCCATATCCTCGTATGTTACCTCCTGACCGCCAAGACCGGCGATGACCCGTGCAATCTTTGCATCCGGATATCTTGCCTGGATCTCTCCTGCGATCACACCACCGAATCCGAACGAGTAATCACGGTCGATCACAACCAGTTCCTTTCCTTCGATCTTCATGTCAAGCGGGAACGGCCGGAGCCAGCGGATGCGCATCACACCTGCTTTGATACCTTCTTTGCGGAGAAGATCCGCTGCAACCTCAGCCTCTTTTCCAAGAGTTCCCATTGCAACGATCACAACATCTGCATCATCACAGAGATACTCTTCGACCGGTGCATAGCTTCTGCCGAACCGCTTTGCAAACTCTGCCTCTGTTTCGGCAATCACGGTACGGGCATTCTTCATTGCCTTCTCCATATCATGCCGGAAGGTGAAGTGAATATCAGACGGCGACATTGCCCCGTATCCCATCGGGTTGTTCACATCGATCTTGTGCGGCAGATTGATTGGCGGGATGAAATCTCCTGGCTCTGTCATCTCGAACGGCTGCATGATGTGAGAGAGCAGGAATCCGTCCATGTTGATCATCACCGGCAGCAGCACTCTGTTATCCTCGGCAATTCTGAAGGCCATCAGTGTTGCATCGTATGCTTCCTGGACCGTTGAAACATACACCTGTAGCCATCCGGTATCACGCTGGGAGAGAGCATCCGAGTGTTCAGCCCAGATGTTCCATCCAGGCGCAAGTGTACGGTTTACCTGTCCCATCACAATCGGAAGCCGTGCGCCTGCTGCCCAGTGCAGCATCTCATGCATGTACAGAAGACCGTGCGAACTTGTTGCCGTAAACACACGGACGCCTGTGATTGATGCACCGATACAGGCGGTCATTGCAGAGTGTTCCGATTCGACCGGGATATACTTGGCATCCATTGCACCGCTCTCGACATAATCTGCAATCGACTCAATAACCTCGGTCTGTGGTGTGATCGGATATGCCGCAACCACGGTCGGCTTTGCCATCTTCACTGCAGATGCCATTGCCTTGTTACCGGTTGACATTACCAGTTTGTCGCTCATGCGTTCTCCTCCGAGTATGCCGCTTCTGCTGCAACTTTCTTCAGATTCTTGTCAACCTGTGCCTGAATCCGTGCAGCGGTTGCCTCATCCACCTTGCGGAATCTTCCCTGGGCTTTCAGGTAGTCAATCACCGGTGCAGGTTTTTTCATCGCTGCACGCGACGGGGCACTGATGGTAAATTTGTCGTACTCCTTTTCCCAGAGCACCCAGATACCTGATTTTACTGCCATCTTTCCGATCTCAACCGTCTTTTCCGATGGAGTTCTCCATCCGGGCGGGCAGGGTGCTAAGATGTGCATAAACTTTGGTCCGGGAATCGAGAGTGCCTTCTTTACTTTATTGTAGATGTCGGCAGGATATGATGCACAGGCTGTTGCCTGATATGGAAGGTTGTGTGCCTCAATGATTCTGTCAAGATCTTTTTTGTTGACGGTCTTTCCGTTTGGCGTTGTTGTTGTAATTGCACCAAGCGGGGTTGCTCCTGACCGCTGCATACCGGTGTTTCCATATGCCTCATTGTCGTAGCAGATGTAGAGGAAGTCCTCTCCCCGCTCCAGAGCACCGGATAGTGCCTGAATACCAATATCAGCGGTTCCTCCATCGCCTGCATAGACGATGACATTCGTCTTCTTCCCAACTGCACGGAAGGCCTCGCTCATTCCCGAGGCGCACGCGGCAGCTGCTGCGAACGCAATGTTGTACACCGGCACGGTGTGCAGCATATATGGGTACACACCCTGAATTACACTGTTACAGCAGGCAGGAATCACAAGAACCGTGTCCGTTCCGGCTGCTTTCAGAATATAGCGGAGTGCCAGTAAAGATCCGCACCCGGCACAGGTGGACGGACATTTTAACAGCATTTCCTCTTTTGGAATTTCCGTCATGAAATGGGTACTTATTTGTCATGATTTATAATGAGGCTTTTTCTTGAGTATGAATATCCCTTGGTTTTAACCCCGAAAAAACTATTTATCTGTATCCGCTAATGAACTGTTATTATGAGTGAAGACCCGAGTACGGGTGCAGACCCAAAAAAGATCGAAGAACTTCAAAAGGAGGTGGAACGTCTCAACCGCGAGAAAGCAGATGCGGAGGCTCGGGCAGCTGCTGATGCACAGGCAGCTGCCGTAGCAGCCGAGGAAAAAGCTGCAGCTGAATTAAAGATGAAGGAGGAGCTTGAAGCACAGCGGATTGCGGCGGAGGATGCCGAGCGCAAGAGACTGGAAAAGGAGGCAAAAAGTAAAAGTCGCAAAAGAAAAATCATTGGCGGTGTCATCCTCCTGATCGTTGTTGTGTTGATCGTTCTGGTAGCTTCATCAGGAATTTCTGTCCAACCAGGTACCGCAACCAACTATCCTTACATCACTACTTATGACGTCTGGTTCCCGATTGGCGAGCAGGTTGACATCAGCGGTCACAAGCTGATCGCTCTTTCCGATGGCAATGAGATGATGTTCTCCGCTGACGGTAGTGTGACCAAACTCGTCCGTAATGAGCCGATAACGATAGGCGAGCAGTCTGTAACGCTAACCACCCTCTTTGGCAGCGTTCCGGTAATGACGGTAAACTACAAAGTCATTCTTGAGTATCAGGGAAACACTGAAGCAAATCAGGCCTACTTCAAGATGCTTATCCAGAGTGACAAATCCATTCCGGAGGTGTTCGTCAACCTTCTGCTGCCGAATAACGTCATTGCCCGACCGGCATAACCCCCCTTTTTTATGACAACCAAAGCGTCTGTACTTCGTATCTTAGAGGAAAACCGTGATCGGTTCTTTTCCGGGGAAGAGATAGCATCCATGCTTGGAGTATCCCGATCCGCGGTGTGGAAAGCGGTGAAATCACTTGAGGCGGACGGTTATGCCGTGTCCGCAGTCACGAACAAAGGCTACTGTCTTTCTGCGGATACAGATATTCTGTCGCCGGAGGGTATCCGGCTGTATCTTTCACCAAAATATCGGGATCTTCCGATTACTATTCACAAAGTAACCGGTTCCACAAATGATGATGCGAAGACTCTTGCTGTTGCAGGGGCAGTACACGGAACAATGGTTCTTGCGGAGGAGCAGACTGCCGGTCGCGGGAGACTTGGCCGATCCTTTTACTCTCCAAAGCGTTCCGGAGTTTATATCAGCATTGTCCTCCGGCCAAATCTTGCGATAACGGATGCCGTTTTAATCACAACCGCGGCTTCCATTGCTGTATGCCGTGCAGTTGAAGAGCTGTCCGGTGAAAAACCTGAGATCAAATGGGTCAACGACGTGTTTGTGCAGGGTAAAAAGATCTGCGGCATTCTCACTGAGGCGGTCAGCGGCTTTGAGTCCGGTGTGGTCGAGTGTGTTGTTGTCGGTATTGGCATCAATGTGGTGGACACAGGTTTTCCCGATGATATCAAACAGGTTGCAGGTTCGCTCTTCAGTGAACATCCGGAATTTTCCCGCAATCATCTTGCAGCGCTTGTTGCAAATCATCTTCTTGATCTCTCCTCTGCACTGCCGGATCGATCCTTCCTTGATGAGTACCGCACACGATCCCTGCTTCTGGGAAAACCGATCCGTTTTCTGGAAAACAATGTCTGGCATGATGCGGTCGCCGTCGATGTGGACAACTCAGGGGGCCTTGTGGTGGATACCGACACCGGACGCAGGACCCTTTCCTCCGGCGAAGTTACCGTCCGCCCGATCAGATAAGTACAAGCGTCAGAATTACCACTGCGGAGAACAGTATTAGTGTTTCCCGCAATGTTCTGATAATACAACGCCCTCCTTTTTCCAATGTTTGTTCGGGAACACCGATTGTATACACTCCGGGCTTGTCAAACATCACACCGCATCCACCGGCGATCAGACTCATTGGAATCCCGCCGTTGAAGCCGGGGCGTTTTTTATGGTCTGTACGGTATGCTGCAACCGCCTTTCCTGCACGTTTACGGCAGACAAAGATAAGGATCAGCAGGGCGCCGGTGACTCGTGCCGGAATCCAGGCAAGAACATCATCCATCCGTGCGGAAAACCAACCGATGCGGATACGATCGTCTGTGTAGCCAAGCATCGCATCCATGGTATTTGCCGCCCGGAACAGTGCAGCCCCAACAATTCCCATTCCGAACAGCAGTTCAAAGACAGCAAACCAGAATATCGGTGCAACAATACTGTCCACCAGATTTTCCGCAGCCGATTCATAGGCGGCGGAACGTATCTGTTCCGTGGACAGTTTCTTTACATCGCGGCTCACAAGCATCTGTACCGCTGCTCTTCCCTCGATATCTCCCTTTCCGAGTGCCGTCTCAACGGCAGCTACGTGCTCCTCGAGTGATCGTGATGCAAAACAGAATGACAGCAGTACTGCTGCAAGGGGCAGCTGAATATACCAGTATGTCTCTGGAATCAGACAGATCACAAGGAACGGCAGGATAAAGATGAGAACGGTTATCAGCCACCCTACAATACCGGTGATCCGTTCTAGCCGTTTTGGATAGGTATTTGTTTTTCCCCACCAGCCGATCACAGTTCCCAGGAGAGCTACCGGGTGCAGGCGCGATCGCGGATCACCGATCAGCCGATCCAGAACTACTGCACAAAAAAGGATTATTGCGCCGAACGCCATGCAACGATGACTCCGGCGAGCATTATAAGGTACACAATAATTGTCATGGCGTGTCCGTCAATATTCAGGAGACCGAACTGCCACAGTGCAATAATGATTGCAGCGATGATTGGCATAATCAGTATCATCGCTGCTTTTTGACCAAAGGATCCTTTTTTCGGATCCTCTGTCGGTTCTTCCGGGAAGATAACCGGTTCCGGTACCGGGGCAGGACAGGACTTCAGCACATGGATCGTGAACGCCTCGCGGCGCATACCATAGCCGGTAATGACCTGCATGTCGAAACTTCCGGTTCCCGCCTCCTCCTTCATCTTGATCTCAAGCTCCGACTCGCCCTCAACGTAGATGTTTTCGTACGTAAAGTCCGTGTAAGCTGATGCCTCACACCGCAGTGTTGCGTGTGTCGGAGATCCGTGATTCACAAACCGGACGTGCAGTGCGGTTCCTGCGCTTACATCCACGGCATCGGTGGATAGTTCAAGGGAATTTATCCCCAGACGATTCAGCTGAATTTCAACAATTGCCATAGTAGAGCACCTCAGTCCTCCTGATTTGGGAGAAGGTTTGCAATGCCGGAGGAGATCGGATACACCCGCTTGCAGGATGTGCAGGTCAGCAGTCCTTCGACAATATCTGTATCATTACCCTCCATCTCTGTAAGCATAAAGTTTCCCTTGCAGACAGGACAGCAGATAATATCGAGGACCCAGCGTTTCATGGTTTACAGCTCGGATCTGATATCAATGATCTGGGACTGTTCAGGACCAGTTGAGATAATACCAACCGGGCAGCCTGTGTCAGACTCGATCTGTTCAAGGAACTCACGGACCTTCGGTGTGAGTTTGCTGTACTCTTTGACCCCAAACACATCCTTGTCGATGTGGTCAACACCGGTGATGGCGATGGCCGTACATCCGTTGATCATTGCGGAGTAACGTGCCATCTTTCCGTCCCATGTACCGATTCTCCGCTCGCGGTGCGTAACGGTACCAAACTCCTGAATACCCATTGCAAGGGACTGTTCATGGGTGAGTTCGGTGGGGAACGGTCCTTCACCGACTCTGGTCGGGAATGCCTTGAAGACCACAACCACATCATCGATTTTGGTCGGCCCGACACCGACATCGGCTGCCATCTGCGATGCGGAGGTGTCTTTACTTGTCACGAACGGATAGTTTCCATAGTAGAGGGAAATACCGAACCCTTGCGTACCCTCGATGATAACCGAGTCACCCGCGTCGATTGCATCGTTCACGTTCTGGGCAACATCAATGATGTACGGGGCAAGTTCGGGAACATCCTTTGCAAGACGTGCCGTGCGCATGACACGATCGGAGTTTGCCGGGCCACAGCCGGAGCCGGTTGATCCAACCGTCTTAGAGAGGTGGTCATCGTGTTTGTCCTTGTAAATATGATCCTCTTCGATGATTCCACAACGGCCGTCAATGAAGGTCCGGTCTCTGCATCCAAGCACCTCCAGCTCGTGGGCAAAGACCCGCGGGTCAACAAGAACTCCGCTGCCGATCATAAGTCTTGCGTGGGGATACACGAAACCCGACGGCACCATCCGCACACCGTATTTCTTATCTCCCACCTCGACGGTGTGACCGGCATTCGGCCCGACACCGCCGCGTGCAATAATTGTTGCTTTATCCTGCTGAGCAATGTGGGCGACGATCTTTCCTTTTCCTTCGTCACCAAAAAAACCGCCGACAATGATCGTACTTGGCATACTGTATCAATATCTATGTGCGGCTCAATCACATAAGGTCTTGGTTTTCATGAGTGTCATTTCCGAACGCCTCAAGCACACTCAGGAATCCGTCGCACGGTCCGATGATGAGATGATCCAGCAGTCTGATCCCGAGAATTTCTCCTGCTTCCTGAATTGTTCTGGTCATGAGGATGTCCCGCGTACTTGGTGTGAGGTTTCCTGACGGATGGTTGTGGACGAGGATAATTGCTGCAGCCCGATCGGTTACTGCATCCGCAAACACTTCGCGGGGGTGAATCTGACTCTGGTTCACGAGACCTCTTGTCACCACCCGGATATTGAGAATCTCATGAGCCCCCGACAGTGTTGCTGCTATGACGTTTTCCTGCTGATCATACCGATACTGACTGACAAACGGAAGAAGATCCTCGGCACACCGTATCTTTGCGGACTTTCTGTCCGGCGGGGGAAAACGCCTGGCAAGTTCTAATGCTGCAAGAATCTGACAGGCCTTTGCCGGTCCCATTCCGTCAACAGCGGCTACGTCCTGTATGGATGTTGTATAGGTGTGTTCCATCAGGATGTCTGCAACAGCTTTGCCGATCTTGAGTGCGTCGTTTTTTACGGTTCCGCGTCCGATGATCGCCGCAATCAGTTCCGCGAGTGTCAGGCTTTGCGGCCCGTTTGCGATCAGCTTTTCCCGCGGTCGATCGATCTCTGCTGTATTTTTCAGACTCATGCCGATCAATGGAGTTATCGGGAAAGAAATTATATTAATGTGTCGCCGATCTCGGCAGTATTTTTTTCAAGAACTTTTGGAATTTTTCCCTCGACGGGTACCCATACCAAACCTTTATTCCCCAACTTCTGCAAATAATATTACATGGACACTAAGACATGCATTGCAGATGCTTTTGCCGGTGAGTCACAGGCAAACCGTAAGTACAAATCCTTCTCCGAAGCAGCAGCAGACGAGGGATACGACCACGTTGCAAAGCTTTTCCGCGCAACTTCCGCAGCAGAGGAGATCCACGCACGCCGTCTTCTCCGTGTCGGCGGTTACATCGGAACGACCGTTGCAAACCTTGAAGCCGGTATGGAAGGCGAACTGCACGAGACCAACGAGATGTACCCCTCCTTCATCAAAGTTGCCGAGGCAGAAGGCCGTCAGGATGCAATCATTACCTTTGAGCACGCCATGAAGGCAGAGGCTGTTCACGCAGATCTCTACAAACAGGCACTTGAAGCAGTCAAAGCAGGTCGCGACTATGAGGTTAAGACCGTGTACCTCTGCCCGGTTTGCGGAAACATTGAGATCAACAAGACCTCTGACCGCTGCCCGATCTGCGGTATCCCCGGCGCATCCTTCAAGATCGTCGAGTAATCCGATTCTCCATTTTTCACTTTTTTCCACATATCTCTCCAATCCGTGCCCCTATCCTATCATTTTAATTATCACGCACCCTATGTTGGAGTATGACTGTTCCTGAGATTATGGTATACTCCACCAAACAGTGTATGTACTGTAATAATCTGAAGGCATGGCTTGCACAGAACAATATCCCCTATCACGCGATCGATGTGGGTGAGGATCCTGTTGCCGCCCGAGAGATGATTGATCTTACCGGCCAGCGTGGGGTACCGGTGATCGTTATTGACGGTGAGGTGATCGTGGGATTCGATCGCCCGAGAATTGAAGCACTGCTCAACATTGACAAAGGCAAAGATATCCCTGCTGATCACGAACTGATCATTATCGGTTCTGGTGCCGCAGGACTTTCGGCCGCACTGTACTCCGGGAGAAAAGGTCTTGAGACACTGGTTATCGGAGGTGTTCGTGGCGGAATGATTACACGAACTGCCGATATTGAGAACTATCCCGGTTTTTACCGGATATCGGGAGAGTCTCTGATGCGTCTGTTTGCAGATCAGGCAGAGGATGCTGGGGCTGTTATTTTGGATGACGTGGTTACGGATTTATCTGTACGTGACGGAACGTTCGTTGTTGAAACACTCTCTGGTCGTGTGTTCACTGCAAAATCCGTGATTGCCGCATCCGGCAGAACTCCGAAGCTCAGCGGCGTACCGGGTGAGGCGGAGCTGTTTGGAAAAGGAGTTTCCATCTGTACTACCTGTGACGGGCCGCTTTTCAAAGGAAAACGTGTCGCGGTGTACGGGGGTGGAAACACCGCCGCGGAGATGGCTCTTGAGATGAGTAACATCGCAGCGGTCGTGTATCTGATCTCCCGCAGTCCCCTGAAGGCGGATTTGGTCACCATTGAACGTCTTAAAGAGAAGAAGAATGTGGTGATTATGACCGGAGTTGTAATCACCGGTCTTCATGGTGAGGGAGTACTTACCGCCGTCGAGACTGCACCGCGTCAGGATCTGGCAAACACAACCCGTCTTCCAATCGATGGTCTCTTCCTCGGACTCGGTCTTACGCCGAACTCTGCGGTCTTCTCGGGTGTTGTCGGAATGAACAGCGTTGGTGAGATCTTTGTTGATGAAAACTGCAGAACAGATGTCCCAGGGCTGTTTGCCGCAGGGGATGTCACCTCTGTTAAGGGTAAACAGCTTGGTATTGCAGTGGGAGACGGTATCAAAGCATCGCTTGCCGCCTATGAGTATCTGAGAAAGTAGATCTCATTAACCAGGGACATGTTCTTATACAGTACCCGCACATAACAGTACAAAACGAGGTCTGCCCGAATTATGCCACCACGTCGCACCCGGTTTAATCAGGATCAGTATGCGTTGCTCCGCCGCGGTTCTGAGTTGATGGATTTCACGGAGTGGAACCGCTGGTATGCAAACTATCTTGCAGATAACCTCTTTCTCCGCAGTACCGACGCCTATGGTGCACATCTTGCAGGAGCGGATCTTGCGTACTGGTATCTGGAAGGTGCCGATCTTCGGTTTGCCCAGCTGCAGAATGCCGATCTCTCCTACTCTTATCTGAAACATGCCAATCTGGCAAATGCAAATCTTGCCGGAACAAATCTCTGGCGGGCATTCCTTGCAGGTGCTGAACTCTCGGGAGCAAACCCTGACGCTGCAGTGTATGATCCTGCGGGAAGAATCAAGTTTGATCCAGCACAGGAATCCCGTCTCCGTAAAGCTGCGGAGTCCGGAACCATTGCGGCATGGAATGCGTGGTACCGGACGGAGCTTTCCAAAGAAGACAGCGATGTGCGGCTGTACGGGGCATATCTTGAGGAAGCATCACTGCGCAATCTGGATCTCTCGGGTGCAGTACTGTGTTATGCACATCTGGAAGGAGCTGATCTCCGGCACGTGAATCTTTCCGGGGCGAATTTGTCCCATGTACATCTGGAAGGTGCCGATCTCTGGCAGGCAGATCTTACGAACGCAGATCTCCGGTATGCAGAGCTTGGCGGCGCAAATCTTGCAGGTGCAAAAAAGGATCACGCACTGTTTTAATCGGGGATAACATCAGTTATTGGGGTAACGCCGGTCTTTCTGTTTACGCCGTACTGATAGATGATCTGCTCCTTTTCTCCATTGTGCCAGAGAATGTACACATCCGAGAGGGTCTGTTCACTGTAGAGATACTCTCCGCTTTTCCACACAGTCCAGTCCTTGTTTCCCGCTACTATAGTCCGGTGGGTAATGTCATTGTCAAGATTATAGATGGAAATGCCATTGCGGAACAGCGATTCTCCTCCCGCATGGTACAGGTAGTGGGTACTTTCGGCTGATGTCTGGATCCTTACATTCGGAACAGTGGTCTCCTCTGCGTTCATCTGGTGAAAAACGATGACGCCAATCGTTGCACAGCATCCGATAACCATGAGAAGCAGGAGAACTGATGTCACTACAGGTGTAACAGCATCGTCGTTATGCATAAATGATCTCTGCAGGTCCTGTCTCATAGATTGCCTCACGGAGGACTACTCTGGATAGTGTTGTGTTTGTACTCGTCTCAATCCTGAGTGTAAGCGGATCGGTTTGTCTGATACTGAACAGAGGTATTCTCTCCTGTGTCTGAACAAGGAGCGTAAATGAATCAGGATGTGCTGTCCGATACACAGTTCCCTTTGCGGTACGTTCTTTTGTTTCAAAGAACACTGCCTCCCACAGCTTTCGCTGTTCGGGATCAGGACTTTCGAACCGGAGCGTTGCATTGTCTTTCCAGTACAGGACTTTTGTTGTGACCTCTTTCAGGCTTAGTGTCACCGGCAGATGACCGCTGCCGCTGATCTCTGTATCATCCGCGAAAGAGATCTGATTGATCTCAATTTGTACCGCAGTTGGATCGACTGGTGATATCTGCAGCATTGCCGGAGTTATCCATGCCGGGTTACTGCCCGCGGTTTTAAGATGTACGCCTCCTGCCTCATAGGCAACAGCCGATCGTTCTCCGGAGAAACCGGTGAATTCTGCTGAAACTTTTCCGATCGAAATTACAGTAGCGTTTTCAACATCATCATCGGCGATGATACTGAGTCTTCCCCCAGTATCTTTCGTGACGGAGTACGTGAGTCCCTGCATGTTTGGCAAAATGATCCCGACATCTGCTGCGGACTCTTCGTCTATTCTGAGGATATCGGCTGCAAGCTTGTACTGGAGAAATGATCTTTCCAGCTGCTCTAACGTCTGTTCATCCTGTGTTTTCAGTTGTTCAGGAAGCCCTACTGCTGCCCAGACACCAAGAACAACGGCTGCAAGAACCAGCAGCAGGACAAACCCTATCACAACCGATGATGCAGTATCCTCGTTTTTCACCCGCTCCGGAGAGGTTGATAGCATCGTGTCAACAGGATACTATATTCCCTGGCATTATTTGAATCGATCCTCAGGATCTGCCGATGGTGATACCATGTGGAAAGAAAATGCTCTTTATCTTTGATGTCCCATTTGTATACTATCACTAAAAACTGGTGAACATATGGAATTCAACGGTGTTATTCTCGAAGACACATATGCAGAAGGCTTCCCGGTGTGGGTTGCCCGTGTCGTAATCACTGCAGTAACGAAGGAATGGGCTTACAAGGCAGCAACCGAAGCAACCGGATTTGCAACCTCCACAATCGGATGCCCGTGTGAAGCAGGTATTGAGAAGTTCCTGCCGCCGGCAGAGACTCCTGACAACCGTCCGGGATTCTCCATTCTGATCTGCTGCAGCAAGAAAGCACTCAAGGAACAGGTTCTTGAGCGTGTATCCGAGTGTGTTCTGACCGCACCGACCACTGCAGTCTTCAATGGAAAGGCAGGTTCTGAAGAGATCATCCCGATCAAGCTCCACTTCTTCGGTGACGGCTATGAGTCCAAGGTCGAAGTCGGCGGAATCCAGTGCTGGTCTATCCCAATTATGGGCGGCGACTTCATCGTTGAGGAAGAGATCGGTGCAGTCAAGGGTGTTGCAGGCGGTAACTTCCTGATCATGGGCGACTCCCAGATGTCCGCACTCATTGCAGCACAGGCAGCAGTCGATGCAATTAAGGGTGTTCCGGGTACCATCACTCCGTTCCCCGGAGGCGTTGTTTCGTCCGGTTCCAAGGTTGGTTCCAAGAAGTACAAGTTCATGGGAGCATCCACCAACGAGAAGTTCTGCCCGACCATCCGCGAGAAGGTTGAAGAGACCGAGATCCCGGAGAATGTCAAGGCAGTTTACGAGATCGTTATCGACGGTGTTGATGAGGCAAGCGTCATGGCAGCTATGAAGGCTGGTGTCCAGGCAGCATGCAGAGTTCCGGGTGTTGTCAAGATCACCGCAGGAAACTACGGCGGCAACCTTGGTCCGTTCAAGTTCCACCTGAAGGACTGCCTCTAAATACTCTCTTTTTTGTGTAATCCGCAAGACCAATGTTTATCCCTTTTCAGCACTGACGTGTACTCCACGTATGACCGATGAAGTGCTTCTCCTGCTGGGATGTCCGCAGATACCGGTCCAGTCTCCGATTGTTCTCTATGTGGCGGATCTCCTGCAGGATCTCGGAAAAGTTCCGGTGGTTGCGGCAAACCCCTCGGCAAAACAGCTGATCGCGGCAAGTGATCCTAAGAAGCATTATGTGGCAGAGTACCGTGACGTTGACCGCACCATAGCTGATATCGCCGATGGGAAGGTGCGTTATCCGCTGATCGTTTCCTTTATTCACAACGATGCGGGACTCACCTATACGGCAACCGTTGCGGCCCTTGCTCCTGAGTCGCTTCTGGTGACTGTTCTTTTCGGAGAGCATGCATATGATATTGCCGCAGAAATTGAGTTCCCGGCAGAAAAGATTGTAGCACCGGTAACACACAACACACGACCGCTTCTTGCAAAAATCGATGAGGTGATGGAATGGGCTGTCTTGAAAATATGAACTATGAAATTCTCGCAAAAAACTGTAGTTTTAAAGAAGCGAGAGAGATCATTCGGGAGAACTGTTCAGAAAAGTATGAGGTCCCGGCGGGCTTCAAGCTGCTGGACAAACCTCTGCTTGGAATTCCGCCGATTCTTGTCGGAATTAAAGACGAGAAACTGGTGTACGGGTACACGAAACCCTGTCACGGAACCTTTGTCGTTGTCGTAGAGGATCCGGAAGGCATGGAGAATGTGAGAAAGAACGGAAAACCGGTCTGGTAGTTTTTTCATGTTCACCTCACTGCTTTCCACTTTTTTCATCGCTGTCGGTCTTGCAATGGACGCATTCTCCGTTTCGCTTGCGGGAGGTGCGGTACTGAAGAAAGATGTCTTCAGAACAGCACTGGTTGCAGGTCTGCTGTTTGGTTTTTTCCAGTTTGCCATGCCGCTGATCGGCTATGTGATCGGTGTCCCGATCACTAATCTCATTACGCCGTACGGGTACTGGCTTGTCTTTTTCCTGTTCCTGTTTGTCGGGGGCAAGATGATCTATGACGCGGTTTTTGGTAGTGAGGAGTGCGGGATCGATCTGACCGGCTGGAAGGTTCTCCTTCTTCTTGCGGTTGCTACAAGTATCGATGCCCTTGCCGTTGGTGTGAGTTATGCTCTTCTTGGAGAAGAGATTCTTCTTCCTGCTGTTATCATCGGTGTGGTCGCTTTTGGTTTTTCTGCGGCAGGTGTTTTTGTTGGCAACAGACTCGGCTGTGTGCTTGGAAACAAAATGGAAATTCTTGGCGGAGTCATTCTTGTTTTGATCGGTTGCAAGTTTCTGCTGGAAAATGTTTTGTGAACTGGCATACCCTATTTTTCGTAATATGGATTTTAAAAAAGAAGACTGGGGATTTCACCTTCGCAGGCACAGCACTGCAGCTCCCAGCAGGGCGATGATACCTGTAAATACAAAGGGTGAGGACTGTTCGGGCGCGGTCGGAACAGAAGGTTCTGTGGTCGCCGTGGTTGGAGGCGGTGTTATGACCTCAACGGTTGCTGTGGGAGTCGGCGTAAAGATCTCCTCCGGGAGCTTCGTTACGTTTTCGGCAAATCCTACTGCATAGTAGGAGAATCCCGGTGATTTTGCGGCATACCAGTCCATGCCGGCCTGCTGCCCAGTTCCTTCCCCGACATATGACGTTTCCAGTTTTTCCCACGAATCGGTGTAACGGAGCAGCTGGATGTCGTACCGCGGATCAAATCCAGCATCGGTTACCACACCGACCGGAACACCAAAGAGGAAATCCACCTGCTCAATTGCATCAACCGGAATATTCTCGACCTTCATGTCGTAGAGTGCGGTATACGGCTGGGATGGTGTTGGGATCGGGTTTGCGGAGCTCTGCGGAACGAGTACTATTCTTGCGTTCTGTGAAATCTCAGATCCATTTGTCGTTACCGAGATCACCCGGATGTACGGGGCATTATAGGGATCTCCGAAACTGAAGAGTCCTTTGGTGTTTCCTTCCTGGAGAACCGGGTACTCATCGGAAAAGATCAGCGTATAGCGGTTCGGATACTTTGCGTAGATGGAGTCGGCATATGAATCTCCGCCGACATCGCCTATGTTGAGGTTCAGAGTGATGGTCTTTGGTGCACCGTTTGTGTAATAGACAGACGGCACGTTGTAGGTGACGGAGTACAGTCCCTGAACATTACCAAAACTCAGCTGGATGATCTCTTTCCCTGATGGCTTTACCGGGTAGAGGTTTGGAACGGTAACCGTCCACTTTCCTCCAGGATACTGGGTTGCCCCAATCCAGACGGTACTTCCATAGGGAATAACAACAGTCGATCCGTCTGCATAACTTTCAGCGGGAGAGGAGTCGGCATATCCGTCAAAAGATACGGTTAGTGTATTGTCATACTCCACTGCTGTTACCGGTACGGCAAGAAACAGGACTACTAAAATGAGGAGAAGATATCGATGATCCATAGTAGTCCATGTGTGATTGAATTATATTAACTTCCTGATTGGTTCAATAATCCGGTCAGACGGTTAAAGGACTCCTGCATGCGGGAGAATGCATCATCCCAGTTGATATCGTTGATAGTGGTGTTTTTATCCCGGTTGGTCAGCGGCATGTTGAATACTTCATCCATAAAGGAGGTGAGATTCGACTCTGCGTCATTGGCATTCAGGGTTATCAGGCCGGAACTGTTGATAAACGACATGTTTACCCCGCCGTCTTTATCCAGAATACTGGCACTGATGTTATCGGCTTCGGCCCGGGTGACATTATCCTTGGTAAATACCATCCCGAATATCTCCAGCTTTACATTGAACTTATCCCCGAGTGAACTGTTGGAAAACATATTTTCGTACACCGGTGTTACAGTGATCGAACCTATGCTCTGATTGCCAAGCATGATATCGGTGGTCTGATCCCCGATACATCCTGCGGAAAATGTGATGAGAACAAGAACTGCAAGAACTCCTGCGGCAACCGGAATTTTCATAGAAATGTGTTTGTGCCGACTGGAAATAAATATTTGCGGATATCCGCTGAAAAATAAATTTAAAAATTTTTTATTTGGCCATGATGTCCATCACAATCTTACCATAGGCAGGTCTCGTGATAAGAACACCAATCAGGATACCAAGAATACTGATTATGGCAAAACCCTTGAGGGTTGAGAGATCCATCACAATCAGCGGGAACATTGCAATGATCACCGTTGCTGCGGATGTCATGATAATGGCAAGTGCCCGCGTAAGCCGCTTGAGATACAGTGTCTGCGAGGGAACCTTTCCTTCATGCACCACTTCATCGGTGATGATCACCAGCTGATCGATACCGGTTCCAAGAATCGCGATCAATGCTGCGATTGCTGCAATATCGAGCTGCTGGATGAAGACAGCAATACCGAGCAGGATGATGATCTCCGCCATGTTGGTTGCGATCATCGGCAGCACAATCTCGGCAACCCGGTACCGGAGATAGACCATTGCCGCCACTGCCGCAAGGGCAGCAAGTCCTGCAATCAGACAGACGATCTTGAAGTAGTCACCAAGTGCCGCAGAGGTTGAACCGGATCCGGCAATCTCAACCTGCACCGGCAGAGCACCTGCCCGCAGGTGGATCTCCAGTTCCTGTGCCTGCTGGTATCCTTCCTCACCGGAACCGGTTCCAGCATACAGACTGTTGACCGGATGTGTTGCAATCTGCATTGCAAGGTCATTGGAGAGCGGAGCACTGTATACCTCAACGCCATCCAGATACATGTTCAGGTTATGTGCCTGCGGGTTGGTGGTTGCTCCATACTGGATACAGGCCTGCTGCAGTGCCACTGCTCCGTCGTTGTCCAGGTTGAATCCAACACCCCAGTTGTCGGAACCTGCCGGGTTCTGTGTGGGATTCTGAACTGATGATACCGAGTCACCGTACAGCACATGGGCTGTTTCGTTGCCGGTTGTTACGATCCGAATCTCAAAGAGACCCTGTTTTCCAACGATGTCCTGAGCGGTCTGCATGTCAACGCCTGCCATCTCAACACGGACATACTGTGAAACTCCGTTGGTGTTGGTCAGGGTGTTGACCTTGACGTCATTGGTTCCAAGACTGTTTACCTTGGACTCCAGAATCCGTTTGACGGTCTCGGCGGTTGTAGATCCCACTCCGTTTTCGTATCCGATGAAGCTCGCACCGGCTGCTGCGACCGCGGCCCGGAGTTCTTCTTCGGTTGCATCTTTCTGGACTTCCAGATGGTACTGATCAATTGGTGTTACTGTGCAGTCGAGATACTCTCCCATCTTTTCTGCAACATCGTTCACGTCAGCTCCGGCGCCGATGGTGACAACTTCTGCCTGGAACTCAAGCTGAATCCAGGATCCTCCGTCGAGATCGAGACCAAACTGAAGGTTGGTCATAGCATCTCCGCGATCGCCGATCGGTACAAAGATTGCAGCAAGTGCAATGATAACCAGAACGATGACCAGAAGGACACGCATATCCTTGATGGTGTTAATCCATCCGGATGCTTTCTTTTCACTCATGATTTTGCCCCCTTAATCTTTGGTTTATTCTGTACGGGCTGCTTCTTTCCTTCCTCTTTTTCCATGTAGAGCCGGAGAACACCCGCATTGAATGCCCAGGTGAAGATCATATCGCAGACAAGACCGATGACAAGGACGGCTGCGATGTTGTAAAGGGTTGGAACCTGACCGATGAGGGCAACCACCAGCATGGCAACGATTGCGGCAAGGGTTGTAGTGGTCATGATAAATCCGGTGTGGAACGCACCTGCCATCTTGTCGGCAAGCTTTCCCTGACGTTTGAGGACTTTGCTGGTCAGGAGAATGTTGCTGTCCACAGAGTAACCGATGAGCATGAGAAGTGCTGCGGTTGTTGCAAGTGAGAGTTCAATTCCGATGATGTTCATGACTCCTGCGGTGATGGTGATGTCGGCGACTCCTGCGAAGACGACGGTTGCTGCGGGAATCAGTTTGCGGAATGCAATAAACACGACGACCGCCATACCGATAAATGCGAAGAGCAGGGCAACCATTGCCTGTGACTGAAGCGTTGCACCGAAGTTTGCTCCTATCTGATCGATACTTGCATCAGGGTATTTGGCGAGGGTTTCTTCGTTGAACTTCATCATCTCTTCATTGGACATCGGGCCGAACTTGATGTAGTATCCGGCGTTACCGACTCCTTCGTCGATGGAGGTCAGGGGGTACCCTGCATAAAATGCCTGTATCTGTTCTTTGGTATCTGTGGTGTGGATTGTGACCGCGGTACCTCCGGCGAAGTCAATGCCGGGGGTGACGGGCATGCCGGTGTTGATGAACGTGAACCCGACGATGGCCGCGGCAACAAGGAAGATCAGAATCGGGATGAGCATCATCCGTTTCGGATCGTATTTGTTGATATCATACCGGGGAAATTCCATGGTTTACTTATATTGATTTTCAAAGGATATAATAAGCCATGCCTGTCCGGAAATCCAGATTGAAAAAGAGGGGTTATTCGGTGCGGCCGATTTCTGCTGCGCCTTTCTGGGCTTTCATGTCGGCTGCGGTGATGTTTGGGTGGTGGTATCTGGGGCGTTCATCGGTTTTGCCGCCGCAGGAGATGGCTTCAACGGGACAGAACTGCAGGCAGGCAAGACAGCCTTCGCAGTGGTTAAGCCACTCTTTTTTGCCTTTGGGGAGTACCTGGATGTTGTTGACGGGACAGACATCGACGCAGACCATGCACCCGTTACAGTTTGAGCTGACGACGAATTTTTTGCCGAACGCGGGGATCTTTTTCATGAACGGTTTGTACATTACCATTCTGAGGAGTTTTCCGGTTGCGGTGAGGTCAATGTGCCGCGGCCGCCGTTCCTGAACTGCTTCAACCAGGACTGCAACTTTTCTGAGTGCGTCTTCGCGGATGGTTTTCTGCTCTGTTTTTGCGGGCGGTGCGGACAGGGGGATGTAGTTGTCCGGCATCTGGATCCACCATGCGGCGTCGAGGTCATGCCCGCTTTGTTTGGCGAGGGCTGCTATTTGTTTGGTGGGTGATCCGTATCTTCCCCCTTCGGTGACGACGGAGAATACGTATCCGGCATCCGAGAGATCAAGGATGCCAAAGAATCTGATCACAATATTCGGCAGTCCCATTGCATACAGCGGATAGACGATACCGATGTTGGTATCCTTTGGCACGCGAACCGTTTCCCCTTTGAGGAGAAGCATGGGGATGGGGACGAGTTCGGTTTCCGGGAGCCGCTCGGCGATTGCCCGGGCTACGGCGAGGCTGTTGCCTGTTCCGGTAAAGTAGTAGAGTATTGTTTTCATGGCGGTGATCGACCGGACTTTTTGGTATTGGTATAGAGTCCGGCGTTCCTCCTGTGCATATATTTGTCGGGCGTGTGGTTATAGATTGTGTTAGATAAAAGGGGAATGTGTTTCTGTTGTATGATGATGTTTGGGTGTGTCTCATGCAGGAAAAAAAGATCAGCTATCAGGAACTGGACAGCAAACAGCAGATCACCATCTGCACCCTGCCTGCCATACCAGCCAAATAATAATTGATCTTTCTTCTTCTTTTCTTCTTGTACTGTACTAATAAGTACAGTACATAGTAGTAGTACTAGGTAATAGAAAATGAAAAAAATCCCGGACGGTCTGCGGTCACATCCCCTATGTATCTGTCGAAAAAATCTAAAAATTTCGACACGACAGGTCTGACGTGTTCACGGAGTATACAGATAAAACATCCTCATGATCGATATGTACGAAAAACGACTGAACAAAAATCCTTGAAAAGAAGTGCTGCGAGAGGGATCCGAACCCCCGACTTCCAGATTATGAGTCTGGCGCCCTAACCAGCTAGGCCACCGCAGCAAGAAGTGCATTATAAGAAGGACGTTTCAAAATATATAGGTTACTGAATCTCTCCGGAAAATGAGAGGGAAATTACTGTTTCCCTTTCGCCTGTTTTGCCGCTGCCGCTGCAAGATATGCGTTCACCGCAGCGGTTACCGCGATTGTTTTCTCCTTTCCTTTTCCAAGTGAATCCGCAAGCTGGTGCATCCGCGTCTCGCTCTCACGCATGTACCGCGGGAGATGCTTTCTGACCTCCGGCTCTTCGAGGAAATGCGTGTGCGTGTTTCCTGCAATGAACTCCGGATTGTTCATGATTGCGTAATGCAGCGGGAGTGTTGTCTTAACGCCGAGGATCACATACTCCATTAACGCACGGCGCATCCGTGCAATTGTTTCCTCACGGGTCATGGCACGGGCACAGAGCTTTGCGATCATCGAGTCATACAGCGGCGGAATTGCATATCCTACGTGAATACAGCTGTCGATACGGATACCGGGTCCTCCCGGAGACCGGTACCGGGTAATCTTTCCTGCATCGGCTGCAAAGTTGTTCATTGGATCCTCTGCATTGACCCGGCATTCGATTGCATGACCGCGGCAGATGATCTGGTTCTGTGCATAGGGCAGCGGCTCACCGGCTGCCACCTTGATCTGCATCCGCACCATGTCCATACCGGTGATAAGTTCTGTAACGGTGTGTTCCACCTGCAGACGGGTGTTCATCTCCATGAAGTAGTAGTTTCCGTTGTCGTAGAGGAACTCCACCGTTCCGGCATTCTCATAGTTACAGGTCTTTGCGACCGTAATCGCCGACTGGGTCATCCGTTCGCGGAGCTCCGGTGTCATGATTGGGCATGGTGCCTCTTCGATCAGCTTCTGGTGACGGCGCTGGATGGAGCATTCGCGCTCAAACATGTGCACCACATCTCCCTGTGAGTCTGCAAACACCTGCACCTCGATGTGGCGGGGGTTTTCGAGATACTTCTCGATGAAGACCGTCGGGTCTCCGAAGGCGGAAGCAGCCGTACGCATTGACTTCTCAATTGCCTCGTCCATCTCTTCGGAGCTGCGGACGATCGTCATTCCGATACCTCCGCCTCCAGCGGACGCTTTTACGATCACCGGATATCCGATGGACTCGGCAAACGCTTTTGCCTCATCATGCTCCGTACTCCGTGTCCAGGGGAGAACCGGGACACCGGCATCCGACATCGCCTGCTTGGATCCGATCTTTGATCCCATCATCGCAATCGTTTCTTCCGACGGGCCGATGAAGGTAAATCCTGCTTTCTTTACTGCTCCGGAGAATGCAGCCTTCTCTGCAAGGAACCCGTATCCCGGGTGGATCGCATCGGCTCCTGCCATTTCTGCGACCTCCAGGATCCTCTCCATATTCAGATAACTCTTTGTCGGATGTGCAGCACCGATTAAAAATGCCTCGTCCGCATACTTCACATGCAGAGCATCTGCATCCGCTTCCGAGTAGACCGCAACGGTCTCAATTCCCATCTCGCGGCATGCCCGCATCACACGGATAGCGATCTCTCCGCGGTTGGCGACCAGGACTTTGTCAAAGTAGCGGTCTTTGTTCATTTCACCACCACAAGCACGTCGCCGCTCTGGACGACTGCACCGTTCTCCACAAAGATCTCCGTGACCGTTCCGTCAACCGGACTGACCACCGGATTTTCCATCTTCATGGCTTCCAGCACAAGGAGTGTGTCACCGGCAGAGACTTTCTGACCCATCTGTACCTTGATGTCGAGTACCATTCCCTGAATACTGCTCTTCACACCGCCCGGCACGTCACCGTGAGGTGTCTGGCGTTTGCCGGGCTCAGAGCTTCCTGCGGCAACAGATTCTCCTTCGACAGAGAGGATTCTGACCATGAACACCTCACCGTCAACCTCAACCTCCATTGAGCGGGGGATGTCAATGTCAACCGGTGCTGCTGCCACCGCTGCTGCGGGAGCTGCTTCCGGAAGGGCTTCTGCCTTCTTCTCGCCTTTCAGGAATGCCGGGGCAATTGCCGGATAGAGGATGTATGTCAGAACATCCTCATCCTTCTTGATAAGACCCTGGCTCTCGGCGTCTGCTTTCATCTTGTCGTAGATGGGGCCAAGCGTATCTGCCGGGCGGCAGCTGATCCGCTCTTCACTGCCGATGATCGAGGAGACCAGTGCGTCATCCAGTGGTGCCGGTGATTTTCCGTACATGCCTTTCAGATAATCACGAACCTCATTGGTCACCGTCTTGTAGCGTCCGCCCATCAGAATATTGAGAACAGCCTGGGTTCCGACGATCTGTGAGGTCGGGGTTACAAGCGGCGGGTAACCAAGATCCTTTCTGACCACCGGGATCTCTTTGAGTACCTCGTCCATCTTGTCAAGGGCATTCTGCTCCTTTAACTGGGATACAAGGTTGGAGATCATGCCTCCCGGAAGCTGATAGATCAGGACATCACTGTCGATGCGAACCGAGATTGGATCGATCAGACAATCATATTTACACCGGACGGCAGCTGCGGCGTTCTTGATGTCACGGAGTGTGGTCAGCTCAATGCCTGTATCCCGTTTGGTACCGGCAAGGGATGCGACAATGCTCTCCGTTGCGGGCTGTGAGGTGCCCCCGGCGAACGGGGACATTGCGGTGTCGAGAATGTCAACGCCTGCCTCAATTGCTGCCTGATAACTCATCGGCGCAATACCGCTGGTCGAGTGGGTGTGCAGACATACGGGGATATCGATCCGCTCTTTGATACCGGTAATTAACGCACGGGCAGCTTCAGGCATGATGAGTCCTGCCATGTCTTTAATGCAGATCGAGTTACAGCCAAGGCTGTACAGCTCCTCGGCCATGTCGATAAACCCTTCAGTACTGTGAACGGGACTCGTCGTGTAGCTGATTGTTCCCTGCAGGTGTTTACCTTCATTCAGGACGGCAGTCATTGAGCGCTGCATATTGCGGATATCGTTGAGCGCATCAAACACACGGAAGACATCAACCCCATTCTTTGCGGCTGCGGCGATGAACTTGTCAACCACATCGTCCGGATAATGTTTGTAGCCGACAAGGTTCTGACCACGAAGCAGCATCTGAATGGGGGTCTTGACAAAGATCTTTTTAAGATCCCGTAGCCGCTCCCACGGATCATCGTTCAGATACCGAATGCAGGTGTCAAATGTTGCTCCTCCCCAGGCTTCAACAGACCAGAAGCCCGCTTTCTCCATCGCGGCTGCGAGTTCAAGCATGTCTTCGGTACGCATTCTTGTTGCTGCGAGCGACTGATGCGCATCCCGAAGGGTTGTATCAGTTATATAGAGCTTTGTCATGGTTGTCTCCCGGTTCTGCATTGTGAATGCAGTTTATCTAAACCTATACTGTTTTGGAATGAAAAGGTAAAAAAGTAGTCCTGATTGATCCGGTCCGGAATGACGTATCCGGATACTATTTATATGAGATATCACAATGCAGGGGAGGCGGCTGAGAGGACGGCAGCAGCGCAGACTCCTGCGGTGCAGAGCATGAGAATATCCGTTTTTGTTGTGGGAAAATGCGGCAGATAGGTGCCTCCTGTATGATATCCTCTCCTTGCAAGATATGCGCCTATCCTGCCCGAACGGGAGAGAGAGAGGAGAAGGAGTCCTGTTGCGAGCGGCGGGATGGTTTTGCGGGTGAGTCTCTCTCCTTTGATCCTCAGCGCGGATTTCATATGGGAAAGATCGTCTGAGATGCCGGAGAGGTACTGCATGGTAAGTTCGGCGGAGAGACCGAGGTCGAACCCTGTTTTTCTTCCAAGTGCCCATACCCCGAGATCAAGAAACTCTCCCGGTTTGTGTGATACACCCAGCCAGAATGCGAGGCAGAATATGACAAAGATCTTTGCGGCATAGATCCCGCCGTCACCTCCGGAAAGGTACAGGATGAGTCCCGGAAATCCTGCGGCAAGAACTGCGGATGGCATGAACAGTTTCCAGGAGTTGTGAGAGAATGTTTCTTCTGCACAGAATACTATCCAGCAGGCCGCGGCAAGGAGTGTTCCAAGTACTCCGGTGAATGCAGATAGGGAGAGGAGAATCACTACGATGAGGCGTATGCGGATGTCAGTCACGATGCAGTTTTCCCTCCTGAATTGTCCAGTGTTCCGCTGTTGTTGGCAGATACTCGGTCTCATGAGAAAATATGAGAGTGATGCCGGTGCGCTGTTCAAGCAGTTCGGTGAGTTCCGGTTTTGCGGCCTGATCCAGTGATGCGTAGGGTTCATCGAGTATCAGGAGATCACTTTCCCGGGAGAGGATACAGGCGAGTTCCAGCCGGCGAAGTTCTCCGCGGGATAAGGTGAGTGGATCACGGGAGGATGGTCCGGTGTTCAGGCGATGAAAGGGTTCCTCGTTTCCAGTAATGTTCCAGGAGGTAATCTCTTCAGATACCGTGGTTCCGGTCACCTGATACTCGGGAAACTGCATCAATAGCAGCGGCGTATCCATGATTTCTTCGTATAGGATCTCTCCTGAGTTTGGAGAGAGAATTCCTGCTGCTGCAAGTGCGAGTGTGGATTTTCCGGTACCAATCCTCCCTGAGATGAGATGAATGCCACAGGAAAATGCTGCATCCACGGATAGTGTAAAGTGATCCCGCTGAAACCGTACTGCATCAAAAATAAGTTTCACAGATCACTCACCTTCCCGTACACGAGTGTGATCCGGTGATCTGCTCTTTCTTGGACGCTGCGTGAGTGTGTACTCCAGAGTACATACGGGCAGCCGCTGTTTCTGATGATCTGAAACAGTTCATCTGTGGTCTGCGGATCAAGATGGGAATCGGGCTCGTCAAGCGTGATCAGTACCGGTTTTGCGATGAGTGCTGTTGCAATACCTACAAGCATCTTTTCACCGCCGGAAAGTGTCCGGCACTCTCTGTCCAGCAGATGTGCAATTCCAAGCCGGTCCGTGATCGAGGTAACTGCATCGTCTATTTCTGCGGGTTTGCGGTGTGCGAACCGGAGGGGAGATGCGATCTCGTCACGTACTACCGAAAAGATCAGATGCCGGTCCGGAAACTCGGAGACACAACCGACTTCACATGCTCGCGGTGCAGTCCCGTTGATGGTGATTGTTCCTGTTTCTGGCAGCAGCATTCCTGCAGCAAGACGGAGAAGTGTGGTTTTTCCTGCACCATTGTCTCCGGTAACAGCGGAGATTCCCTCTGGAATGGAAAGGTGGGGAATATCCACAATGCCGTACCTGAGATCAGCTATGGATATCATTGTTCGTCTGTGATGTTTTGTTTTTTGCGCTGCGCAGCCGGAGAATTACTGCTTCGACAATTACGCATTTGATGATGTCTCCTGGAATGTACGGTACAGCACACGCGAGTAGGGCTGCCGTAAGTTCTGCTCCGGTCGAGATCATAAACCAGGCGGTTCCGAAGACATAAAGGCCAGTGACAAATGCAGCGCAGGCGAGTATGTCATAGCGGATGGTTTCTTTTTCAAACAGCCATCCTGCAACTGCACTCATTATCACAAATCCTATCAGAAATCCTCCGGTTGGTCCGAGAAGTACTCCAAGTCCTGCGGTTCCGTTATGGAAGATCGGCAGACCAAGTGATCCAAAGAGGACATAGAGTCCGACCGGAATTACTGCATATCGCTTCATTACGGCTGCGGCAAGCAGTATGAATATATTTTGCAGGGTAAAGGGAATTATCAGAATTGGAATGGATATCCATCCGCCAACTGCGATGAGGGCGATGAATGCCGCTGACTCTGCGAGCAAACGTGCCCGTTTTTCATTACCGTACATGATTGTAAACTACTTGTTTGATTTTGGTAAACAATAAGGGTGCTGATTGGAAGCGGGATAAAAAATCAGTGTATATGGTATCAGGGAGTTTTCACAAGATGCGCAAACTCTGAAAAAGAAAATGATTAGAGCATGAAGCAGTCGCCCGCAATCACGCGTTCGACCTCTCCGCCGTCGCGGTGCACCAGCAGTGCCCCGTGTTCATCAATGTCAATTGCCTCTCCCTCGAAGCTCTCTTTCATTGTCCGGATGCGGACCCGGCGGTGCAGTGTGTAGGACAGACTGCGCCACTCGCGGAACAGCGGCTCGGTTTCACCCATCAGCACCATCTGATACCGGCGTTCAAACTCTTTCAGGAACTTTGCAAAGAACTGGGCCCGCTCCACTTCATGGCCGAGCTCATCCGAGATGGAGGTGACAAGCTTTGAGATGTTCGGCATTGTCCTTTCCACCGAGACGTTTACATCGATTCCGACGCCAATCAGACAGTAGCGGAGAATGTCTTCATCTGCTGCAAGCTCAATCGTCATTCCTGCAACCTTTTTGTCGCCGATGAACACATCGTTCGGCCATTTGATCAGAGCTGACAGGCCAAACTCATGACGGATTGCCCGGGCGAGGGCAAGGGATCCGGCCATCATGATGCTGAACGTCTGATCGACATTCAGCTTCGGCATGACTACAATTGTCGCCCAGATTCCTCCTTCAGGGCTCATCCATACACGGTTCATTCTGCCAAGGCCGCCTGTCTGCTGCTCGGCAATCAGTACAGTTCCCGGCTGGACCTCATCGCCTACCTCATGCAGCATCTGACGGGCAAGGGCATTTGTTGAGGGAACCTGTTCAAAGTGGTGCATCTCCTGACCAATGGTCTGCGTCTTGAGGAACCGTTTGACTTCATACGGCAGCAAAAGCCAGGTTCGCTTCTGGAGTGAATACCCCGTCTTCGGTGATGCGTCAATACAGTATCCTACCTCCCGAAGCAGATTCACATATTTCCATACGGCGGTACGGGTAATCCCAAGGCGTTCGCTGATAACCTCTCCGGGTACCGGATTGCCGATACCTGCCTCGTCAAGGATTCGCAGAACATCAAATATTGTCTGTGTCATGACCACTCCGTCCCGGATTTCTCCGGAACATCTATACCTTCAATTTTCGGCATAGACCCACAAGAAGATTTCGCTCAAGATGGAAAAAAAGTTAGAACTGGATTTCGGTAGCTGCGGCACCAAACTGTTTGAGAAATGCATCGGACGGATACTCGTGTGCACTTGCGAGGAGAAGCGTTCCTTCGCCGACGGGACACTCTACCAACACCGGAAACCCGTTCTCTGCAACTGCAACCGGTTTTCCCGGATACTTCACAAACCACCCGTCTGCTGCAAATTTATCCGTATCATACCCGTCGAAGAGTGATTTCCATGGGGATGACGCATCAATCTCCAGTTTATGCTCGGCAAACTCGAAGTGGTACTCAACGTCCACCGGAAGCCAGTTGTACGGGTTACCGGTATTTGCCGGATCTGCCGCACCGTACACAAGCAGTTTTCCGCCGTTCTCAAGATAATCTTCGATGCGTCCGCTGACTGCCCTGAGTGCCGGAAGCAGTTTTGAGTACTGCAGATTCCCAAATCCGGTTGGGATAATGATGCCTGTGTAGCGGCCTTTGTAAAACGGTGCCGCGAGCATCAGGGGAGTTACCGCCTCGCAGTAGCCGCACGCGTCCTCAACCAGGCGGTGAAACATCATCTTGTTGTCCCAGAACACCGCAATGTGATTGTGTGTATCCATCATCCTTTGATCACCCCGAGAGGCCGGAACCGTGCAACGATCCGTGAAATTCCTGCATCATGTACCACCTGTACAACCTCGCTGCTCGGCTTGTACACGTCCGGTGCCTCCTCTGCAATTGCCGCGGCGTTTGGAGCACGGACAATAATCCCGCGTTTTGCAAGATCCTCGGCTACTGCCGTACCTGTTAAACTCCGCTTTGCAGATGATCTGCTCTGTACTCTTCCTGCACCGTGACAGGTACTGCCAAACGTTCGTTCCATTGCGGTTGTTGTTCCCGCAAGCAGATACGAAGATGTTCCCATGCTTCCTGGAATAATCACCGGCTGACCTGCATCCCGGAACTCCTGCACAATCTCGTTTCTCCCCGGACCAAAGGCGCGTGTTGCTCCCTTGCGGTGAACACAGACACGGCGGCGGCCTTTTCCGTCACCGGGGATCTCGTGTTCCTCCCACTTTGCCACATTATGGGCAACATCATACACGAGCGGCATCTCCTCATAGGCGATACCGAACTTCTTTTCCAGAAGTTCTCGGACAAGATGTGTAATGATCTGACGGTTTGCCCAGGCATAGTTTGCAGAGGCCGCCATTGCGCCAAAGTATGCTTCACCCTCCGGAGAATGCAGAGGGGCACAGGCAAGCTGCCGGTCCGGCAGGGAGATGTTGTACTTTTTCACCGCCTCTTCCAGCACTTTCAGATGATCCGTACAGACCTGGTGGCCGAGTCCCCGCGACCCGCAGTGGATCATCACACAGATCTGCCCTTCCTTCACGCCAAAAATCTCCGCCGTCTTTGGATCTGCGATCTCATCAATCGCCTGAACCTCAAGGAAGTGATTGCCGGAACCAAGCGTTCCACACTGAGGAATTCCCCGTGCCCGGGCTTTTTTACTGACAAACTCAAGCTTTGCCCCGGCCATCGCACCGTTCTCTTCGCACCGGCGGACATCCTCCTCCACTCCATATCCCATCTCCACCGCATTTGCCGCACCATCTGTAAGTATATCGGAGAGATCATTCTGACTGAGCCGCACCGGACTTTTCGATCCGACTCCGGTGGGTACTGCTGCAAACAGATCCTCAATGAGTCCTTTCATATCGGGAATGTCTGATGCAGTCAGCGGTGTGGTGATCATCCGGACACCGCAGTTGATGTCAAACCCGACACCGCCCGGAGAAATGATTCCCTCGTCCTCGTCAAATGCGGCAACTCCGCCGATGGGAAATCCGTATCCCCAGTGGATATCGGGCATACCAAGCGAACAGCGGAGAATTCCCGGCAGTGTTGCAACATTTGCAAGCTGGGTCAGTGCCCCTTCCTCAAGTCCTTCGGCAAGATGATGGGAGAGGAAAAAGGTTCCCGGAACCCGCATACCGGGCACAAAATCCCGCGGGATCTCCCACTCGGTATCTGAAATATTTCGTATCTGATCGTTCATGGTTTAGATATCAAAGATGATGATGAGTTCATAACCTGCGGCGGTTTCTCTGAAGGACAGCCCTGAGTATGAA
>JAHLFR010000040.1 GCA_018883755.1 Candidatus Methanocorpusculum faecipullorum
GCCTGACGCTGTGCATCGTTGAAGTAGGCCGGAACGGTGATAACGGCTTTCTGTACTTTTTCACCAAGATATGCCTCTGCATCCATCTTCAGCTTCTGAAGAATCATCGCAGAGATCTCCTGCGGGGAGTACTTCTTGCCGTCGATGTCAGCATGGTAGTCAGTACCCATGTGACGCTTGATGGAACTGATGGTGCGGCCTGGGTTCGTGATTGCCTGACGCTTTGCAACGTTTCCTACAAGACGCTCACCGTCTTTGGAGAAACCGACAACGGAAGGCGTGGTCCGGAAACCCTCGGCGTTTGCAATAACGATCGGGCTTCCGCCTTCCATCACGGCAAGGCAGGAGTTGGTTGTTCCAAGGTCGATTCCAATTACTTTGTTGCTGATTTTATCTGCCAATTGATTCACCTTTGTGAGTTATTCATTCATTTCCACGGGAAACCGCAACTTTTGCGTAGCGGAGAACTTTGTCGTGCATCGTGTAGCCGCGTATTGCTTCGTCAACGACGGTACCTTCCGGCACATCGGACGGGATATGGGCGACTGCTTCATGGCGGTTGGGGTCAAACTGGGATCCTTCGGCGTTCATGGGCTCTACACCGTTGCGGGAAAGAACAGACAGATACAGTTTGTGTATCTGTTCAAGTCCTGACCTGAGATCGTCGTCACCGCCTTTGAGTGCACGTTCGAAGTTGTCCAAAACGTCAAGCATGTCGCGGGCAAACTTTTCGTTCGCATAACGAACGGTGTTTTCGGCATCACGCTGGGTGCGTTTTTTGTAATTTTCAAACTCTGCGACGAGACGGAGATACCGGTCGTTGAGTTCATCATATTTTTTGGTGAGCTCGGCAACCGGATCAACCGGAGTCTCTTCAACGGTAGTCACCGGAGTTTCCTCTGCCGCCGGTTTTTCTTCTGCCGGGGTTTCTGTTTTTTTCTCCATGGTAATTACCTGATACTTGTACAACTAATTATTTGTATTGCAGTTCTATATAAATATTTGTTTTTATGAGATTTACGGATATTTGTTGTTTTACAAAAACAGGACATTTACAATCGAATTTCCAAAAATTTAGATCAAACTAACAGTTACCAAAGGTAAGGGAGCGCAGAAAGGATCCGTTCCCCTCTTTTTAGAGACTGACAGGTATGATCTTCTCCTCATCCTCCGGGAAGTAGAGATAGCCCTCCGGCCTTTTCCCAAACAGCTGTTCCACTCCCGCAAGATAGGTGAGAAGCTCGTTGCGGTAGCCTTCCATACGATCGCCGCAGTTTTCCTTGTGACCGGACTTGAAATCAACAACAACGATCCTGTCCTCATGGACAAGAATCCGGTCAACCCGGCCCCGCACCCAAGTATCGCCCAGCGGGAACTGGAGGGAAAGCTCGGCATAATCCTCTTTGCATCCCTGATAGAGCGGGGAGGAGAAAAACTCCTCCCGCATTGCAGCAAAGCTTGCTGCATCCTCTAAAGATATCCCGTACCTTTCACAGGCACGATTTGGTGACAGACCGGCAAAAACCGCATGAAGAGCAGATCCCCGTATCATAGCCTCCTCACTGCCGGGAGCTGAGGAGGTCTGCATGGAAGGACGGATGTACGGGACATCGCTTTTCGTATCCTCACAAAAAACGGTTGGCGTATCGACCCAGTTCTCTAACACATCCTCCGCCGTGTCCCGGGACTCTGCCTCAGGGATCGCAGGGATCCGGCATTCACAGGCCCCGCAGGATCGGAGAATGTCTTTGTCAAGAAGAGATAAGAAGGAGTTTTTACTTGCTGAACCGTCCTGGTTCATGTAGGTTCCCGAGATGATGAGATGATCTCTTGCTCGGGTAAGGGCAACGTAGAGTTTTCGTTTGATCTCCATCTTTTCTGCGGTGATCTCATCCGGCTTCAGGTAGTTTTGGACAAATGTTTTGACAGAGACATCTTTGGCGTCAGACTTTCGCACCTGAAGGGAAAACGCAGGACCAAGCTGTTCATCAAAGATCCAGCTGTCAAGTTCGTCACGTTTCCCATCCCCAGTAAAGGCTGCAATGACGACTGGGTACTCCAGGCCTTTGGCTGCATGAATCGTAAGAATCTGGACACGGTTTCCAGGAGTCACGTCTCCCTCATCCTCGTTGATCTTCTTATTCAGAATGTTCTCCCGAAGCTGCATTGCTGCATGTATCAGGGAGTCGGTACCTTCCAGAAGAGAGATGAGTTTCTCCAGATTGACAATAATGAGATCCCCTCCCTGCATGGCGGCATAGGTGGTAAGGATGCCGGACTCTCTGAGAACAGTTCGCAAAAACCTTCCAATGGGCTGTTGAAGTGAGAGTTTTTGCCAGTGCCGGATGGTCTGCACAACGGACTCAGCCAGAGGACTGTCACGGACATCCTTCCATAAGGAGAAACGACCGGTCCGCAGACGGCAGAGATCGGCATCGCTGATCCCAAACCAGGGTGACCGGAGAAGACCATACAATGCTGCATCATTTTCCGGATTGATGATAACCTCAAGAAGGTTGGAAAAGTCATATGTCTCCTGCTGCTGATAGAGCATGCCGCTTTTGTAGATCAGATACGGTACCGAGAACTTTTGCAGGGCTGCGGTGAGCTGGGGGAGCGGTGTTCGGGTGTTAAGGAGAACGGCAATGTCACCGTACTCTGCGGGACGGCTTACACCGTCTTTTGTCTTGATGAGGAGGGTCTGGTTACGGACGGATCCGGCAATCCAGGCTGCAATGTCTTCGCTTTCCCGCATACGGGCGGTGCTTGTGTCCTCCCCCTGTTCTTTTTTCCTGCAAAGGAGCTGGACAGAACCCGTGTCCTGGGTACGGTTTGCAGATAGAGCATCATACGAGACATCATAGGATCGTGCAGCACCGGTGAAGACCTGGGAGAATACCGTGTTAACGAGATGAACGATCTCCGGAACCGTCCGGAAACTTACATCAAGACTAACACGGGATGTCGCGGGGAATGCATCAAAGAGTGCGGAATTTTTCCGGATGTCGGCTCCGCGGAACCGGTAGATGGACTGCTTGAGATCGCCGACGATGAAAAGGCGGTCGGATGCAGCCGGAGAACCGGCAAGACGGAGGATCAGATCCGTGAGACGGGGATCATTGTCCTGTACTTCATCAACAAGGATGTATCGGTATCGTTCCCAAAGCTCGCTTAGGACTGCAGGATTCTCGGTGATGAGCCGGACTGCCCGGTAGATAAGATCGTCAAAATCAAGAAGGTTCAACCGCTGTTTTTCTGCATCAATGCTCTTCGCAGCAGCCCTGAGCACCCGTCCAAAGGAGATGAGAACCAAACTGATCTCATCAAACGGAGGTTTTCCAGGATCCAGATCCATATTCAGAATCTCATTGATTGGGTCTTTGAAGATCGTCTCATCAATTCCGGTAAGACAGATATTACCTTTGTTGGCACCTTTCAAACCCCGCAGAGCTGCAAGAATCTCCGCGGTACTTTCGGCGGCCTTGAGTTTTTGCCAGTTTTCCGTGACGGTTTCACCGTATTTGGTCTCCCCGACAACCGCGGAGATCTCACCGATTGTCTGACATATTTCCTGATTTTGAACAAGATTATCCCGGACTAACACCAAGAAATCTGCACTAGTTGTCTCCCAGAGTTCCCGGACGGCATCAGGGTTCTCCTCCAGCTGCTGGAACCAGGGTTCCGCTTTCCGCCAGTCATCCAATGCATATGCAAGGAGAGAACTGAGAGTATCGCTCTTCAGATACTGCAGAAGACAGAGAACGTCCTGCCGGAGATCCTCTGGCGGATGAGTGAGAAGAGCAGTTACTGTTGTATGAACAAGATCCGATTGTGATCCTGCATCCATGATACCAAACGACGGATCAAGACCTGCTTCGACGGCAAATTCCCTGAGAATGGAGGATGCAAAACTGTGGAAGGTGGTGACGGATGCACGGTAGAACTCATCCTGCATCCGCAAAAGGCCCTGCTGCACAGTTGGATCACTGCACGCACGGATATCTTCCGAAAGATCGGCTGCGATGCGTTCCCGCATCTCGGCTGCGGCTTTCTCGGTAAAGGTAAGAGCAAGAATATTTGCCGGACTAAATTGTTTATTTGCATGATTCTGCAAAAGAACAGAACGATAGCGCTGGCTAAGAATGAAGGTCTTGCCGGTACCTGCTCCGGCAGTGACACAAGTACTTTTGGTAACATCAAGTGCCCGTTTCTGAGAAGGGGTAAGTGTTTCGGGCATCACTCCTCACCTCCCGTAGTTACGCGGCAGACAAATCGCCATGGACAGTATGAACAGTCAGAACTGTTCGGATTTGGAGAACAAACGCCGTTCTGCATCCCGGACCGGTAGGATTTGCAGTAGGAGAGGATATCCGGGAGGTGCTTGTAAAGTACATCTTTCGAAAACCTCTGCAGTTTTACTCCGCGTGGATGGATCTGATAAAATGCGGCAGCACCGGATACACCGGAATCCTCCGCCTCAACCGCAGCAACGTAGAGCGGAAGCTGAAGCGAGATGCCAGCTTCGAGGCCCTTGACATTGTACTTCGCTGTGCTGATGTCACCTGATTTGTAGTCATAGACGGTGAAGCTGTTGTCCGGGAAAAAATCGATGCGGTCAGGCCGTCCTGAAATACGCAGAGGGGCGGCATCCGGCACAGATACTGCAGTGGTGTCTGCAAGAGGTTGTTCAAGACGGCGGAATGCGGCCGGTTGGTGAATAAGTTTCGGATCTAGTTCCGTATCTATTACGCCAAAGAGCCGGCGGGTGAGGTAGAGATTCTTTTCAGCCTCCCACTCAGGACTGGTAAAGCCAGGACGATCAAACTCCTCGGCTGCGATCTCTGTAAGGCATAGCTTTGCATCTTCTTTATTTTCCAGGGTGATCGGATCTGTCCATTCAGTAAAGAACCGTTCCATGATTCGATGAAGAACAAGACCAAGCATGCTTCTTTCCTCCGAGTGAGAAGACACTGGCGGGATGAGACGGAGGTGTTTTTCGAGGTACCATTTAAACGGACAGGAGGCATAGGTCTCAAGCATGGTAGGAGCAAAAGTGGTCTGATCATTGTAGGCAGAAGAAAACTGTTCGGCAAGGTCAGGAAGATCACCAAAACAAACCTGCAAGGTCTCCTGTTTCCGCGGAGGATACGGGGGAAGACCAAACAGATCGGGATGGTCAGCGATGGTATTATTCAAAACAGCAAGCCCTGCTGTCATCTGATTATCAGTTTGGGAATGGGAAAGGAAATCTGGTGCTTGGGTTTTGTACTGTTCCGGGAACCGGGTAAAAAATGAGGAAGGGCTAAGGGCCCCGGAGGAGTCGCGTTCAGCACAGGAGAGATGCAGGCTCTCTCCAGCTACAAGGCAGGCTGCGGCAAAGTAGTACTTTTCACGGAGGATATCGGTTTCAAAGGAGGTATTTTTGATTTTTGCAGTCTCTTTGACGGTCAGATACGGAAGAGTAAATTGAATGCGAGGGATGAACTTGTCGGAAAGACCGAGAATAAAGACGTGATTTGCAGAGGTGAGGGCCGACTCTCTGAGTCCGGTAACGGTGATGGTGTGTTTAGCGGTACGAGGAGAGAGCGGGGCAGGAGTGCTGCTGCACAGTTCGGAAAGTGTGTCACAGAACTCGGCATGAGTGAGACTGATGGTTTGTGCAACCGGCGATGCAGCAAGACCCGAGATGAGATCATGGAACGCTTTCTGCCTGAGCTGCTGTTCTGTTGGCATCTCACACTCAACAGGCTCAAGCAGACCAAGCTTAATAAAAAGATCAAGACAGTCTCTACAGTGCTGCCTAACAGACTGTTTTTTCTGATTTTTTGGAGTGATTTCCTCAATAAGACTGATAAGACCCTGTTGGAGTTTCTGAAGTTCATCTATCTGTACCTGATAGAATTTGGCAGACTGACTGTCCGTACCTGCGTCCTCGATCTTTTGGAGAAGGAACGGAATCCGTTGGTCAGCAATAGTGATCCAGTTGGATTTTCCGCGAGTGATACCGAGCGTCTGTGAAAGAGAGAACAGTTGTGATGTGTGGATGCCAAACTTTTTCCGGATCTGCGGAAGCGTAAGGAGCTGGAGAAGAGTGGCCAGGGGATAGTCCGCTACAGGGGCTTTGAGAACTGCGAGAAGTGCTGCCGTTTCCGGATAGTTACTAATCGGCCGTGCGGTTGCAGCGGTGTACGAGATGCGTGTTCTGGTACCGTCTGGATTCCGGATACTAAAGTCATCAATGATATCATCGATCAGCCGGACAGTCTCCTTTACGGCTGGGCTGAGGATGAGGATATCCTCTGCACCGACACCATCCTCAAAAAGACCGGATACCTGATCAAGAACCGAGGAAACTTCTGCAGTGGTGTCCGGATAGATGACTGTGGTAAGATTGACCGGAAGAGATGCAGGAATACGGTGTTCGTGTCCAGCAAACAATCCTTCAGCAAACGCAGCCTTCTCTGGGTCACCGTGAATTGGTTCTCCAGTAAATCCCGGGAAAATAGCATGGTTATTCACTGCGGGACGCACTTCATGCACACTCTCAGCTGTAGCAATAATAGCGTTGATGAAAGCTTGTTCGTTGGGCTGCAGGGAGTACATCCCGTAGATAAAGACCGTCCTGAAAGGAATTTTTCCTGAACCAAGGGCAACCACGGCAGTTTCGTAGACAGTCTCTTTATCTGCAAGATGTTCTTCCTTTAGTATTCTGGTGTATTCTTGGTGGATTGCAGAGAGTGTTTCTATCTTTCGGGTTGAAGAGTGAATAACAGAGAGATCGGTCAGATTTTGCTCAAGACCGGTGATGAGTGTCCGGAGACTGCTGCAAGTGGTGTGGGTGACCTCGCCAAAAAGAGAGGCGGTACTTTTGCGAAGATCAGGGCTTGTGAGTATTCTGCGGATGAGAAGGTCCTGTTCTCCAGAGCTAAGAATGTAGAGATCCGGATCTGTTTCGCGACAGATGTACTGGGCAAAATCTCTTGCGGTAAGCATGTGATCCGGGAGGATCAGTCGTTCTTTGGCTATTGGATGGCGGAGGATCACATCAGCAAGATTCCGCGTGGGAAGCACAAACCATGTACCGAACGGGTCACGGGATGCAGCGTCCTGATAGGCAGCAAAGGTTTCAGTAAGAAGCTCTCCAAAAAGAGCATAACGGATAGTGTGTGATACAGACATGGTTGTGAAAGATGATGATATTCAGGAGGTTGCCGGACTATAACAGTCCATTTGTGTAGTTACCGGTACGTTTCACTAACTGATTTGACTCTTGTTATTTATATTGTACTTCTATATGGTAGTTTGCCTGGGGACAGGAGAGCCAGCACCACCAGAATACCGGGCAAGATCACCTATCCATCACGAGAGAATTTATCATCTGTCGCGTGCAACATGTGAGCGCATGACCGAAACGGCATCACACAATATGACAGATTACGAGGAAACCTATTCCACGTTTTCTATTGCCGTGCCGGAGTACTACAACTTCGGATTCGACGTAGTCGATGCATGGGCGAAGAAAGACAGAAACAAGCTCGCCATGATCTGGACGAATCAGAAAGGGGAGGAGAAGTACTTTACCTTCCGCCACATGATGAATCTGTCCAATCAGATTGCAAATATGATGTTCAAGCAGAACATCGGCAAGGGCGACCGGGTAATGATTATGCTGCCGCGGGTTCCGGAATGGTGGACCTTTGCGATTGCCGCCATTAAGATTGGTGCAGTTTTCTGTCCGTCCCCCTGCATTCTTACTCCGCACGATCTGAAGTACCGTATTAACCAGGGCAAGTTCAAGATGATCGTAACGGACATGGAGAACTCCTGGAAGATTGAGGAGATCCTGTCCGAGTGTCCGACTCTGCAGATTAAATTCCTGACAGACGGTGGACTGCCCGGCTGGATTAACTACCAGACAGAACTCGTTCACCCGGCTCCTGCGTCAACGAAGCTGATTCCGCTGGCACGCAGTGTCCGCACAAAGGCAACCGATCCGATGCTGATCTTCTTCTCGTCGGGAACGACCGGTGATCCAAAGATGGTGCTGCATACGCACGCTTATCCTCTGGGACACATTGTAACCGGAAGGTTCTGGTATGATCTGACGGAAAACGATCTGCATTTCACGGTCGCAGACACCGGATGGGGAAAGTCCTCCTGGGGTAAGTTCTACGGCCCCTGGATGCAGGGTGCCTGTGTGTTTGTGTACGATTACCGCGGAAAGTTCAATGCAACCGAACTTCTGCCGCTGATTGAACACTACGAGATCACGACGTTCTGTGCTCCGCCGACGATTTACCGGATGCTGATTCTGGCGGATCTGAAGGCGTTTGACTTCTCGGAACTGCGGCACTGTGTGTCTGCCGGTGAGGCACTGAACCCGGAGGTTACCCGTGTCTGGGAAGAGGCAACCGGAAAGACGATCTACGAGGCATACGGCCAGACCGAGACTGTGATGGTCATTGGTACCTTCCCCTGTATTCCAAACAAGCCGGGATCCATCGGCAAGCCCGCTCCGGGATGGTGTGTGCAGCTGCATGATGAACAGGGTAATGAGGTTCCTGTCGGCGAGGAAGGAAAGATCGCGATCAAGACGAAGGATCCAAGTCCGGTTGGTCTCTTTAAGGAGTATCTGGACAACCCCGAGGCCACGTCGGCGGTGTTTGTAAACGGCTGGTATTACACCGGAGATAAAGCAGTAAAGGATGAGGACGGCTATTTCTGGTTTATGGGACGTGATGATGATATCATCAAGAGTTCCGGCTATCGGATTGGTCCAACTGAGGTGGAGTCGGCACTGATCGAGCACCCGGCAGTGAAGGAGTCGGCTGTTGTGGGAAGCCCTGATCCGATCCGCGGTGTGATTGTGAAGGCATTTGTGATTCTGAAGGACGGCTGGAAGCCGTCGGATGATCTTGTTAAAGAGCTGCAGAATCATGTGAAGAAGACGACCGCACCGTACAAGTACCCGCGTGCGATCGAGTTTGTGGAGGATCTGCCGAAGACGATCTCCGGCAAGGTCAGAAGAGTTGAGCTTCGTGACCGCGAGATGAAGCGGTATCAGGCTCTGCACCACAATGATCCGGAATCAGACTCCGGATCCCAGTAACTTTTTTCAGATTAAAAGGGGACTGAGTCCCAAAACGAACATGGGACACCAGTAACACACTTCCCGCACACATCACATCCGGGATAACGCGCTTCATTTTCCATACACACCGCAAAACACCGTTCCCGATCAAAACCCTCCGGTGAAAGTGCTCCAGACGGACAGCGGGAGATACATTTGCCGCATTTTCCGGATCGTTTGTACAAACAGAACTCCTCAGAGAGTGGCTTATCCGGAGTAACCGGAATATCTGCCGCAAATGAACTCACCCTGCCGCAGCAGCCGGATGCGGTAAGAAGCATATTGTTCATACCAAACGTTCCAAGACCGGCAAGGACGGCAAAATGGCGATGCGACCACCGGCTTTTCAGAAGAGTACCGGAAAACCCGGCAGCCGTGCCCGGCAAAGCAGCTCTGCCTCCGTGAAACTGAATAAGATCCACAAGATGATCGTTTAACTCCGCAAACAGTGCATTCGTCTCGGCATACGCCCGTGCCCAGTCAGGAGAAGCAGCGGTACCGGATCGGTTCGTCTCGGCAAGTTCACGGGTAAACGGCAGGAAGTACACAACCACCACAGTTGCATCCGGAAGAAGATCCGACGGCATCAGATGATCAGGGGCAACACTCTGTTTCAACCCCTGCACAAGATCCGAGTTCGCATCGCAGAATCCCGCCAGCGGATCTCCCCACCGCGTTGCAGTGCCGGGCCGCCTCTCGTATGCTTTCACAAACGCTGAAATCGTTCCGGTGATCAGATCCCGCATGATGAAAAACATACAGCGGATAGAAAAATAAGCATACCGGAACAAAGCAGAGAAGGAACTACTGAAAAAGAATATAAAAAAGATTAGAAGTGGAAGTTCTTCTGCACAATCTTAATTGCACAGTAGTCACCGCACATCGTACACGCATCCGTGTCCGCAGGCATCCGTGAGTCACGGATCTCCCGTGCCTTCTTTGGATTCAGCGAAACCGCATACTGGCGTTCCCAGTCAAGATCGCGTCTTGCATGACCCATCTCCAGATCTGCCTCACGGGTCTTTGGAAGCTTCACCATGTCACCCACGTGGGCAGCAATCCGGGAACTGATCACTCCTTCGTACACCTCTTCGGGAGTCGGCAGGGCAAGGTGCTCTGCAGGTGTCACATAACAGATAAAGTCAGCACCAGCCGCAGAGGAGACCGAAGCACCAATAGCCGCAACGCGATCATCGTATCCCGGAGCAATGTCTGTTACCAGCGGACCAAGCATATAGAACGGCTTGTTGTTTGTCACCCGCTTCTCCAGCTGCACGTTTGCCGCAATCTCATCCAGCGGAATGTGCCCCGGACCTTCCATAATACACTGAACACCCGCCGCATGTGCCTGATCCGCAAGCTCTGCGTTGATCAAAAGCTCCTGAATTGCCGCACGATCGGTTGCATCATGGCAGGCACCGGCTCTCATACCGTTTCCGAACGAGAGCGTAACCTCATGCTCCTTTAAAATCTCAACCAGATAATCAAACCTGCGGTACAGCGGATTTTCCTGTTCGTTGTGGAGCATCCACGCCGTCATAAACGCACCGCCGCGGGAGACAAGACCGCCGTGACGTCCCTGGTGCTTCAGCCGCTTCACCGTCTCATAGTTAATACCCGTGTGAATTGCCATAAAGTTCGTACCGAGCTTTGCCTGCTCCTCCGTGATCTTAAACAGATCATCCTCATCCATAAAGACCACACCTCCCTTCTTGCGTGCGGCCTCAATAAATGCCTGATACAGCGGAACTGATCCCACAGAAAGCGTGGTTGCCTCAATCACACGGCGGCGGATATCAAGGAAATCACCACCGGTCGAAAGCTCCATCAGCGAGTCTGCACCTGCAAGCTCTGCCTGACGGGCCTTTTCGATCTCCTCCTCCACATTTACAATACCTGATGACGTACCAATCGACGCATTCACTTTTGTCCGCAGACCAGACCCGATACCGCACAGCTTCACCTTCCGGTACGGGCTCATCGGAATCACAATATGTCCGCCGGCAATACCGCGACGGATAAAATCCTCGGTCACGCCTTCGGCGGCAGCGACCACTTTCATTTCTTCGGTGACAAGTCCGCGTTTTGCGTCTTCCACAATAGTCATGGTTAGTAATCGGAGGGAAACGATATAAACTATTTTATTTTTGTTAAATAAAATACAATTTAATTTGCGGACCGGACAAGCAGAGATGAACTCAAAACAGATAATTCGGAGTAACCAGAGATCTGCTCCAGAAAAATTGTATTGAAGAGTGGTTTTCTTGGTATGCTGACAAGCAGACTTGCGTTCAGTGATCCATCATACGTTCAAAAAATCTCGGCGGACGATGATCCTCCCGCACATCCACACGGACATATCCCGGCTCCGGTGCATCAAATATCGCAGGAACAAGAACCTCCGCAAGCTTTTGGCCTGCAAATTCTCCTGCAACAGTACCGATCATGGTCCCGATGTACTTACCGGTCGTCTTTCCGATCGGTCGGCCGATCACCGGAACCGCATGTCCGGCAAGACCTCCAATCTGCTTTCCAAGAAATCCGCCAAGTGCCGAACCTGCCGCAGTCGAAACAATTTTGATCGGAACCGCAAGTTCCGCAGAAAGTTTCTGCATGAGTACTCTCGTGTTTAGGAGCTAACCGAATATAATTTTGCCGGTGAGTGAAAAGTCGTAAAAACACACCATTAATACTATTCACAGCGAGAATTATTGAATATGGTAAAAGTACCCTGTCAGGAAATTGTCTGGGACATCATTCCTGCCATGCAGGCAGCCCTTGCCGCCGAACTTGTCAGCCGCGGCGTCTCCCAGATCAATGTTGCCAAAGCCCTGTCAGTTGCTCCATCCGCCGTATCCCAGTATCTTTCCGGCAAACGGGGATACCGCATCGTCTTTGACGATGATATCAAAGAACTCATCGGCAGACTTGCCGAAGACATAAACAGCGGGACAATCACCGAAGACAAACTCGGAGAACAGTTCTGCATCATCTGCCGACACCTCCGCGGCAGTGAAACATGTGGTGGACAAAATCCATGAACACCTTTTCAAACGGCCTCTTGAATGAACAGGCATTTGCCCTGACCGTCAACGGCAGAAACCTTCTCTCGGTTCTTATGCTTCCCGACCTGAAGGAAGAGTTTGCCCGCGGGTATCTTGTAACCGAGGCAATCGTAGCAGCTGATGAAATAGAATCAGTTATGCTTGACGGATCAACAATAGGAGTTCTTACCAGAGATCCCCTCAAGGTTCTTCTCCCCAAACGCTCCGTTGTTTCCGGCTGCGGCGGCACCGCATCCTACCTCGACCCAGCACGACTGCCGGTCATCTCAGGCGGGATCACACTGCCCAAAGATCTCCTTGCGGTTCAGTTCCCACAAAATATTCTCACAGCCGGAGGATTCTGCGCAGCAGCAGTTCTATCGGACGGCACCAGTATCACCGCCGAGGATCTCAGCCAGCCGACCGCAATCGACAAAGCATGCGGCAGTCTCCTCAGGACAGGGCACAAACCAACAGATGCTGCCCTCATCATCTCCGGAAAACCGACCGCAGACACCATACGAAAAACGCTCAACGCAGGGTTCTCCATTCTCGCAGGCTATCTGCCGCCGACAGTGCTTGCCGTAAAACTCGCTGACTCCGGTAACCTCACTATCGTTGAGGTCCCGCACAAAAAGATCCACACTCATCCGGAACGGATCAGATAAAAAAAGTTAGTAGGTGTAAACAACCGAGACGGTTGCAGTGGTCGTCAGCTCTCCGGACTGAATCGTTGTGGGAACGCTTGCTCCCGATGCAGCATCAGCTTTCAGGGCAGCAGTCTCAACCGAGTTGTAAGAGACCGCATATCTGCTCTGATCCACCGACACGGTACCAGTGGAGACAATCTTCACACCGAGAGCCGAAGCAACGGAATCGGCATCGGCACGTGCAGCGGCAACCGCTGCGACCAGAGCCTTGTTACGCTCAGTGATCTGTTTTGCGTCCGAAAGACCAAACTGGAGGCTGTTTACACTGTTTGCTCCGGCACCAACCGCAGCGTCAATGTACTCGCCGGCTTTATCCACATCATAGGATGTAATCTGAATCGTGTTTCTGACCTGATAGACTTTGGTACCGTTCGGCCACTCACCCGGATTGTACTCGCTGATGGTGTATGCATAAATATTGTATCCGGTTGTCTTCAGATCAGTTTCCGCAATACCTGCACTTTTCAGAGCCGCAACAACTGCTGCCATCTGATCTGCATTCTGCTGCTGTGCAATCTTTGCATCCGGGTTGGTTGTTTCAACAGCAAAACTGATCATAACCTTATCTGGAGTCGTCACCGACTCACCATAACCGGATGTAAGGATCACCCGGTCCGTTTGGGAGTTCTCTGCTGCTGCAGGAAGTGTAAGAAGGGCAAACACTGCAAACAGCACAAGAACTGCGACTGCACTCTTTTTCATCTGTATCAATGGAGTAATTGCTCCTGAGAATTCATATAGCTATGGTAAACTACCAAAATTTCTGTAGTTTTAAAAAAAGAAAGTCAGAGGCCGTGATCCGGCATATTGAGGATCCGAACCTCCCGCTGGGGGAACGGAATCGAGATGTTTCTTTCACGGAACAGCCGGTCAACCTCACAGTTCACCGCATCGATTGCTGCATAATAATACAGCGGCTTTGCTGCACAGATTACCAGCTCGAAGTTCAGGCTGGAGTCGCCGAACGACAGGAAGTTTGCCTCCACCGGCTCATCATGGGAAAGATAGGGCGTTGCAGCAAAGACGTTGTCAACCGCATCCTTCATGGTTTTTTTCACCAGTTCCACATCCGAACCGTAGGCAACCCCGATCTTTAGGCGAATCAGCATGTACTCCTGCGGTGCGGAGAAGTTGATCACGGCATCGTCTGCGATCTTGGAGTTGGGAATGGTCATCAGTTGGGCGTCCAGTGTTTTGATGCGGGTACTCCGCGGACCGATTTGGAGTACTTCACCAAACTGACCACTCACCTTTACCCAGTCACCAACACGGAACGGTGTATCCACATAGAGAACCGCACCGCCGAAGATGTTGCCAAGAACATCCTGCGCCGCGAGGGCCACGGCAACTCCGGCAATACCAGCACCTGCAAGAAGCGGGGTGATGTTGATCTCGAGCGTGTTGAGAATCATCATCGCACCAAGACCCCAGATAACGACCCGCAGTATGAACTTCAGAATGGGGCCTACTTTTCCCGGGCCTTGATCCTCCACAGGGAAGAGGTGTTCGACAATGCTCATGCATATCCGGTACACTGTCCAGACACCAAGGAACACAATCAACGCGGAGTAGTACTTTGCATCGATGTTCAGGAGATCCGGCATATATGTGTGGAACGCGATGTAGGTTGTCGTTACAAGGATGTACCCTGCAATTGGATAACCAAAGGAGTTGACAAACAGCCGGGGTATACCGCGATGAAGATAGCGGAGTAAAATATGTGTAGCAAGTGCAACACCGATTGTTGCACAGAGGCCGATGAGCAGAATTCCCCCACCCATAAACAGCTCATCCAGTTCAAGCATACTACCTACGTTCGTCATGAAACAACCTATACCTTCGCAACCGGTCAATGGGTATTTGTGTTGACAGACACAATACTAAGAGGAGTATGACCATCGGAACAGATATGGCAAAGATGCTTGCCGAGGTGGTTGATCGGGATATCCGGATTATGCATGTGTGCGGAACACATGAGGCAGCAATTGCGAAGTACGGTATCCGGTCGGTTCTGCCGCCGCAGCTGAAGATCGTGATGGGTCCGGGCTGTCCGGTCTGTATTACACCGCAGGGCGAGATCGACGCAGCCTGTGAACTTGCAGAGCGCGGATGTATTGTGACAACCTACGGGGATCTGCTGCGTGTTCCCGGGACAAAGACGTCCCTGGAGCATGTATCCGGGGATGTGCGGATTGTGCAGGGAGCGGCAAAGGCAGTGGAGATTGCCAGGCAGAATCCGGATAAGGAGGTTGTGTTCATCTCAGTCGGGTTTGAGACGACTGTTCCAACCGTTGCTGCGACGCTTCTGACAAATCCTCCGGAAAACTTCAGTATTCTTGTGTCGCACCGGCTGGTGCCGCCGGCGATGAAGTGGCTTATGGCGCAGGGCGAGGCGTCGTTAGACGGGTTTATTCTGCCTGGCCATGTGTGTGCGGTTATGGGGTATCATGAGTATGAGGCGTTCCCTGTTCCGCAGGTGGTTGCAGGATTTGAGCCGGAGGATATTCTGCTTTCCCTCCTGATGATTGCAAGGCAGGTGGAAAACGGTGAGGCAAAAGTGGAGAATGCGTATCCGCGGGTTGTGACCCGTGAAGGAAATGTAAAAGCACAGAGGCTGATGCAGGAGGTCTTCACGCCGACTGATGTGGAGTGGCGCGGTTTTCCGGTTATTCCGGACTCTGGCCTTGCACTGAAGCCAGAGTTTGAGGCGTTTGATGCACAGAAGAAGTTTGATCTGGTGTATGCGAAGGTGACGAAAAACTCCGGCTGTATCTGCGATCGTGTGCTGCGGGGACTTGCTGATCCGTCCGACTGTAAGTTATACGGTAAAGCCTGTACTCCGCGTGTTCCGGTTGGTCCGTGTATGGTTAGTCATGAAGGAGCATGCCGGATCTGGTATCAGTACCAGCTGCAAAAATAATTCGAACAGCCTAATTTGGATTACCACACAAAGAAATTACAAAATCATATCGTTACCCTAATGTATTTAAAATGTAATTGATTATACAGCATGCGTGGTGATGATCACATTGGGATTAGTCTTGGGGTTGCATTTCTTATAATATCCCCAATTCTTCTGTCACAACCGCTCATCTCAGTTCTTTTTCTTATGGGTGTAGTCATCGGGTCCCTACTTCCTGATGCAGATGCATCCGATAGTAAAATGTATTATATGGGTGAGATAATCATTGCATTTGCACTTTTGATGAAACCCATTGTTATTCTCACAAGAGTGATTTACAAATTGCTGCATATACCCTATGATTCCAGACACCGGAAAAGCCTTCATACAGTTTTAGGTATTATAATTGCAGTAAGTATTCTCTCAATTCTGATCAATCTGGCTGTATTCTTCATTGGTTGGTGGACTCCTTATCTGATCCCACTGTGTGTAGGGCTATATGTTGGAAGTATTTTCCATCTGATAGAGGATTGCTGTACTAAAAGTGGTCTATATCCGCTACTACCATTCAGTGATAGACATTTTTCCGGAAAAATAATTACAGCAACAGGGAAGGATTTCTCTAATGGAAAGTTAGATTTATACGCAAAAATTCCTCTTCTTATGGGAGGGGGAGTATTAGCCGCAAGTGTTCTTATTAAAGGACTTGACATGGATCTAGTGTTTTGTGTTACAATCCTCTTGGGATTATTAACATGGCCGATGATGTACTATGCATCTCAATAGCTTGGGAGAGAAGAATATCATCGAGTAGCATTTCCTTATCTTTTTATACTGACAAAGAGAATATAATAAGGAAATTCCTTTTAATGCACTTGTAGGGTAGCGGATATCCTGGAAGCCTCCGGAGCTTTCGACCCGGGTTCAAATCCCGGCAGGTGCGCTGTATTTACTTTTCTCAGTTCTTTTTCGCAATCTTATCCTTTACCACTACGGAAAGGATCACCACAACCGCCGAGCAGACCGCACCAAACACACCGGTCATGTGGAAACCCGGCAGAAACGCATCCATCGTCAAAAGACCAACGGCCACGCCGGCCGACCCGGGAACCGCGAGATTAAACACGAGGGCATACAAAGCAACGCCCACCACCATTCCGCTGTACTGTGAAAGCATCATTACAACCGACCCAGTACCACCCTCTCCTTCAGGAGCATGTTCAATAATTCGGGCACTGGAAGGACCGCCCGAAATACCAAACGTCAGACCCGACAGCACCATCAGAAGAACAATCCAGAATAACCCGTGTTCCGGCATCATCACAGCCATAACGCAGCAGAACAAAACCCGCACAACACCCGCAGCAGTCACTAACCAGCGGGCACCAATCCGATCCGACAACGCACCGGAAGGAAGCCCCATCACCGCTGTAATCACCGAACTTATCAAAAGAACAAATCCTGAAACCGCAGGAGACATTCCCAGAACAATCGACATATAAAACGGAATAATATACAAAAATCCCGCATACACCACACTAATCAAAAAGTACGACGACACCACAAACGTAAACGGCCAGGACCGAAACACCCTGACCCGCAGAACCGGCTCTGCAACACGGAGCTCCCGAATAACAAACAGCACAGCCGACAAAACAAACACCGCACCGCAAACAATCACCTGCGGATTCGTCCAGCCAAGCGGCTCACCGCGTTCCAGAAGATAGATCAGCGAGGCCATCGCCGTAAAGATCAGCACCGAACCCGCAAGATCAAACCTCATTTTTGGCTGGAGTTCCGCTTTGGGAATAATCCGAAGACCAAGAACGACCGCCGCAATACCTACCGGGACATTGATAAAGAAACACCAGTGCCATGACAGATACTCAGTCAGTATCCCGCCAAGAACCGGCCCGAACACCAGCGCAACCGCACCGGCCGTTGCCGCCATCCCCATACCCATTCCCCAGTGCCGGGGAGGCATCAGCCGGACAACCAGAAGCGGGGCCACAACCGCAATCATCGAGGCACCCACTCCCTGTACTGCCCGGGCAGCCACCAGCATCAGCAGATCCGGTGCAAAACCACAGACAACGGATCCGATCGTAAACACCACAAACCCTGCACAGAACACCTCCTGCAACTTCCCGTGGTCCGCAATTTTTCCAAACAGCGGAATCAGACCCACAAGAAACAAAAAATAGGCCATAATCACCCATGCCGCCGTTGACATATCCACGGAAAATCCTTCCGCAATCGTCGGCAGGGCAATATTCACAATCGAACCGTCCAGCGAATCAATAAAAATCGCCAGAGCTATCACCGCAAGCAGCTTCTTTAGGTGGGACGAATCAGTAACCGTCGTGTACATCTAGGAGAACGCCTGATCCAGTGCCTCGGTCTTGTAACTCTTATGCAGCTTATCAGCCCACGGAAGTTCCCGCATTGATCCCGTTGCCTTTGCCATCTCGAAAAATGCCCGGGCATCATCCTTTTGGTTCATCATCAGAAGAGCATAGGCAATACCTGCCCACGCATCACCGTTGATGTTTCTGACCGCAAGTGCCCGGGTGTAAATCCGGATCGCTGCATCGTACATCTTAAACTTCGTCGCAGACTCCGCAATCTCGGACAGAAGTGAAAAGTTCTCTCCGGAAATCTCAGCGGCAGTTTCATACTCGGCAACCCCTTCGGCAGGTTTTCCGTTCATCACACGGGCGGAACCAAGGAACATATGATACTCAGGATTCTCCGGCGCAAGACGGACAGCCGTGGAGTATTCCTCCTCTGCCTCCTGCCACAGTCCGATACGCTTGTAGGCTGCCGCAAGTTTTGCATAGGATTGTGCATCCGGTGAACGCTCCGCCATCTCTTTTCTGAGCCGGATCTCCTCCAGAATTGTGTTCATCGCATCGCTGGTTCTACCAAGGTGATGGAGAACTTTCCCTTTGTTGTGCAGAAGATCTGCATTCTCCGGATACTTTGAGGAAAGAAGCGTATAGTAGACCAAAGCCTCATCATACTTCCCAAGATAGGCAAGCATATCACCCGCCCGGAGCTGATAACGGATATTGTCCTCAAGGGATGCAGCTTTCTCAAACCACAGCTTTGCCTCCTCATACTCATGCACGGCTGCAAGAGCATCTCCCAGTTCTGCCAGAACTTTCGGATTTTTCGGCTCAAAATTAGCAGCAGTCGTGAACGCATCAATTGCATCGTAAAACTGCTGATCCAGCATCAGAACACGGCCAAGGCCGCACCAGAGCCCAGCATCGGTTTTGTTCTCCTCAACCTCCAGAAGGCTCCGATAGACATCTGCGGCCTCCGTGAATTTCCGTTCTGCCGTCAGGCGTTCTGCTGTCTGCACTGATACAGGATCTGTCATAGATCTGTTATTGGCAGGCTGAAGAGAAAAAGAGTACTGACTGAGACGGGCAACAACCTATTTGACGCGGGAAAGCGAATGAATATACGACATTTGAACCGGTGAGGAATATCGAGGATGACAAAGACCATTATTACTGTTGTAGGAAAGGACACGGTGGGAATTATTGCAAAGGTGTGCAGTTACCTTGCTGAAAACAATGTGAACGTTGAGGATATCTCCCAGACCATTGTACAGGGCTACTTCAACATGATGATGATCGCCGACGCAACCGCATCACCCAAACCGTTCGGTGAGATGGTGCAGGACCTGGACAAAATCGGCGAAGAGATCGGCGTGAAGATCCGTTGCCAGCACGAGGATATCTTTACAAAGATGCACCGCATCTGAAGGAGATCACGATGATCAATATTTTCGAGGTCAATGAGACGAACAAGATGATCGAGCAGGAAAAGCTCGATGTCAGAACGATTACGCTCGGCATCAGTCTGCTCGACTGCTGCGATGCGGACCTTGACAGGCTGAATGAAAAAATCTACGAAAAGATTACACGGGTTGCAAAGAATCTTGTCTCAACCGGTAAGGAAATTGAGCTTGAGTTCGGCATTCCGATCGTCAACAAACGGATCTCCGTAACCCCGATTGCACTTGTCGGCGGACAGGCATGTAAAACACCTGAGGATTTTGTAACAATTGCAAAGACACTGGATCGTGCCGCAGCAGACACCGGTGTGAACTTCCTCGGTGGTTACTCGGCTCTTGTCTCTAAAGGCATGACCGCCGCGGATGAGAATCTGATCCGGTCAATTCCCCAGGCACTCGCCCAGACAGAGCGGGTATGCAGTTCGGTAAACATCGGTTCAACCAAGACCGGTATTAATATGGATGCGGTAAAGCTGATGGGAGAGATTGTCCTTGAAACAGCTGAAGCCACAAAGGAGAACGACTCACTCGGTTGTGCAAAACTGGTGGTCTTCTGCAATGCCCCGGATGACAATCCGTTCATGGCAGGAGCATTCCACGGGGTGACCGAGGCGGATGCAGTGGTAAACGTCGGTGTAAGCGGACCTGGTGTGGTCAAACATGCACTTGAGTCGGTACGCGGGAAGAACTTTGAAGTCCTTTGTGAAACGGTAAAGAAGACTGCATTCAAGGTGACGAGAGTGGGTCAGCTTGTTGCACAGGAGGCCTCCGAACGGCTCGGTGTTCCGTTCGGTATCGTGGATCTTTCTCTTGCACCAACACCTGCAATCGGCGACAGTGTCGCAGAAATTCTTGAAGAGATGGGACTTGAGTCGGTAGGAGCTCCCGGAACGACCGCAGCACTTGCACTTCTGAACGATCAGGTGAAAAAGGGAGGAGTGATGGCAAGTTCGTTCGTCGGAGGACTTTCCGGGGCATTTATTCCGGTCAGCGAGGATCAGGGCATGATCGATGCGGTCAACCGCGGTGCACTGACACTGGAAAAACTTGAGGCAATGACCTGTGTCTGTTCAGTAGGCCTTGACATGATTGCAGTTCCGGGTAGCACTCCTGCAACAACGATTGCAGGAATCATCGCAGATGAGGCAGCAATTGGGATGATCAATCAGAAAACAACAGCTGTTCGTCTGATTCCGGTCATCGGAAAAGATATTGGTGATACGGTGGAGTTCGGCGGTCTTCTCGGCTATGCACCAATTCAGCCGGTCAACCGTTTCTCCTGTGCGGCGTTCGTGAACCGCGGCGGAAGAATTCCTGCACCGATTCACAGCTTCAAGAATTAATTTCTTTTTTTACCCTGGTTTTCTCTGAAAAGATCCTACAGAACTAATCCCAGAGAAACACGGATGTACAGCCGCTTTCCGGTGCAAAGTATACGCGTCCGCATTTCTTGCAGCAGATTCGAAGAACGGCACCATCAGGCCCGGCCATCTGATCCCGGGACGGATCATCACCGTTCTCCTGATTTGGCACAAGTACCAGAGGATGTTGGCAGAGATCACAGGTATATTGTGGTGTCCAGCACCGATCATCGTGTATAATTGTACAGAAAAAACCCACTTTCAGGGTTCTGCACTGCGGGCAGTAGTAAAGTTTCTGACCATAACTCCCGTTCTGTGCAGTATCCGGGACACCGCCGTCCCGAAGCAGACGATCCGCAGTACGGTACATTGCCGCGGAAAGAAAATCCTTCATCAGCGGCGGATCTGCATGATTCCCGTAAAAGACCCTCTCTGGTGTGTAGTCAGAACCCATACCTAGAGCAATATATGTCGCCTCTCCACAGTCAGGACAATGATAAACATACCCCGAACCCATACACCTCACCTGTGGTATCATATTGATTAGCAGATGTAGTAAAATGGTTAGATAGTACCACTAAATTGTTGCAGACCCAAACAGATCAACGGTAAAATATCTGTACTGTCCAGATGAAACGCTGAGATATGAGAAAAAACAAACGGCACAAAAACTCGCTCTACAGCTTTCAGGAATACTAACACAAAAAAAGAAGGTTCCAGGGTTTCGGAGGTAAAACCCGGATATTTGGCACAGGAGGGTTAACGGTCCGCAGTCCAGCTTAAGTGACCAAGTGTTCTGTAAGTAAACTCCAGTTCCTCAAACACCGGGATATTGTGCTGGGTAAGAAGCGATACACCGGGTTTCATGCAGTCTCCGCCCACCAGAGTTCCAACGAGGAGGTTCTCCGTCTTCTTCGAGTAATCGATCAGAACACGGGCAACCTGCTCGGGGCTTAACACCTTGTTCGGGAAGTTGACAAGAATTGCCATGTCCCAGAGATCCGGGTTACGGCAGAGCACGTCAAACACACCCCGGAACCGAGCTTCATCCGCATCGCCCAGAAGATCGATCGGGTTGTTCTTGTTCCAGAACGGCGGGAGGAAGGTGTTCATCTCATCGATCAGTTCTTTGGGAAGGTCGATGATCTCAATGCCCCATGTCTCGGCGTAGTCATTGGAGAGCACCGCAAATCCTCCGGCGTTGGTGATAACCACCGCACGACGTCCCTTCGGGGCACGGGTTACATCAGAGAGAATCTTTGCCACCTTGAATGCTCCCGGCAGTGTCTTTACCGGAGTCACACCGCACTTGCGGAACGCTTCCATGTACACCTCGTAGGCACCGGAGAGAGAGCCGGTATGTGAAGCTGCCGCCGCCTGTCCGCGCTGGGAGGAACCAGCCTTGATTGCCACGATCGGTTTGGTCTTGGTGATCTCCTTTGCCATCTCCATGAATGCCACACCGTTTTTGATCTCTTCGATGTAGAGGATGATGGCCTTTGTGTGGGGATCTCTCTGGGCATAGCTCATGTAGTCAAGGAAGTCAAGGTCAGACTGGTTACCAACCGATACAACCTCCGAGTATCCCATCTCGGATCCTTCCGAGAGCGAGATACCGACGACCGCATTGACAATTGCTCCTGACTGGGAGATGAACGCAAGATCTCCCGGCAGAGGAGAGGTGGACACATAGGTCGTATCCAGTTTGTACGGCGGAAGGATCAAACCGAGACAGTTCGGGCCGACGATACGGATACCGTAGCTTTTCGCAATCTCCACCATCCGGTTCTCAAGGGCACGGCCGTCCTCGTCCATCTCCTTGAATCCTGCGGTGATAACGACCGCCATCTTTACACCTTTCTGACCGCACTCTTCCATGATGCCCGGAACAAGCTGTGCCGGAACGGTAATTGCCACCATATCAACAGGACCGGGAATGGCCGAAAGGGTCGGGTAACATTTCACACCCTGAATCTCGCTGCGTTTGTTGTTGACCGGATAGACTTTGCCGGGGAACTGGAGCAGGTTGTGGAACACCGCATAGCCCATCTTGGTTTTGTCATCGGATGCACCGATAACGGCAACGGAACGCGGTTTGTAGTAGTCGATCGGCACAATCTTGGATGGATCATAGTGCGGAGGAAGCTCAACTGGACCGTCCTGCACAATTACGCGTGCGTCAACGGCACAGCCTCCCTTTTCATAGAGACGCAGAGGGTTGATGTCGAACTCAACAACGTTCTCGTTCTTTTCGAAGAACTCGCAGGCATTCTTTAATGTCTGGAAGAGGAACTCTTCGTCCTTGGGTGCCTCGCCGCGGTAACCGGAGATGAGTTTGTATCCTTTGATCTGTTTGATTAAGCTGTGAATCTCTTCGTCATTGCACGGGAGAATACGGATGCCGACATCCTTGTGGAACTCAACAAGAGTGCCGCCAAGACCAAACGTAATAACGCGACCAAAAGCAGGATCGATCTTTCCGCCGATGATCAGTTCAAGGCCGGGCTTTGCCATCTCTTCAACGATGATTCCCTTAATCTCTGCATCGGGGTTGTAGGCCTTCACCGAGGAAATAATGGTATTGTATGCGGTTTTTGCCTCTTCATCCGTTTTAACACCGACGATCACACCTCCTGCATCACTTTTGTGAATGATCTGGGGGCTGACGATCTTCATAACCACCGGATAGCCGATCTTTGCGGCAGCTGCCGCGGCGGCTTCAGGACTGGTAGTAATCTCGAAGAGCGGGGCCGGCACGTTGAATCTCCGCAGAAGGTCATACCCGTCTGCTTCGGAGAGCATTTTGGTGTTGGCATGTGTTGACATAGTTCTGTCTCCATTCGTTCACGGTTCAAGAACCGCGTTTCCACCATGGTGGAAAGGATTAACATTATTTATCATGTAGATTTATTAAATACCCTGTGGTCTGAGGGATTGTTCTGTGATCGTTAATATGAAGTTCTGCATTTGTCGAAAATAGCAATCCGGCTTTACTGCTGTGATTTTGAGGAAACAACAACAGACTGTGTCCTCCTGAGTATTTCCATCGTTTTTCTTCATTCGCGCGTAGAATAAACAACATGATTTGACGGGTTACAGGACACAATCTTAAAATAGCAACCCGTGTAAGTTAGATGCATGGGATTTCGGAGCGTATTTGGACACAAACTCGATGAACTCATTGAGGCAGAACAGCAGCATGAAGTGCTCTGCAAAGAGTTCGAGGAGTACATCCTTGAGATCTTTCCCGATGCGTTTGCGATCGAACGGCCAGACGCTGACGGAGACATCGTTCCAGACTTTTTGGTAACTGATACATCCTCCGGAAAACGATTTGCTGTGGTTTGTGTATTTCAGCCGAAGTTCAAAACACCCGAAGACGGCTCATGCGACATTCTTGAGTGCGGAACATTTGAACAGGTACGGGCATACAAACAGTTTGCCCACTTTGAAAGAATGCCTTTCTTCCTTATCGTTGGGGTCGGCGGTCTTCCGGATCATCCTGAACGTGTGTTTTCGATTCCGGTGGAGGAGATCGGATGCAGCGAACTACCAAAGGAAGCCTGTCTCATGTACGAGCGACACCCCTCCGAGATCTTTACGTACCGTGAAGACCATCTGGCATAACCATCTTTTTTCCACAGGACACTGCAACAGTGTTACCATTCTATGAGACGACGGCCTATGACAATATGATTGAATTCAGTATGCCGCAGGAAAGGAATATTTGGTGACCCATACCCCGGGATTACCAGAGAAATATCCTATCCTTTTTTAAGGGTATCATACCAATATATACTGCACCAAGCGGGGCAGTAGGGTAGCCTGGTCCATCCTAGAGCGTTTGGGACGCTTTGACCCCAGTTCGAATCTGGGCTGCCCCATTCTTTTATGAATACCGTTGAAGCTGTATCTGTTCTTACCGAGTTGAATCGTATCTATCCGCATACGAGAGAGGACATGAACTTCCTCAAGTTCGAAAATCCCTATCAGATTCTGATCATGACGATTTTGTCAGCACAGACCACTGACGCTACCATCAACGGTCTGCGGGACGAACTGTTTTCCTGCTATCCGGACCCTCAGACACTCGCCGCAGCCGAGCAGACAGAGGTTGAACGGATCATTCATCCCGCCGGATTCTATCACACCAAAGCAAAAAACATCATCGGTACAGCAAAATGCCTCTGCGAAAACTTCGGCGGAGAAGTCCCGCAGACCATTGACGAACTTGTCACGCTGCCGGGGGTTGGACGTAAGACCGCAAACATTGTGACAAATCATGCGTTCGGCAACCCGGTCGGCATTGCAGTTGATACCCATGTGGGACGTCTGTCACAGCGTATCGGATTTTCCGACAACAGCGATCCGAACAAAATCGAACAGGATTTAATGAAACTGTTTCCCAAGACATGGTGGGGAGAACTCAACTATCTCTTAATCAGCCACGGACGAGCGGTATGTACCGCAAAAAAACCCGCATGTGAACGGTGTGCCATATCTCACCTCTGCAGGTGGCACGGGAAAATGCAGACAAAACAGTCGTAACAGAGATGGACTCACGTACAAAACGGCTGATTTTATTTGCGGCCTCCATCGGCGCATTTTTAAACCCGCTTATCGGATCGATGATTATTCTTGCCATGCCCGAGGTTGGTGTGGCATTTGAGGTCTCGGCACGTGATCTCGGCTGGCTATCCACGATCTTTATTCTGGCAAACGCCATCTTTCTGGTGCCGGCATCGCGCCTGTCGGATCTGATCGGATACAAGCGATCCTATCTGCTTGGTGCAGCAATTGTTGCCGTCGCCTGCGGTCTGTCAGTATTCGCCCCGACCTATACGATTCTTCTGCTTCTCCGGGTAATTGCAGCCTGCGGTACATCATTCCTGATGATTACCGGACTCGCCATTCTCTCCTATGTGTATCCGCCGAATGAGCGAGGGGCAGCGTTTGGCATCAACACCGCGATGGTGTACATCGGAGCATCCGCTGGCCCTATCCTCGGCGGTTTTCTGACTGGGATCTTTGGATGGCGGGCGGTGTTTCTGGTGATGGTTCCGCTCGCAGTTGCTGCGGCAGTTCCCATGTGGCAGTTCTTCCGTGATGAGATCAAGATACCGTCCGACAGCCCGTTCGATGTTCGCGGAACGATGTTGTATGCGGTTGCGATGTTTTGTACGATGTATGGTCTTTCCACACTGCCGGATCTGCTCTCGGCTGTGCTGACCGTCATCGGTATTATTTTGATGGCAGCATTTGTCTGGTATGAACTGCGGATTCCGTCGCCTGTGCTGCATGTGAAACTGTTCTTTACGAACCAGCGGTTTGCCCGATCCTCGTATGCAGCCCTGCTGAACTACGGCTGTACCTACGGGTCGGTCTTCTTCGTGAGTCTGTACCTGCAGTCGGTCGGACAACTTACCGCAGCAGAGGCAGGAATGATCCTCTTCTTCCAGCCGCTTATTCAGGCGATCATGACACCGATTGCAGGGAGATTCTCCGACAGGATCGACCCCCGCTACATTGTCACCATCGGTATGATACTCTCCGGAATCGGCGTTCTCCTGCTTGCAGGACTGGACACGGGAACCGATCTGCATTACATTGCAGTCACCCAGGTGTTTATTGGTCTTGGATCAGCGTTGTTCTCCGCTCCAAACACAAACGCGATTATGGGATCAGTACCGGCAGAGGAGTACAGTACAGCATCAGGAATTGTTGCTGTGATGCGGCAGGCAGGAATGATCATCTCGATGGCGGTCTGTATGTCAGCGATTTCGGTGTACGTGGGCGGGACGGATATGCTCGGACCAGAAATGTATCAGGAGTTCTTACAGGCACTGAAAGTTTCGATGATCTTCTGTGCGGTACTTGCATTTGTGGGAGTACTCTTTTCCTGGTTCCGTGGTAAAGGTACTGTGCCTGATGCAAGCTAAGGATTTGGGATGTATAGTACTGCCTATTCAGTACCAAACCCTTAATCCCTCGGGAAAACCATAGTAAATACATATGAAGATTCTTTTCGCAATAGCTCCGGACCGGTTCTTAGATCAGGAATATACCATACCCAAAGCAGCTTTCGAAGAGAAAGGAATTGAGTGCGTAACAGCCTCCACCATCCGCGGAACGTGCTATGGCATGCATGGTGAGATTGTTGAGTCCGATCTCTCCTTTGATGAGGTCAACCCCGCTGATTACGACGGCATTATCATCGTGGGCGGCATTGGCTGTCAGGATTACCTCTGGAGATCAGAGAAACTCATTGACATTACCAATGCCATGGGTACTGCCGGAAAAATAACCGCAGGCATCTGCCTTGCACCGGTCGTCATCGCCGAGGCCGGACTTCTTGCAGGAAAGAACGCAACCACGCTTGACACGCCTGCATCACGCCGTGTAATGGAACTCGACAAAGCAGTACTCGTTAATGAACCGGTGGTCGTCTCCGGAAACATCATCACCGCACGCATGCCGCAGGACGCCAAAGCCTTCGCCGATACCATCCTTCAACACCTCGCCTGACACAATGACAAACGAATCTTCCCCAACCACTCCCACACTTGATGAGGCGATGCAGCTCTTTAACGCCGGACAGTTCACCGACGTTATCAGCCTCGTCTCCGGTACCAGCGATCCCGCTCTCCTTCTTCTCGCTGCCCGGAGTTATGCAGAAACCGGTCAGTACGATACCGCAGGATACCTTCTCCGGGATCTCATACAAGTAATGCCGGGATCATCGTACCTGCACAGCTATCTTGCCGACGTCATGGAAAAAACCGGCGATGAGCACGCTGTATCCGAGTATGCAGCCGCACTGATTCTCGACCCGGAGAACCGGCCTGCTCTCAGGAGCTATGCCCGTCTGCTTCTTGACAAAAATGATCTCCGCGGTGCAATACCCTCACTGCGAACTTTGGTGCGGTTCGGTTCTGACTCTGCCGACATCCGCAAACTCATGCATATTTTAACCGAGGTTGGTGAGCCGGAGGAGGCTATTGCCCTGCATGCCCAGAACTTCAGCGAGGATGAGTACTCACCGGAGTATGTGGAGGCGCTGCTCGCTGCAAAGGAGTATCAGAAAGCAATGAGTGTGTCCCTTCGCGGCTGGAACACTGTTCGTGAGCTGGTCTATCTCCGGCTTGACCTTGAAGCCCTTGCAGCTCTTGACCCCGAAGCAGCCGAGAGTGCATACCGTTCAGCTCTTGACAGCTTTGAGGAGGAGGAGATGGACAATGAGGAGGTTGCCCAGATACGCTTCTCGTTTGTTCTTCTCGAAAAACTGCTCGGTCATTACGATGCAGCACGCTATGAGCTTGGGCTGCTTCTCAACACCCGTACAGATCCTGTGTACCGGCTGCTGGAAGCAGAGCTTGCCGCCCGTACAGATCATGGAGAGGAGGCAAACTGTATTTACCGGCAGCTGATCGCAGAAGAGTGCAGCAAGGATCCGGAGATTGCCGATCCTGCGATGCAGGAGCTGATCATCACGCGGTTCAAGGCATTCCTTGACTCTGTCCGCAGCAAAGAAGAAGTCGCAGGAATTATCAGCGTTCTTCTTTCTTCGTATCCGACAGCGGTCTGTTTAACCCAGATTGGGGCTGCATATGAAGAGGCTCAGGCCTGCAGACAGGCACGTGACTGGTATTACCGGGCATACCGTGCTGACTACATTCACGGCGGTATTGCGTATGCTGCGTTCCTGAAACGTATCGGCGAAGATCGCGAGTGCGAGACAGTCATCCGTTATATCCTAACCAACATCACCCGTGCATCTGATGTTGAGCTGGTTGCAGAGGAGGTGTTCAACGGTAAAGAAGCAATGTACCGCATTCCAAAGATCATGGAGCAGGTGCTTGCCCGCCTTACCTCGGCTTTAGAGAAACTCTCCTCAAACGGAAGAGAAATGCTTGCCATTGGTCTGCTCTATGCCGCGGGAGATGCCCTGGAGCGGCAGGATTACGAGGAGTGCAAGTGGCACTGTCTGCTCGGTCTCGATGTGATGCCCTGTTATCCGGCAGTCATTAAGGTGGAGGACTTCATGCAGCTGCTTGCCCAGGCAAAAGGCCGGGCACTCGCCGAACGCCCCGTACTTCTTGAGAAGAATGCCTGGCTGGAGACCGCGACCGAAGCGAGTGCCGAGGAGCCAACGCCAGTTGCTAATCTGCTTGATCTTGATGAACGTGAACAGCAGGTGGTTGCATTCCTCAAAGAGCACCGCGAAGCAACCGAGATGGATCTCCGCTCCGTACTCAACACCAGACGGGTAACTGGTATTGTAAACGGTATTTTAACCAAAGCCGCAGAGAAAGGCGTAAAGATCATTGAAAAGCGGGGAGTCGGGAACCGCGGAGAGATTTATGGTTACACCGGAGAGTAACGGAGCCGGGCGGAATGAACGCCAGCTGGAAAGTGTTGCGATCATCAATGCCCTGCGCCGCGGAACCGTTCCGGAGTCAGGCCTTGGAAGACTTGCAGTCGGACTGGAGACCGAGGAGAAAGTCATCACCTCGCAGCTGGCATTCGTTGGAACCGGTCATGCCGACTGTAAGTTTATCCGCGGCGAGTACGGCTCAGGCAAGACATTTCTCATCTCGCGGGCACTGGAGATCGGTCTTGGCGCGAAGTTTGTAACAAGTCATGTGGTTATCTCGCCGGATACGCCGCTTCACAAGCTCCAGGCGGTGTATGCAAGAATCTGTGCCGGTCTTACCACGCAAACGGAGGATCATGCCCTCAAAAGCATCATCGATACCTGGATCTACGGTATCGAAGACCGGCTGATCAGTACCGGCATCGACGAGAACGATGCAGCACTGGCAGATATGACTGCAAAGGAGATCGAAGCGGTTCTCACCAGGGTTAGCGGAATAAACTCGGGTCTTGCAGCAGCGCTTCGTACCTACTACAAAGCGAACAACAGCGGTGACTTTGCCACAGCACAGGCAGCAATCGGCTGGATTTCCGGAGAACAGACCGTGGGAAGATCCTTTAAAGCCCAGGCAGGACTGAAAGGAACGGTCACGGAAGGAGATGCCCTTGCATTCCTGAACGGTCTGGTGCATATTATAGTGCAGGCCGGATATGCGGGGCTGCTTGTCAGTTTCGATGAGGTGGAGACTGCTCAGGCATTTGCCAGACCGCAACGGGAGAAGGGATACATCAATCTCCGTCAGATCGTGGATATGATCGACCGAAATGAGCTGCCGAACTGTTTCTTCCTGTTTGCCGGAACGCCCGCACTCTTTGACAGTGCAAAAGGTATTCGATCACTTCCTCCTCTGTATGATCGAATAGGAATGATTGCCGATGACGGATTCTCCAATCCCATGCAGACACAGATTGTTCTTCCGAAGTTTGACGTGAAAAAACTTGAAGAGGTTTCTCTGCGGGTGATTGACATCTACACCGAAGCATACTCCGAGGTTGACAAAACGCGTGTCTCCATCCGGTTTATCCGCACAATGATCGATCGGGTAACAGGAAGATTTGGCGGCCGCGTGGATGTGGTGCCGCGCTTGTACCTGCGGGAGTTTGTGGATGTGTTGGACAAATGTGCACTGTATGACTCCTATAATCCGATGGAGAAGTATGCATTTGTTGCAAAAGAGAACGACACCTCGTTAAAAGAGGAGGAAAAAGCTGTCATGGAAGTCAGCTGGTGAGAGATTCCTACAATCCTTTATTTTTTCACTGCCTATAAGTATCCACGGAAGTATCCATGGATAAAAATCTCTATGTAAAAGATATTACGAACGGATCAGACGTATCGTCTCTTTTCCTCATCAAACGTTCAGATCTCCGCAGTAAACGCGGTGAACAGTTTGTTCACATGACTCTTGCAGATCGTACCGGAACAATTGAGTGCAAAGCCTACGGCAATAAAGCAGTGGAGGCTGCACGGGCGGTGAAGACCGGAATGGTGTATGCAATATCAGGTGTCGGCAAGATCAATCAGAACGGAGAGCTGCATGTCTTTTCGGACTCTCCAGAGACGCTGGATTCACTTCTTGCAGGACCTGTTACCGTGATGCCAGGGCAAGAGACCGAGTTCCTGTTCACGCCTGCGGATATCAAAGGGAATGCAGCTGAGATTCAGAAAGTTGTTGCAAGCATTGGAAACAATGATCTCAGGCTGTTTGTTGCCTGTTGTCTGGATCACCGGTTTTATGAATGCCCGGCAGCAATCCGCCGTCACCATGAATACCTCGGCGGCCTTTGTGAACACTCCCTTGAAACGGTACGAATAGCGCTGAATCTTGTGGAGACAATGCCCAGAACCGAGATCAACCGTGACATGGTGATTGCCGGTGCGGTGTTGCATGATATTGGAAAGATCTTCTGCTTTGACAAAGTCGGTTACGGCTATGTGCCCAACGATACCTACAACCTTATCGAGCATATTACGATGGGAATTATGTTTATTGATGAGTACAAGAGTCTCATCTCCGAGTCACAGCTTTTACAGCTCCGCCATATTATCCAGTCACATCACGGAATCTACGGTGATGTTGTGCCCCTGACTGCTGAGGCGTGGCTGGTGAATCAGGCAGACGGAGCGAGTTCGATGCTCCGCAGCATTGTGGATGATCTGGCAGAGACACCAAAGGGTCAGAAGAAGAAGGGTCTCCGGAGCGAGAAGTTCCTCTGGAAGGCTGTCTGATCTCCTTTTCTTTTTCAGGTACATACGGCCTCCATTTTCCGATAAAAACTATTTTTCCGTAGCAGTACTGGTCTGGTACTCCATCATTATGCGCTGCATCGGTACTGAATGGCTCGTCCTTATAAGATCACACAACACAAATTATTTTTCTAATATAAATTATAATTTGATTTCATAACATATAAATAATAATTAGAACAAGTACACTTTATGCACATTATGGAAGGGTATTTGCCCATCGAATGGTGTGTGCTGTGGGCTGTGCTCTCAGCACCATGTGTCATCTACGGCTTGTGGAGGATGAAACAGATGATACAGCAGGACAGACGCGTTCTCCCTCTGATGGCAGTCTGCGGTGCGTTTGTGTTTGTACTTTCCGCACTCAAGATTCCGTCAGTGACAGGAAGCTGTTCGCATCCCACCGGAACAGGTCTGTCAGCTTCATTTTTCGGTCCGTGGGTCACCGCAGTTCTTGGAACCATTGTATTGTTATTTCAGGCAATTTTACTTGCGCACGGCGGTCTTACCACGCTTGGAGCAAACGTGTTCTCAATGGCAATCGCGGGTCCGTTTGTTGCCTGGCTGGTCTTTGTCGCACTGCGCCGGTATGCCCATGCAGGCCTCGGCATTGCAGTGTTTGTCACTGCAGCAGTTGCAAACCTGGTAACTTACTCGATAACTTCCCTGCAGCTCGCCCTTGCATTCCCTGCTGACGGAAGTGTTTTTGCAGCATTTGTTGCATTCGCAGCAATCTTTGCCGTAACCCAGATTCCGCTTGCAGTCATTGAGGGTATCATCTGCGGTCTTGTTGCAAAGTATATTGTCCGTGTCAAACCTGACATTCTCAAGAAGCTCGGGATCATCGAGGATGCTGAAATTGCAAAGATTCAGGAGGAGGCAGCATGAACCGGGCGACGACGGAGATCATCCTCGGCATTGCCGTGATTGTGATCTTTGTGATTGGGACGCTGTTCCTGATTCCTTCCGGAGGAGAAGATGGGGAAGGCTGGGGCGGTGCAGACGGAGGAGCCGCCGATCTGATCGACAGCACCGGGTATGTTCCCTGGTTCAACCCAATTTGGGAACCGCCAAGCGGGGAGATTGAATCACTGTTCTTCTGTGTGCAGACCGCAATCGGTGCAGTGATTGTCGGGTACTTCTTTGGATACTGGAGGGGAGCAAAAGGCCGCAAAGAAGAGTAAGTGAGTACACACGTGGACGAAAAGCCGAACGGCTTTTCCTACTCCGGGGCTGGACACCCCGTCTCTTTTTTTACAACGATGCTCTGAACATCAAAAACAGATCACCTGGTTTATCGTCTCTCAACACCACACATCTTACGAAACATGATCACTTTCCTTACCGGAATCGCCATTCTGATCCTCGGCTACTGCATCTGGGGCAAAGTCGCCGAAAAGATCTTTGCTCCCGACGACCGTCTCACCCCCGCACTTGCAAACCCGGACAGTGTAGAACGGGTGCCACTTTCCAAAAAACGCAACATGCTTTTGCAGCTGCTCAATATTGCCGGCATGGGCCCTATTGTTGGCGTTGCCCTCGGAATGAAGTTCGGCGCAATCGTCTTTCTTCTGCTCCCCATCGGGAACGTGATCGGTGGTGCAATTCATGACTACTATATCGGCATGATCTCTGCGCGAAATAATGGTGCCGACGTCCCGACGCTGATGGAGAAGTTCTTCGGCCGGCGGATCAGCGGCCTGTTCCTGGTGCTTGCCACAGTCTGTCTGGTTCTGGTCGTAACCACCTTTACCAATATTCCCGCCAAGTTTATCCAGACACTGATCCCTCTTGGCTCCTGGGTGCTGACCGCCGCGGTAATTGCCATATTCCTCTACTACATTCTTTCCACCCTGTACCCGATCGATAAAATCATCGGCAGAATGTATCCGTTCATTGGCGGTCTTCTGATCCTGATAACCGCTGCGGTCTGCATTGCCTGCATTCCTTACGCAGATCTCATCCCCGATATTGCCATGACCCCCGAAGGGATCGCTGCTGCGTTCACTGCCCATCCTGAAGGTCAGCCGCTTATCCCGATGCTGTTTATTACGATTGCCTGCGGTATTCTCTCCGGGTTCCATGCAACCCAGTCTCCAATCGTCTCGAGAACAATGCAGTCCGAAAAGGACGGGCGGAAGATCTTCTACGGCATGATGATTGCAGAAGGCATTATCGCGATGATCTGGGCTGCGGTAACCTCGATACTGTTTGCCCTTGAGCCAGAGATGCTTGCCTCTTCAAACGGAAATCAGATTATCTCCACTGCAGTAGGGGTTGTACTTCCGGCAGCTTTGGCCTCACTTTCCCTCATTGTATTCATCTTCCTTGCGGTTACCAGCGGTGATACGGCACTGCGGGTTCTCCGGACCTCGGTTGCGGACTTCCTCAAGATCGATCAGACTCCAGCAAAACTCCGTGTTCTCGTACTGCTTCCGCTTGTTCTCCTTATCAGCGGTCTTCTGATCTGGTCAAACCTGTCGCCTACCGGGTATGCGGTGTTGTGGAACTACTTTGCCTGGTTCAATCAGCTGATCGCTTCCTGTGCCCTGCTGCTTGCCACGGCATATCTGGCAAGCAGGGCAAAGCCGTATCTTATCACGGCAGTTCCCGGAACACTGATTCTCTTTATGTGCATCAGTTACATTCTGTGGGTGAGTCCGGAACATCTGGCAGGAGCACCCCTCGGACTGGGTCTGCCGTTAGAGGTATCGTATGTTGTCGCGGCAGTACTGAGCGTGATTCTTTGTGCTGCTGCGGTTCTCACCGGTCGACGTCTCGGAAACGATCCGGCATTCTCGGCGGATCTGCCTGCAACATATGTGGATGAGTCCTGATCCCAAACCCTTTTCTTTTTTCTCAGCGAGATACTGAACAGCAATGTCCCCACGCCTCGTCTCCGAGTTCCGCAGCCGGTTTGCCGCGTCCGGTATGACTGAGGATCTCATCCGCGATTTTCAGAACGAAGTGATGGAGTTCTATGAGACCAAAGGACGGCACGATATGGAGTGGAGGCTGCGGTTCGATCCCTATCGCATCGTTGTCTCGGAAGTGATGCTCCAGCAAACGCAGGTACCACGGGTAGCGGTGATGTATCCGGTCTTTATCGAAAAATTTCCGGATTTTGCCTCACTTGCCGCAGCACCACAGGCGGAACTCCTTGCAGCCTGGCAGGGAATGGGATACAACCGGCGTGCACTGAATCTTCAGAAACTTGCCGTCCGTGTTCAAGAGGAGTTCGGAGGAATTCTTCCGGAAGATCCAAAAACCCTTGCAACACTGCCGGGAATCGGCCCTGCTACCTCCTGTTCAATCGCAGCCTTCGCCTTCAACCGGCCGGTGGTATTCATCGAGACCAACATTCGACGCGTCTTCATTCACTATTTCTTCTCAGACACCGCAGTAGTGGACGACCGTGATCTTTTCCCGCTGGTTGAGGCCTGCCTTTTGCCGGGAAGAACCCGCGAATGGTACTGGGCACTGATGGATCTCGGAACCGCACTCAAAACCTCTGTCCCCAACCCAAACCGCCGGAGCAGGCAGTATGTAAAGCAGTCCACGTTTGACGGATCAGACAGGCAGATTCGCGGAGCACTGCTCCGTCTGCTGTTAAACGGGGATGCAGAGGATGCAGAAACACTTGCAAAAGCGGCAGGGGCATCCCACGACAGGGTTTCCAGGATACTGGAAGAGATGTGCCGCGAAGGATTTTTTGTACAGGAAGAGGGCGGTGCCTACCGGATACGGTAACCCCGGCACAGCAAAAAAAGATTAGATGTAGTCTCCGATGTCCATCTCGCGGGAGATGATCGTATCGCAGTACTGACAGCGGAAACCCCTTGGGTGCACAACAAACTTGCTCTGCGCCGGTTCGCGGGTATTGCTGATACAGTTCGGGTTCGGGCACTTAATCACACCCACAATATCAGACGGAACCTCCACCGGTTTTTTGGCAATCACCTTGAAATCCCGGATAATACTGATCTTTGCATCCGGAGCAATCAGAGCAATCTTGTCCACCTCGGACTTCACCAGTTCGCGGTTTTCAATCTTTACCATATCCTTCCTGCCGCCGCGGCTGCTGGTCACGTTTGTCGCAACCGTAAACGTCACATTCGTTCCGTCCTGAATACCAAGAATACGGATAACCGTCAGCCCCTCACCAGGGGTAATGTGATCGATCACCGTACCATTTTTGATAGGGGAGATCACAATTCCTTCCGAAACCGATCGCTTCATGAACTCATCACCTCATGCAACATTGCCATTCTCACCGGCACACCGTAATGCGCCTGCTGGAAGTACTTTGCACACGGCAGGCTGTCAACCGCCGGATCGATCTCATCCACCCGGGGAAGCGGATGAAGAACAATCATCGACGGCTTTGCCCGCTCCAAAAGATCCGGCGTTATCCGGTACGTTGCCGCAAAGTTTGCAAACGCGGCCGGATCCGGGAACCGCTCACGCTGCAGCCGGGTAACATACAGCACATCAAGCTCGGGAAGAGCCTCCTCAATGTTTTCATGCACAATAATCTCCATGCCGGCATCGGTGAGATCCTGCTTCAAATGATTCGGCAGATCAAGGCCTTCCGGAGCAATCGTATGCAGACGGATGTTATTGTACTTTGTCAGCGCATCAGCAAGGGAGTGAACCGTTCTGCCGTAACGAAGATCGCCCTGAAGCCCGACGTCAATATTTTCGAGCCGCATCGACTTGCGAATCGTAAACAGATCCAGAAGCGTCTGTGAGGGGTGCTGGCCAGCCCCGTCACCACCGTTTATCACAGGAACCGTTGCTACCTCGCTTGCAAGCCGGGCAGCTCCCTCCTTTGGGTGCCTGAGGACAATGGCGTCCGCATATCCGGAGATGACGCGGATGGTGTCCGAAAGTGTTTCCCCTTTTGCAATCGATGACGCCTCCACACTGCCAAGATTCAGAATCTTTCCGCCAAGACGCATCATCGCCGACGAAAAAGACATTCTGGTCCGGGTACTTGGTTCAAAAAAGAGCACAGCAAGAATTTTTCCATCGAGTTCATGCCCCGTGAACTCACGCTGATCAAACTTGGCTGCAGCAGTAAGAAGAGCGTCTATCTCTTCGCGGTCCATGTCCCGTACAGACAGGATATTTTTTTGATCATGTGTCATGTGCGATCGACCAACTCTGGTGTATCTGTATATGTCCGGTGAGGGATAAATAATGGTCGTCTCGTACATTCCCAAAAGAAACCCTTATCGTTGTCGCCCTGCATACAGAAGTGACAATGATTCATATAATTCCCAAACCGACCGACACGCCGGACGATAACTCAACCGGCATGGTGATGGATGAGCTGCGGCGGATGCAGGTTCCGTTCTCTGTTCTTGATCTTTCGGCGGTTGATCCGTTCCACCTTCCGGTTGAAGGGGAGACTATCTGGGCATGCGGAATTCGTCAGGACGGAGTACAGTTTGAGCTTCTCAAAGCCCTGGAACTCTGCAATCATGTGATAAACTCACCGGAAGCGATTGCAACCTGTGCAAGCAAGGTCACCACCACAGCAAAACTGATCCATGCGGGAGCCCCGAGTCCAGATACCTGTTTTACGAACGATAAGAGGATCGTTGCAGAGTTTCTTGCCGCACATGGGGGCAAAGCCGTCTACAAACCGGTTTACGGATTCGATGGAAACGGAATCTATCTCTTTAACTCGGTTGATCAGATCACCGAGGCCGCACCATATTATGTACAGGAGTACGTAAGAAACGATCGCGACTACCGCACCTTTGTCATAGGAAACAAAGCGGTTGGCGCAATTAAACGGGAGTCGGCACATCTCACCCACAACATTCACCAGGGAGGATCCGGCTGTGCCGTTGAGATCTCGCCGGAGATGCGGGAGGCAGCAGAGTCTGCGGCAGAGGCTGTCGGCATTGATTACTGCGGAGTGGACCTTCTGCCGCTGGACGATGGAGGATTTACGGTTCTTGAGGTCAACGGAACGCCGAACTGGCACTGCATGAAAGCACCAATCCCACGGCTTTTAGCAGAGTACCTGGTTGAGCAGGAAAAAGAAGGAAGAAGATAATACTACTATTTACTACTATTTTTTAGTGTTCGCGTTCTGATTCCATTTCTTTGAGCGTCTTTTCCGCAAGCTCCTTCATGCGTGTTGGAATGCCGCGGGAAGAGATGGTCTCAAACTCTTTCATGGATGCAGCAAGCTCAGAGCCGAGGATAAAAATTGCGTATTTGTGCTCAAGTTTGCTACGGTTGACCTGATCCGGGTGGATCTTCAGGGCAGTGTACTGCGGGAACTTCAGATCCGGATTGATAGACTCAAAGTATTCTTTAATATCATAAAATATCTGGTGCAGTTCGATGAGTTCTTCCTTATGCATTGTGCCATTATGATAAGAGGTATAGCATCATAAGCATTTGCCCGTCATAAAAGTCCGGATGCGGGAGGTAAGATGCAGGATTTTCGGGCGTAATACCTATCTTTCAATCCCTCCCATATGTATAGAAGAATAATCAGGAGCAGCTGTGAAGTCCATCTATGTTATCGGCCACCGTCACCCGGATACGGACAGTATCTGCAGTGTGATAGGATATGCCGCCTACCTCAATAAACAGGGATCCGGTCAGTACATCGCCGCCCGCTGCGGGGACCTGAACGCCGAGTCCCGGTACGCGCTGGAGAAGTTTGGTGTGGAAGCACCAGAGCTGATTCTCAGTGTTGAACCGTCCGTTGCGGATATTCCGTTCACATATCCGCAGAGTGCAACCGCAAATACGCCGACAATCGATGTGATTGAGGCGATGGATGCAAATGATCTGCGGAATCTGCCGATCACCGACGGTGCAGGAAAGCTGATCGGTCTGGTGAGCGAGCATGGTCTTGCCCGTGCGTATGTAAGTACAATTAAGCGGGAGAACCTGACGATGTCGCCGATGCCGGTTGATATTCTGGCACGGATTTTGTCGGCGAAGATCTGTGTGAAAAAGCACGATGTGCTGGAAGGGTCGGTGTACATCTCAATCGATGCACTGCATGTGATACTTTCCCGCATCACAGAAAAGGATATTGCGATCGTCGGGGATGATGAGCCGACACAACTGGCACTGGTGTCTGCGGGAATTGCGGCACTGATCATCGCAGACTCTGCGCCGGTCGGCGAACGGCTGCTCTCCGCTGCGGAGGCACGAGGCGTTACGGTTCTTTCGACGGATGTGGATGCGTTCGGCGTTGCAAAGCTGATTCACCTGACGCTCCCTGCCGAGATGATCATGGCAACCGATGTTCCCACCGTACATATGAACGATACGCTGGAGTACGTCAAAGAGCTGGTCTCCAACTCCAAGTACCGTACCGCCTGTGTTGTTGACGATAATGGAATGCTTATCAGTACCATCTCCCGCAACTCGCTGATGGAAGAGATCGCAAAGTCGGTGATTCTGCTGGATCACAATGAGTACAGCCAGGCGGTTGAGGGAATTGAGACGGCAGATATTATCGAGATCATCGATCATCACCGCCTGGGAGCAATGGCAACGCTGCGGCCGATCCGGTTTGATATGGAACCGGTGGGATCCACCTCGACGATTGTGACACGCCGGTTTATGGAGTCCGGGATTCGGCCGGAGAAGGGAGTTGCCGGAACACTGCTTTCCGGTATTCTTTCCGATACGCTCGGCCTTAAGATGTCAACAACGACAAAACTGGATGAAGAGGCGGTCTCATTCCTTGCAGAGATCGCGGAGGTGGATCCTGTTGCCTATGCCCAGGAGCTGATTGCAGAAGGAATGTCCCTTTCAGGGGTTTCCCAAAAAGAGCTGCTTGACCGCGATACAAAAGAGTACACACTTTCTGGGAAACGTGTGGTTGTTGCGCAGATTCTGACACCGTCCTATGAGTATGCACGTTCGGCAGTGGACGACATTTATGCAGCGCTTCGGGAGAAGATGCAGGAACCAAACGCTCCGGATATGTATATTGCACTGTATACGAGCGTGGCGGAGATGGGATCAGATATGTTTGCGGTGGCGGATGAGGCAACAATGATGAAGATGCACTGGGGAAAAGAGCCGCTGCATCTTGAGGGAGTTGTTTCAAGAAAGAAGGATTTTGTTCCGCACTTCGGCAGAATTCTGGCAAATATTTTGTAAACCCTTTTTTTGTTTGGTTTTATCCCCACCCGAATCTTTATCCCTTTTGCGGTGAACTATTCATCTATGCCCGACAAAGCCGAGATACGGAACCAGCTCAAATCCGTTCGCGACGCTTTGACCCTCGAGGAACGCCGCGAAAAAAGCTATTATGTTACCAAGCATCTCAAAAAATTTCTTGAGCCGTACCAGACGGTCTTTGCATATGTCTCAAAGGAACCGGAGGTGGAGTCACTCGTTATCATCAATAGTCTTTTGGAGGATGGTAAAACCGTGATCGTTCCGATTATCCAGACGGAGACGAAAACACTACGGCTTTCCTATCTGAAAAACGTGGCTGATCTTGAGCCGGGGACGTTCCGTGTTCCAGAACCGCTTTCAACGGAGAGTCCCGCGGATGCCGAGACGATTGAGATTGCACTGATGCCTCTGGTCGGGTTTGATCGCAGCGGGAACAGGCTTGGATACGGAGCGGGATATTATGATAGATTCTTTGAGGCTTACCCGGATATTCCCCGCATCGGTTTAGCCTATGCGTGCCAGGAAGCACCCGCAATTCCTGCCGATCCGTTTGACCACAAAATGGACTGGATTGTTACTGAAAACGGATTTATCACCTGCAATCCTGCGCGCCCAATACTTTGACGTATTGTGGTTCTATAAATCTCTTTTTAGAAGCCCCGATTTTTTGCCCACACAAATAATTTAAATACCAGATAATGCTTACATAGAGTAAAGAAGAAATTACAGGTGATATATTCATGACAGATCCAATAACTCTTCCATTAATAGTACAGGAGGCAGACAGCAGCGATGTCGGTCGCGGATACGCAAGAATCAATAATGATGTCATGGCCAAACTCGGTGTTGACTCTGGTGATTTTGTCAAGATCACCGGAAAGCGTACCGGCGTTGCAAAGGTCATGCGGTCCAGTGTTTCCGGGTCGGGCGGAATTGCAATAGATGGTGACACCCGGCGTGCAGCAGGGGCTGGTATCGGTGACACCGTCATGGTGGAAAAGACTGAGCCGCAGACCGCATCCAAGATCACGATCCAGCCGGCATCCCAGAGTATTAAACTCGACAGCCGTCAGCTGGAGCAGTTTATCGTACAGCAGTATGCCGGAAAACCGGTTGCCAAAGGGCAGGTCATCCAGATTCCGCTTGCAACCCAGACACGCAATGAGGATCCGTTCTTCTCCGGATGGGGAGGATTCTCCAGCTACAGCACTGAATACTATGCATTCGTGATCTCCGATGTCTCTCCGGGCGACATTGCCATCATCGGTTCGCAGACCTCCGTTCACTATAAAGACTCGGTCTATAAAGGTGAGGATGCGCCGAAAGGAAAATCCGCCGGAAACATCCACTACGAGGATATTGGCGGTCTGGGACGTGAACTTTCCCAGGTCCGGGAGATGATTGAGTACCCGCTTCGTCACCCCGAGGTGTTTGAGAAGCTCGGCATTGAGCCGCCAAAGGGAGTGCTGCTCTACGGCCCGCCGGGAACCGGCAAGACACTGATTGCCCGTGCGGTCGCAAACGAGGCAGGCGCCTACTTTGACACAATCTCAGGTCCTGAAATTGTGTCGAAGTACTATGG
>JAHLFR010000041.1 GCA_018883755.1 Candidatus Methanocorpusculum faecipullorum
CAATTATTCGGGACATTGCCCTCACGTTTGACGTAGAGATGGTTACAGTTACACGACCGCTGAACTGTGCCAACATGGTCAACGATGAACGTGAGCTGATTGCATTCCGCGGAAAACCTGATGAGGTCAAAAAAGTGGAAGCATTCCTTGTGGAAAAACTCAGGGAATTTATTGAGAGCTGAATGTATTTCCCTGCCTTTTTCTTTTTTTGCTCCAGTACTCTCCTGTGTGTGATATGCTGTTTATTCCGGGAAATATGGGCACGTTTCCTTCAGACATTCACGATTTCTTTGGGAAAAGATACACTGAGGTTTTCTTTGCCATTCCATTGCAATACCGGTGTGTTCCCGCATAAACCGAACTGTTGTCTCAAGAGCAAGATATGTGTCGCGTTTACAGCAGCGCGGCCCTCCGTGACTGCCAATTGCAGTAAGACATGCTGCAGTTAGTAGCTGGGCATCTCTCCAAGTTTCTTTGCTCAGGGGATTTGTTTTCGTTACAATGGAGTAAAACATCCCTGCGCTGATCGCAGCCCCACAGGTTCCTGCAAGTCCGCAGAATCCACCCGGGATCATTGTACCGCGGCGAAGCATCTCCTCTACTGCTGTGGGAAGATCCAGTTCTCCTCCTGCATTCCGATACGCTGCAAGAAGTGAGGCTCCTGCCAAGATGTGGTGTTCGGGTCCGTGCATATGTACAGCGGGACTCTTCATCATTGCCGTTGCAATTACAAACGGATCTTTTTCTGATGCTGCCAATGCAATACTACGGATTACCACTGCTGCAGGGGTTGAGTGGCAGTCATCACAGACAAAGTGACCGTGAATACACTCCGCATTGCTGAGGCAGATTTTTCCACAAATAGCACAGGTCATCTCGCGCGCACATTCAAGGTACCGGAGAGGGGCCCCGCAGATGAGGCAGGCAGGTTCTGTTGAATCATTTTGCATTTTTGCATCACCAAGTTATTATCTGAAGGATACAGCCAGTGAGTACGGCTGAAGCAAATATCATTATCACAAATACACCCACAAGTTTCTTTTCAAATATTGCAGATAGCATAGTGATTTCTGGAATACTCATCCCGGCACCTCCAATAAGGAGGGCAGCAACCGTTCCGGTACCCATCCCTTTCTCAAGAAAGACTGCTGCGATAGGTAGTATTGTTTCTGCCCGGATGTATAAAGGGATCCCAATGAGTGCAGCTATTGGAATTGCAAAGATATTCTCCGGGCCTGCTGCTGCCAATACCCAGTCTGAGGGAAGAAATCCATAGATGAATGCCCCGATACCTGCTCCCAGCAGAAGATACGGCAACATTTGCCGGAAAATGGTGAGTGCGAAGTTGACAATCTGCTGAAACTTTGTACCAGCTTGATCTATCCCACCCTCAACAGCAACTGGTTTGAGATATTTCCGGTATCCTGCGCGTTCCAAAATAAGACCGATTCCCACAGCAAAGACAAACATAATCACTGCATAGACAACAGTAATTATTGGTCCGAAAATGACCAACATCATTGCTAAAATTATAGGATTTAGTAATGGGGAGGCAAATAGAAATGACATCGAACTTGAAAATGCGACCCCGGATTTCAAAAAGCCAAGCGTGATTGGGATGGTGGAACAAGAACAGAATGGTGTGAGTGCACCAAATGCTGCCCCAAACATGCTTCCTGCTACGCTCCCTGTATTTCCAAGCACTCGCTGCATTGTACGCGGTGAAACGTACACCTGTAATACTCCCACGAACAAACTGACTACAACAAAAAGAAGTACCAGTTCTGCTGTAATGATGAGAAAATACTCTCCAGCAGAAACTAATGTGTCGGCAAGACTCATTTAGTGTTCTCCTCTTTGTTATCCTCAGACGTCTCAGGTACAATTTTAATATTGCAGCAACAGCATTGTTCTCCGGTAACAGCTTTTTTCAACTTTTTAAAAATCCCTTTTTCTTCTTTCATGGCGAATCACCCGTGGTTGTATGTTTACATCCGTCTGCTACAGTGCAGGTTTCCAGCCGTTTTCTATCTTCTGCATAGAGGGGATCTTCGGAAAATGTTCGTGAAAGATACTGGTACAGTTCCGGAGGCAGCATTTCGCTGATTTTGTAGTATGCCCACTGTGCCTGCTTTCTCCCGGAGAGTACTCCTGCATTTTTGAGAATGGTCAAATGTCGTGATGCATTTGATTGAGAGAGATTCAGGACTTCCATAATCTCACAGACACACAGTTCACGTTTCATTACCAGACTAACCATACGAAGTCTTGTTCTGTCACTCAGAGCTTTGAATATCTGTTCAGTCATACTATTTTCTCCTCTCGGTTACACCCTTGAATACAACAGCATCCTTCATTTTTTTCTGCAATGAGGCTGGCAGGAACTGTAAGGATCTGGCGTATTTCCTCGTTGGACGGGTAACGTCCTGTAATCATTGCAAAACCGTCTACTAGTGTTATTGGGCAAATCTGTTTGCCATGTGTCGTGATCAGCTTCTCTACTGTGTGATTCTCCTGAAATTTTTTTGGAGAGGTTCTCTGATTATACCGCTCAATACTGAATCCATGTTCTTTGAGGCGGGAAATCAACAATGTTATCCGCATATTTTCAGGGTCTGATGCTGATGGTGTTTTTGTTTCAAAGATTTCCATCTTCACCATAAATCATTATATGAACATATGTGCATATAATGGTTTTCGAAAGAGAGATCTATTGAACCGAATGTTAGTGGAAAAAATGAGATGGGGTTTTAATTCAGTGCTCTCAAAGGACTTTGGAAAGGAACTCCTGCAGTCTCTGATTTTTCGGGTGTGTAAAGAACTCTTCGGGTGTATTTTCTTCCTGGATTACACCATCGTTGATGAACAGAACTCGGTCTGCCACCTCCCGTGCAAATCCCATCTCATGCGTGACGATCACCATTGTCATCCCTTCATCAGCAAGCTGTTTCATGAGATTTAAGACTTCTCCGACCATCTCTGGATCTAGTGCAGAGGTCGGTTCATCAAACAGCATTACATCTGGGTTCATAGCGAGTGCCCGGATAATAGCAACGCGCTGTTGCTGCCCGCCGGAGAGTTTTTGCGGATGTACATCTGCTTTGTCCAAAAGGCCGATCCTCTGCAAAAGTGTTTCAGCTTTCTTTTCTGCTTCCTCTTTGGTCATCTTGCCCAGCCTGGTTGGAGCGAGCATGATGTTTTCTTTGACCGTCATATTTGGAAAGAGGTTGAACTGCTGGAACACCATCCCGATCTTTTCGCGCATCTTGTTGACGTCAACGGATTTATCCGTAATATTCGTTCCTTCAAAGAGAATTGTTCCCCCGGTTGGGATCTCCAGGAGATTCAGTGAACGGAGAAATGTAGATTTCCCGCATCCGGACGGTCCGATAATGGCTACTACTTCTCCTGCATGAATGGTGGTTGAGATTCCTTTCAGGACCTCGTGATCACCGAATGATTTTCTGAGGTCATTGACCTCAATTAATACCTCACCTTCAGTTAGCATTGTTTAACCTCCGCTCCAGCTTCTGTACCAGATGTGTCAGAATCAAAACCATCACCAGATACACTAGAGCAACCGCTATCAGAGGGATAAAGGCTTCCCAGGTCTGGCTTCTGATAATATCTCCAGCCTTGGTCAGATCAACGAGACCAATATATCCGCTGATTGCAGTTTCCTTCATCAGTGTGATACCTTCATTGCACAGCGCCGGTAGAATGTTTTTGATTGCCTGCGGCAGGATAATGGTCATCATGGTAAGTTTGAACGGCAGTCCAAGACTTGCTCCGGCTTCAAACTGGCCTTTGGGAACTGCGTTGATACCAGCACGAATAATCTCTGCCACGTATGCTGCAGAATTAACTCCAAACGCTACCACCGCCACCAGTACTTTATCCACATCCACCGCGGCAAATATCACGAAGTATATGATAAGCAGCTGTAGCATTACCGGTGTCCCCCTGATAACAGCAAGATATACTTTGCAGATGGCGTTTGCCACCTTTAGTTTTCCATGGAGATCGTGGATTGTTCTGACAATGGCTATGCAGGTACCGAGCACCAGTCCAAGGATCAGGGCAAATATCGTAATGACTATGGTGTTGCAAAAACCTTCGATGAGATATTTGTACCGGTCATCTTCAATGAAGTTCTGATAAAGTTTGTCGGGGAGCTCTTCAAAAAACAACTTTAGTCCTTCAAAGTATTGGATTACGGCACTGGAGATGTCCCCAAAGAGTGTCATCGGCTCTTGGGAGATGGTAGCTCCGCTATTTTCATTTCCTGTATTATTGTCCGTTGCGGCGGATACAGCTCCCGTAAACATGGATGATACCAAAAGCACCGTTAATGCAAGGAAGAGAACCCGTTCAAGGACGTTTTTCATTGTTCTGTTACACATTCAGAGACCCCGGTAAACGTATCGGTAACGTGCGTTCTCTAAAGACATAAGAATTATTACTTATCTATTGCAGCAGCCCAGAGACTGTGCTCCAGTATTTTAGAAAAAAAAGGTTAGAATTTTCTCAGAAGGACAACTGCAGCGCCAAGACCTGCAAGAATTCCTAAAACCGGTGCTGGTGCTTTGGTTGGGGTTGCCTCTCCAGGTTCTGTTGTACTGGTTACCGGTTTTTTCACGATGATAACCTGCTGTGCAGTTGTGTATGGATCAGAGAAGTCTACGTTCTTCATTCTGTCTTCTGTAACTGACATTCCTGCTGCACCAACATCTGCTTTTCCTGAGGAAACTGCTGCAATGATGGAGTCAAATGCCATGTCCTCAATCTTCATCTCATAACCGAGTTTGTCACAAATTGCCTGCATGATCTGCATGTCAATGCCAGTGATCTTTCCAGACTCCCAGTACTCGTATGGCGGGAACTCCGCATTGGTTGCAACAACCAGTTTTCCGTTTGGTCGTTCAATACCCTCAGGCGACACATACGGGCAGGTACCTTTCAGCTCTGAGGTTGGGATAAAGTTCGCATTGATCTGGTCAATTGTTCCGTCTGCTTTCAGTTCAGCAAGCGCTCTGTTGATAGCATCAACGAGTTCTGTGTTTCCTTTTTTAACAACCAGCGCATACTCTTCCTGATCAAAGCCTTCCGAAAGGATCATCAGATCGCTGTTCTTTTCCACAAAGGATTGGGCTGGTAACAAGTCAATTACGACACAGTCGATTTTCCCGGTTTTTAATGCCTGCACTGCGTCAGCACCTTTGTTGTAACGCTCGATTTTCGTGCCATTGGCGTCACCTTCAAAAGCGGTTACCAGTTCGTCCCCAGTTGTTCCCAGCTGAACACCAATTACTGCTCCCGAGAGGTCATCTATCCCCGTAACTACTTTGTCTGCGGCAGATCCGGATCCTACCAGAAGGACTGCGGCAAGAAGAACTGCCGCAATGATCATCATGGTTTTTTTCATAGTCTAAACACACCTCTAATACATATGAACATGTATTTCGCGTTTTATATGAGTCTTTCGAGTTATTGATTGCTCAGGATTTAGGAGATTTATCTATCTGTCTCTACAGACATCCTTGATGAAACAAATCGTAAGAAAAGAAAAAAGCCTCAGGCGAGATTTGAACTCGCGACCTCGTCCTTACCAAGGACGCGCTATGCCGGCTAAGCCACTGAGGCACTGCGTGATAACAAAGTAGGAAGTTTGCAGATTTAAACATTATGGATTGAAAGTCTCTGGGCTGTACATGTAACATTTTCTTCTACTGAAAAAAATAGATGCGTCAATTCGAAAAATCAGAGAATCTGTCGAATACGCTGCGCTGAAAGGAATGCCGTCGAAAAACATGCCTGTAGATTGTAACCCCCCGTATCGCCATCGATATCCAAAACCTCGCCAATGAAAAATAGACCTGGAGATATTTTTGACTCACACGTCTTTTTGTTGATCTCATCCAGTATGACTCCTCCTGCAGTAGCCATTGCCACCCGGAAATCTCCCAGGTGATCAATCTCTACAGGATAAGACGTGAGATTTTCTACCAGTCTGCTCCGTTGTGATGCCGTGAGCTGGGCTCCTGTTGTTCCCTCAGGAATTCCTGATTCCTGTACCATGTGTTTCACCAACCGGTCCGGGCATTCAGCATCATCCAGCAAATTCTGTATTTGTTTCGTTCCCGCAGAAGAACACGCGGCACGGATCAGTGTATCCAGCTCTTCCGGTTTCTTTTTACAAAATCCAATCCTTAGTATGTCTCCTGTTCGCATCCATCGGGCAGAATCCAGAATCACCGGTCCGGAATAACCAAATCTGGTGATCAGCAGATCTCCGGAACGCACAAGCAGTTTCTTTCCCCCGCGCCAGATTGAGATCGTTGCTCCGGATACAGAAATCCCGGACAAATCAGCTAACTGGTGCCGTACCGCATAGACCGGTGTTAGTGCCGGGCAGGGTGGTGTAACGGAGTGGCCAAGTGCTTTCGCAAACAAAAATCCGTCTCCTGTTGATCCTGTCTGTGGATATGACATACCTCCTGTTGCAATGACAAGTATTTTTGCATAATATGTCGTATGCAGCGTTTTTACTGCATACATTCCGTTTTCACAGGCAACGCTTTCTGCAGGCGTGTAACTCAGAATCTCAACGCCTGCTGCATCGCAGGCATCCAGCAATGCGTCTAAAATATCGTCTGCGGAGTGTGATTCCGGAAACACCTTTCCCGATTCCTTTTCCACGAATGAAACTCCTAATCTCTCAAAGAATTCTCGCACTGCCGTGTTGGGGAATGCCATTAATGCAGGCCGCAAAAATGCACCGTGTTCTCCATAATGGGAAACAAAATTTTTCACGTCCCCGGTATGCGTAATATTGCACTGGCCTGACCCTGCAATCAGCAGTTTTCGTCCCGGAAGTACCATCTTTTCCAAGACCAATACCCTCGCAGGAGCAAGAAGTGATGCACAGAAAAGACCTGCTGGTCCTGCCCCGATAATGATACAGTCATAGTGCCGGCCTACCATACCCAGTATATTTTCCCGCAACCCTTATCTCATCTTCTCTCCTATATAGAAGAAGCACTTTACAGTGCTGGCTGAAGTAAGTCCGACGTGTCTGTCTGTTACGACACTGCCATTCTTGGCTTTGGGATTACGATGAGTCAGTTCGGCTCCGCAGAATGTCTGCGGGAATGCTTGTTTGCAACAGATGTACTTGTTGCAGCTGCTCTTTTCGTGACTTACGGCTGTTTCTCTTTGATTCCGCAAAGGAAGCGGTTATCCGCCTGTACGGGGCGGACAGTCCTTAATCGGAGGTGAAAACAATGGCACGCATACATGCAAGAAGAAGAGGAATCGCCTCCTCGGTCAGACCATTCCGTCAGGAAGTTCCTGAGTGGTCCAACACCGATGTACAGGAGATTGAAAAGAAGATCATCGAGCTCCGCAAAGCAGGTCTTTCCTGTGCAGAGATCGGTCTGGTTCTGCGGGACAAATTTGGCGTTCCGAACGTAAAACTTGTTACCGGCAAGAGAGTCAATGCCATCGTCCGTGAAAACGACCTTGACACCGACATCCCTGAAGATCTGCGCAACCTGATGCACAAGGCACTTGGCATGCGCAAGCACCTTGGCGAGAACAAGAAGGATCTTCACAACAAGCGTCAGCTCCAGCTGACCGAGTCGAAAGTCCGCAGACTGGTGAAGTACTACGTCGGTACCGGCCGCCTGCCCCAGGGCTGGACCTACAAGCCGGAGACCGCAGAGATTCTCCTGTCCAGATAAGATTTCCATTCCGCCGTATGTCACTAGAAACCGCAGCAGAATCCTTGGCAAAACATCTCGCATCACTTGAGTATGTGGAAATCTACTCACATTACGATGCGGATGGCATTGCAGCTGCTGCGATCATGTCACTCGCCCTGTCCAGGGCAGATATCGCCTTCAAACTCCGGATCCTTCCGGGGATATCTGAAGATGACGTGGAGAACCCGGACATATCTCTTCTGTGTGACTTCGGTGCGTCGTGTGCCGGTCTTGAAGAGAGCACGATGATTATCGATCATCATGTTCCCTACAACACCTCTCCCTATCATGTCAACCCGCGCCTCTTTGGTGAGAACGGTGAATCCGAACTTTCCGGAGCAGGGTGTGCATATGTGGTGGCAAATGCCCTTGGAGACAACCGTGATCTGGCAGGTCTTGTAATGCTTGGGATCATTGGTGACAATCAGATCATTTCCGGAAGGAATCAGATGATTGTCGGTGATGCAATAGCAAATAATCTGATAAATCCGGGTCGCGGCATTCTCCTTTCGGGCAGAACAACAACAGAACAGATCGCAACATCTCTGCATCCGTATCTTCCGGCATTATCCGGTAGTACGGACAAAGCTGCAGCAATTGAGAACGAATGCATCTCCAAGCCATCGGATGAGGCATACACTGCCTGTATGCTCTCCCATGTCGTTCTCGAGTCGGATGCTTCATACAACTCCTTGATGACTCTCTATGGGGATTCGTGGAGTCTGGAGCGCGAAGTTATCCAAAATGCCCATGCATTTACTGCGGTGGTGGATGCATGTGGAAAAGCAGGGAAATCAGGGATTGCATATGCGCTCTGCTGTGGTGACGCATCATATCTGGATGAAGCATGGGAGACTGCAGTCTCCTACCGGAACCGCGTAATATCAGCAGTACGTTCTGCTGAAAAAATCCGTGATGTTCCTACAGTCTGGCGTGTTGAGGACTCCGTTGCTGCAAGCGATGTGGCAGATATTTTCATTGAATCTGCAAGCGGTCCGATGTTTGTTCTTAGCCGTGATGATGCGTCAGTGAAGATATCTGCCCGTGCCCCGCATAATGTTTCAGTGAATCTCGAACAGATCATGAAAGCAACAGCAGAAGCTTGCGGTGGTTCCGGCGGTGGGCATCAGTTCCGTGCCGGAGCAGATATTCCGCTTGATCGTGAAGATGAGTTTCTTGCCTGTCTGGAGGCAGCAGCATGTACATAAGCGGGACAATCACGTCAGCCCATGTTCATCCAGAGCATGTAGTCTCGGCATTGTCTCCTGACTCGGACGGGTTTATGACTGTTGAGGTTCTGGATGGTTGTATTGTGGCAAGAGTAGAGGGAGAGTCGCTTCGATCGGTGATTGCGACGGTGGATGATTATCTGATGAATTTATCCGTCTCGGAACAGTTGTGTTAGATGCACGGTTTCCGGGTACAAAAATACAATTTCAAAAATTAAGGTGATACCATGGCAAGAAAGAAGCAGAGTGGTGGACGCAAAGTTGAGGGATGGAAGGCAAAGAGCTGGTTCAAGGTTTACGCCCCGGAGTTCCTCGGCAAGCAGTTTATTGGGGAGATCGTCTCCTCTGACACGGCAAACCTGCCGGGTCGTGTACTGTCGGTTAGTCTTGGTGAGTTAATTCAGGACTACTCCAAGCAGAATGTGAAGATTTCGTTCAAGATCAATGATGTTGCAGGAGATGCAGCATACACGCAGTTCCACGGCCACGAGATGACCAAAGATTTCATCCGTGCAATGGTGAAGAGGCGGGCATCCCGTATCGACAGCACCATTACGATCCAGCCGCTTGGCAGCGTTCGTGAACTTCAGGTGACGATTACCGCCTTCACTATCAACCACGCCAGACTTTCCCAGATTCACGAGATTCGTGCAATGATGGTGAAGGTTGTGCAGGACTATGCAAAGGAAGCAGACTTTGAGACCTTTGTCTCCGCAATGGTTAAGGGTGAGCTTTCCAAGAAGATGCTCGAGGCATGCAAGCCGATCTTCCCGATCCGTAAGATCGAGGTCATCAAGTCCGAGTCTGTAAGTTCTGCAGCAGAACGTGCAGCAGCACTTGTCCGTTAAATCAACGGATACTTTTCTTTTTTAATTCTCTTGTGACAACCGAGACCCATTTTTTCACGATAGATGGGCGATCTCAGTCTGAAATATAATTTCTAGGATAAATGATGAGTGAACCGATGTGTCCTGTTTTTTTTGCAGTAGTATTTGTTGCATGTTGGAAAATGTAAATGCATTATTTCCAGATAACCTCCGGGATTTCTCGCGGAGGAATCTGTGAAAAGGAGACACCGGGGTATCCTGCAAGCATCGCATACTGCGGTACCCAGTTTTTGGGAATTCCAAGTATCTCTCCTAACTCAGGCTTTATGTGCAGCATGATCATGACATAACCGACCCAGCAGGTACCAAGGCCGATTGACGGTGCAAATGCATCAATGTAGGACAGCGCAATGATACTGTCGATTAATCCATACTCTTGATCCGCATCGGACGCGGCGATCAGGAGAGCCGGGGCGCTGCGGCAGATGGGATCGGATCCGTTGTCTGCATTGGCAATCAGCATCTGTGAGAGTTGTGCCAGAGGATGATCAGGGGGGAGTGCTTTCAGCGCGGCGATTGAGGCATCTGTAAACTTCCGTATCGTTGCAGGATCAGAGATCACCACCCACTTTACCGGATGGATGTTGCAGGCTGACGGTGCATACGCTGCAATTCCGATGAGTTGTTCAAGATCCTTCTGTGCAACCTCTTTTTCTTTCCAGATACGTACTGATCTGCGGCTTTTCAGGTACGTTGACAGAAGATCAGGGTTTATTCCTGTTTTATATGCAGAATTATCTGCTGGTGTGACAAATACCGGAGTATCCGTGGATAACGCTGCTTGAGGACAAACTGCAATACATTGTCCGCAGGAGAGACAGGGTGCATCATCACAGATTTTTGGGGACTTTGTTTCTGACGCGACGATCTTGCCGGTCGTACACATTGTTGCGCACAACCCGCATCTGATACAGGCCGTATCATCAAAGAGGATGTGCAATGGTGCGGAAAATATTGACTTCATCAGAAATACTCTGGAACGTGCGGGTGATAGAGTTTTGGGTTCTGACACCCTCTGGACTATCGGTCTATCTGTTAGTTATGATATACTCACATAAGGTTCATGGTTTGGCAAACTGGAAAAAAAATCCTCGCGTATTGTACTTTTCCAAAATGGTACGACAAACAGTGCGAAGGAAGGGATTCGAACCCCAGAACTCCTATGAGACCAGACCCTGAATCTGGCGCCGTTGACCTGGCTTGGCTACCTTCGCATGAAAATAGAAAACATCCTGCAATCAGGATTGTCTTCGTGCCCTATTATATTTGTGATTCTCATACTTAAATTTAGGCATATTATCTTTTAGATGGAACCACCCCGTACATCTTTTTCCATCGTGAAATCAGTTGGTACCGGGGATCCGCATTCCGGAGCAGATTAGCAATCACAAGAGGATCATCCGCAAGATGATAGGTACAGATGGCTATCTTTGGGGTGTAGTTTCGCAGCGTATCCCCCGCTCCTGCAAGCATCTGCCGCTCTGCCCCTTCTATATCTGCTTTGATAAAATTCACCGCATCCAGCCCTTCTGCCTCTACAAATGCATCTACTGTTGTTACCGGAACACGCATCTTTCTGCCTGTTTGTGGTAGTACCATTGACGATCCGACCAGTGTATCTTCAAGAATAGTAAACTCCGCAGTTTTTTCCTCATCACCCAGTGCGCAGGGGATCACATGTACCCGGTCAGCAAAGGCCGGGTTCAGCTTTAGCGTCTCTCTTAGGATCGTTCTGGCCTCAGGTATGGGTTCAAATGCAAACACTTCGGCTCCACGGTATGCGGCAAGTACAGTAAACACACCGAGATTTGCACCGCAATCAAACACCACATCATCACGCGCAATCCGTACATCTCCCCACTCATACGGCCCCTCGTCCACATACCCATACCTCTGAAACAAAGCTGGGATGAGAATATCTCCTATCTCCATTGCGTAATATGCATCCTCGCGTGTTGGGTGTTCCGATACGGACAGACGCGGTAGATGGAGCGGTCCGATACGCAGACATCTCTCCTCTGAGGAGTAGAATCGTGCAAAAAACCGTTCATACTGGTAGCGGTAAAAATCCTCGGTGCGGTCTCCCTTTGTCAGAATGTATCGGAGCCTATCGCGCAGGGGAATATAATCCCGGTTCAGACTCCTTCCTCCTCAAGTTTTACCATTTCATCTGCGGCTTCACGTTTCACGATCCGGAAACTTGCAACAAACCCGATGAGAAGGTTTGAGTAGTACAGAATCAGCCGCAGCAGTACTACAAATATTCCGACTACTGCTGACGGAAGAACCAGCGAATAAAATGCGGCATAGCTGATCTCCGCCACTCCTGCACCGCCTGGTGTTGACGGAACCATCAGAATCACTGCAATAATCAGTTGAAACACAAGAGACAACAGGAAGTTCGGCGGGTACCCAAGACCGATCATAATCACGGATGCGATTGCATACTCGCACGCCCAGAAGAGAATTGTTAACAGAAATCCAAACACAAGTCCCTGTTTTGCCCGGCCTGCAAACAACTCAAAAGTCAGGTAGAGCCGGTCGATTGCCTCATCAATCTGAATGGTAAGTTTTGCGAGCCGTTCTCCGTCCCATTTTTTTGTAAATAGTCCTGCAACCTTAAACACAATTTTCCGGATAAGCTGGGGTCGTGATAGCAGCACCATGAGAATTATCAGTAGTACTACAAAAAACCCGGTACCAACCCAGGCCGCTGCAATTACCATCTCTGGGACTTCGCCGTTATTGTAGATGATAGAGAACAAACTCATGCCGATGATAACGCCAAGCACGAGCAGCACGGCCTCCATCAGTCTTTCCACCAAGACAACCGCTGTTGCATCCGCAACAGGCATCTTTGCTTTGTACAACTCATGGATGCGCACCGGTTCTCCACCCACCTGTGACGGGGTGATTGATGCAATCAGCTGTCCGGCACAGACCATATTCAGACAGTGTTTCAGCGGAACAAGATATCCGAGCGATCTGCACATTACTCGGATGCGCAGTGCCCAGATACACATTGCCGCCATGTGCAGACAGAATGCGAGAAGAAGGAACCAGGGGTTCAAATTTTTCAATGATTCAATGGTGTTCTCGTTAAACGTTAGAACGATAACTGCAAGGAGAATCGCCATCGAGAGCCCTATAGAGATCCATAACCACTTTTTCTGCTTTGAATCCATACGGGTACTTAATCCTCTGTACTTACTGAATTGTCCGCTGGCAATTTAAATCTAGAGTTATTCTTGCGTCTTCTTTAAAGAGTCACGGGCTTCACGCCGCACAATCCTCAGGCTTGCGATAAGACCGACAACCACATTGAAGTAGTACAGGATCAGCCGCCACAACAGTACAAATACACCAACCAGCGGTAGCGGAATAATTATCGAGTAGAATGCAGCGATACTCACCTCGGCAACACCTACTCCGCCTGGTGTTAAGGGAATCATCATGATCATTGCGATCAGCAGCTGGAAGATGAACGAGATCAAAAACATTGGTTCAAGACCAAGACCCACCATCAGGACTGAAGCTATAACGAACTCTGACACCCAGAAGGCAACGGTCATCAGCAGACCCAGTGCCATCCCAACCTTTGAACGCCCCCCAAAGTGTCCGATGGTTACATAGAATCTATCGATGTTCTCATCAAGCATTCCAAGCAATCGTTCGATTCTCTGTGAATCCCAGCGGCGGGTAAAAAGACCAGAGGCTTTTGCAACAATAATCTTTGTCCACTGCGGCCGCTTTACCAGAACAGCAAACAACAGGAGTGCCCCTATGAAAAAGAACGTTGCGAAGTAGGCAACACCCATGTATACTGCTGGGAAATCAAGATGACTGAACATTTTTCCAAGCAGATATACACCGATGATCGTCCCAATCCCAAGTACAATTCCGTCAAAGACCCTCTCCATCAGAACCACTGCGGTTGCATCAGCGGTTGGAACGTCGGATTTGTATAATTCATACACCCGTACTGCCTCACCGCCGACCTGTGAGGGGGTAACAGCTGCAACCAGCATATTTGCACAGATCAGATTCACTGAGTGGAAAAACGGCACATGATATCCAAGCGACCAGCACATCAGTTTGATGCGCAGTGCCCAGAATACGATTGACAAAATATGCAAAAGAAATCCAAGCAGAATGTACCAAGGGTTGCACTTTTCTAAGGCAACAATTGTGTTGGCGTCAAACGTCAAAAGAAGCATAGCAACAAGTGCAATCACACTGATGCCGACTGATATATACAGCCATTTCTTTTGCGCCTTATTCATGGAAAAAACCTGAAAATCATATGGTATTGGACATTTGCAAATAAATAGTTTTTAGCTTGTCTCCCGTGTAATGGTTTTAGTGTTGCCAAAAGAAGGTGCGGGTATCATGTTTCGTTTGGTTCATTTCACATACCGGTGCAGCAAAATATCTCCAAGATCCAGAACTTCTCCTCCGTTTTCATACAGCTCAAACCCGAGATGATACACAATCAGTTCGGCTCCGATTTGTTCTGCAAGTGCTATCATGGGAGGAATCATCTCGCATCCCGGTCGGATAGCATACAGTACATCTTTTCCCTGATAATAGGAATGTGTCGGGGAAAACACGTCATCTACAACAGCAGGTACAACGGTCGTCTGATATGAGTGAATGTCAGTACACAGAATCGGAATTCCCGCATCCTGAATTATCTCTGCTGCGACTGTTTTCCCCCCGAATCCGATCTCAACTGCGGATGAGTAATGATCGCGGATGTAGGTTCCTACGTATCTCTCAATCTGATATACTGACACACGCCTTCTCCTTTTGATACGTGTTCAATATGTTTATGTCCCGTCACAATGAAATTATCTACCACATGGGAGTACACGTTTTTTGGGACAGCCGGGTTCCGATTGGTCTGAGCAGACCTGTCACAGAGGAGCTCTCAGGTGTACTGGAGATGCCTGTGTCCCGTATCGACAACGGTACTTTTCCGCTTGAAGGATTTGATCCGCTCCGCCAGCAGTGTGACGCGGTAAAAATTCTCACGAAACTTGATATTTTTCGCCGTCGATATCCCCAGCTCTTTAAGCCTGATGATGTTGATATTGAGTTTTACAATAAATTCAACCACATTCATGAAAAAGTCCTGCTGGTAACTCCGGTAGATCTGTTTGAACCTCTTGCCGATTTTGTATTTGGTCTTGCTTATCCTGCTCTCGGAGTTGCTGTGGTGTCTCCAGCCCGACTGACGAATGAGTATTACGGCCGCCATCCTGATGACGATGCACTAATTGATCGTATCGTTAAGGAGAGTGCCCATGAGATTGCTCACCTCTTTGGTCTGGAGCACTGCAGCAACTCTAATTGTATCATGTACTGTCCGCGCAATCTTGATGATCTTGATCGAAAACGAAAATATTTCTGTGGCAAGTGCAGAATCCAACTGAACGGTCAGAACGAGGGAGATTTGTTCCAATGAGTGATGCAGTTCCGTGGGTTACTGTCTGGGGATACGGTGCAGATATTCGTGCAACTCGGAGAACCCTCACTATCCGCGAGGGACCTGTGCGGAGATCCTATCCTCTTTCCTCCATCCGCCATCTGCTCATTGCAGGCGGTCATACACTTGAGACAGCTGCGGTTTCACATCTGATGGATAATAATGTCCCCGTTTCTTTCTTTGATATTCATGGAGAACCGGTTGGAACAATCCGTCCGTCTGGGCATAGTGCATATCCCCTTAGACCCGCACAGAAAAGTATCCCGGTTCACCGGTTTGCAATGTCCGTCATTATCACTTCACTGAAATCGCGTATGGGGTATCTCCACGAACTCGGTTCGCGCCGTGATGACGGCCTGTACTATAAGGGAGAACTGGAAATACTCACTGATGCATCCCATGAATTAGAGTATCTTATTACTCTCCCTGAACTATCCAGAGTCTTTCTGCTTACTCGTACCATGTACTATGAGATTCTCTCGCGTGTTGCAGATCCTAGGCTTGGTTACCGGCGCAGGGAAAAACCTCCGTATCTGGATCCCATAAACGCAATGCTTGCTCACGGGTATGCTGTTCTCTATGCAAGTACTTCTGTATCTGTTGCCGGTGCTGGACTCGATCCGGAGATCGGTTCTCTTTACGGAAATGTCATTCCCCCGGGGAAAAACCGCAGTGCATGTGTTATGGACATCATGGAGCCTTTGATGACACCGATGGTCGATCGTGTTGTCATGGATATGGCACAGGAAGGTGTCATCGCCGGGAGATATGAGATAAGTTCGCGTTGCCTTCTTTCGGAAAAACTGATGGAAGAATGTAACCGCCGTTTTGCAGAGTCTATTAACTCAGATGATATTGACCGTGCGGTTTCAGAGTATGCGGCTGCGATCACAACCAGTACCAGTGCCTAAGCTTCCCGGTTCTTCATGCAGTGCGGCTGAGTTTGCAGGTCTTTTAAACAGTCATCAGAGCGGAGCCAACTGCAAGACCGACTATCCGCAAACCCATCTGCAATCATCGATGGTTCCTAATCAAAATGTGTCGGATCATTGTCCCCAGGAATTCCGAAGGATACATCTGTCTGCATAACCTAATCATTTCTTGAAAATATGCCCGGCAGGAAAAATATCGTACTCCGCCGGAAAAGTTCAGGAGATTCTACTCATGTTGCTTCTTGCCCTTGCGGGAAAACCAAACTGCGGAAAATCGACATTTTTTAAGTCGCTGACTCTTGCAAACGTTGAGATTGCCAACTACCCGTTCACCACCATTGACGCAAACAAAGGTGTCGCCTATGTGCGGTCCCCCTGCCCCTGTAAAGAACTTGGTCTGGACAACTGCACCTCCTGTGTTGACGGTGTTCGATTCATCCCTGTTGAACTCCTGGATGTAGCAGGTCTTGTTCCCGATGCACACCTTGGCAGAGGTCTTGGCAATCAGTTCCTTGATAATCTCCGGGAGGCCGACGGTATTATCCAGGTTGTTGATGCATCGGGAAGTACTGATGCAGAAGGTAACCCGGTTGATATTGGTACCCGCGATCCCCGTGAAGATGTGGAGTTCCTCAGATACGAGTTTGCTATGTGGATGGCGGGGATTGTTGACAAACATCTTGCCAAACTTGTTCGTCAGGCACAGGGCAAAGAGGCTGTGTTAATCGATCTTCTGGCAGGAGCACTTGCCGGTTTACGAATCAACGCAATCCAAATCCGTGAAGCGGTGGATGAAACCGGCATCAACCTTGCAAAAGCAACACCTGAGGAGATAGAACAGATGTGCGAAGTTCTGCTTCGTGTTTCAAAACCCATGATCATCGCTGCAAACAAAGCGGATCAGGCATCTGAGGCAAATCTTGCATCGCTCAAAGAACTTGGTGCTGTCCCCACTATTGCAGCAGGTGAGCTTGCCCTTAAGTCTGCAGCACAGGCAAAGATCCTCCGTTATCTCCCGGGAGATGGTACGTTTGCGCCGATCGAAGGTGCAAAACTTTCGGCACCGCAACTAAAAGCGCTTACCATGATTGCGGAGAACATGAAAAAGTTCGGTGGAACCGGTGTGCAGGAGGCACTCAACACTCTTGTCTTTGAGGAGATCGGTATGATTGTTGTCTATCCCGTTGAGGATGACAATAAATGCTGCAATGCAAAAGGTGTTGTTCTGCCTGATGCCTTCCTCATGCCAAAAGGCAGTACCCCCAAAGATCTTGCATTCAGGGTGCATACTGATATCGGAAACGGATTCCTCTATGCTGTCGACGCCCGTACAAAAATGAGAATCAAAGACAGTACCGAGCTGAAATCCGGTGACGTTATTCGGATCGTCAGTACCGCAAAATGACGGCAATCTATATTACCTATCAGCCGCAAAGTTAGAGTAATTATGGGAAGCGAGGTGTATCAGGCACAGGTCCTTCGGGCATTCTTTGATACCATTACCGGTACCGACAGGAATCTGACCCGTATCTACATGTGTGTGATATCCCTTGCTAAACTCCGGGGTGAAGACCCTGAAAAGCTCAGATTTTTAGTTGAGCAGATGCGGGCAAGCAAAGAAAAGCGCGAACTCTCCATCGATATTCTTGATTATATGGCAGAAGCAGCCAACTCTCTTGAGCCTTGGGCGGGGCAGTCCGCATTCGGCATCACAACCCCTGTGAAGTCCGAGGATTTCGGCGGAATCTCAATGGATTCCTTCTAAATAGTTCCATACGTTAGGAACTTCTTTTCATTTTTTGTTGTGGCGATACGTTACAACACGTTAATATGTTACGATGAGAAAAGATTTATCTCATGAGTGTGTTTGAGACTGTCAACGCAGTACTCACCTCAGCAGTAGCGGTGGTGAACGAGTACATCTGGTACCTCGCATTCATCATGCTCGGTTGTATGGGGTTGTACTTCACTTGGAAAACAAAGGGTGTGCAGCTTAGTATGCTCAAAGAGTCCTGCCGTCTTTCCTTCCATGGAATGAAGGCAAGTGATGTTCTTGGTGGTAAAAATGCTGTATCTTCTTTTCAGGCGTTTTGTGTCAGCATGGGCGCCCGTGTTGGTGTAGGTAACATTTCTGGTGTGGGAATGGCCTTCATCATGGGTGGACCTGGTGCTATCTTCTGGATGTGGGTCTTTGCTCTGATTGGCGCAGCAACGAGTTTTGTTGAGTGTACAATTGGTCAAATCTACAAAGAGAAAGGTGCCGATGGTCTGTTCCACGGTGGACCTGCCTATTACATCAAGAATGCCCTTGGTAAAGGTAAGTTTGCTATCTTTGTTGCACTTCTTGTCATTATCACGTATCCGATCTGCTTTACGCAGGTGCAGGCAAACACCATCACTGATGCGTTTGTCACAGCGTTCAACATTGATCCTCTGATTATGGCAGTTATTGTGACAGTGATCTCTGCAATCGTCATTCTTGGTGGAATTGCTCGTGTTGCACGGGTATCCTCATGGCTTGTCCCAATTATGGCGGTTGTGTACCTGATCATTGCACTGATTGTCATTGCAATGAACTTCACCAAGATTCCGGAAATGTTCTCCGTCATCCTTGGTTGTGCATTTGGCTTCCAGCAGATTGGTGGTGCAGCCCTTGGTACGGCCATTATCTGGGGTGTTAAGCGCGGTGCATTCTCTAACGAAGCTGGTATTGGTTCCATCCCCAATGTCACCTCTGCTGCCAAAGTCAAACACCCTGCACGGCAGGGTCTGATGCAGTCGATTGGTGTTCTTATCGATACGCTTGTCGTCTGTTCTGCAACCGCCTTCATGGTCATGCTTCTTGGCGACTACACCCAGTATGTTGCAGCTGCCGGTGGACCGGACAACATCAGTGGTGTGGCACTAGTACAGAATATGCTGATGCAGGAATCAATCTTAGGTTCAGCAGCACCGATCATTATCGCAGTCTTCATTCTGGTCTTTGCATTCAGCAGTATGATCGGTTATTACTCGATGGGTGAAGCCAACACGCGTTTCATCACACAAAATAAGACTGTCATCTGGGTCTTCCGGATAGTGGTTATTGCTATGATCTTCGTTGCCTGTATTGCCAACTTCGCGCTGGTCTGGGCAATGGCCGATGTCTTCATGGCTGTTATGTGTCTGGTGAACCTTGGAGCTCTCATCTTCATTGGCAAACACGCCTTTGAGGCTCTGGCTGACTACAAGAAACAGCGTGCAGCAGGCATTGATGAACCGGTGTTCGATCCGTCTATCTTATCCTCCCAGAAAGGTATCTCCTGCTGGCCGGACAAGGACGACTAATCTCCCTTTGGGAGACCATCCTTTTTTCGACTGCCAAGTCGGGTGAATATATCTTGCAGCACTCCCTACCTACTACGTGAATATGGAGTGCGTTCTGCTTGCAAGTGGAAGCAAAGGAAACAGCATCTACATCGGGAATGATACTGATGCGGTGGTAATTGATGCAGGAATCGGTTATCTCAAGCGTACGCTGGAGGATTTGTCTCTTGATACCTCACGCGTTCGTGCATTGTGTGTTACACACGAGCATTCGGATCACGTTCGCTCCGCAAAGGCGTTTGTTAAGGCACTGAAAATTCCGGTATATGGCACTGGTGGTACGCTGGATGCCTCCGTTCGTGGAGGTTTCCTCCCGCAGACTGCAAAACTGATTGTCTGCCGAGATAAACTTCCGGAAACCTGCGGCGGTCTTTCTATTACCACATTTCGTACATGGCATGACGCTGCCGAACCCTCCGGTTTTGTCATCGATGATGGTGCTGCCCGCATCGGTGTCTGCCTTGATACGCTCAAGGTAACACCAGCGATGATTGATGTCCTTCGCGGCTGTGATGCCGTGGTGCTGGAAAGCAATTACTGTTCTTTTGCCATGCAGAACGACACATTTCCTGACTGTACTGAATGTCGCAGTTGTGGAGCCCACTGCTGCGGTAACCGCCGTGTTCTCCGGATGTATCCACGATATCTTAAAGATCGTATTCGGGAGGATGGGCATCTTTCCAATGAAAATTCTGCTGTTGCGCAGCGAATGCTTTCGGAAGATGTCGGCATTCTTGCCCTTGCCCATCTGTCAGAGAACTACAACCGCCCGAACCTTGCCCGTGAGTGTGCTGAAGATGCTGCGGGAGAATCGGGGATGAAAATCTATGTCAGCGACCAGCTTCCCGAATATCGGGAGCGGCGTCTTGTCCGTTTTACTGTGTAGGTGTTGCAATGCTGTTTCGTGAGTTTGCAGAATTGTGTGACCGGATTGAAACAATTTCTTCCCGGCTTGCAATGATAGAGGTTCTCGCTGAAATTTTTCCCTCTTTGTCTGTAGAGGAGCTGCCGGTGTTCGTGCGGTTTATGCGCGGGAGAATCTTTCCTGACTGGTCTTCGGAAAAACTTGGGTTTGGTCCGGGGCTGTTGTATGAAGCACTTGCCTATGTGATTGGGAAGAAACGACAGGTGGTCATTTCAGCGATCAACAGTTCTGGTGATACCGGTCGGGTTGTTGAGGAGTTACTGGGGAAGCGGGAACAGACAATGTTCTTCTCCGAAGATCTTGAGTTACTTGAAGTACATGCACGGTTTTTGCAGATGGCAAAAACCTCCGGTAGAAAATCCCAGCAGGAACGTATGAGATCCGCGCAGTATCTCCTGTCAAATGCATCTCCCTTGGAAGGCCGATATCTGTCCCGGTTAATGCTTGAGGAGATGCGTATTGGTGTTGGAGAGGGTGTTGTCCGTGAAGCGGTTGCCAAAGGATTTGACGTACCTGTAGAGATTGTTGAGCATGCTCACCAGGCCCTCAATGATCTTGGGGAGGTTGCCCTTCTGGCCAAAACTGACCCAACCGCCCTTGCAAAGGTACATATTACTCCCTTCCGGCCGGTGAAGATGATGCTTGCCCAGTCTGGATCAATTACTGGTATGGTGGAGGTACACGGGCTTCTTGCCGCAGAAAACAAATATGACGGAAGCAGATTCCAGTTCCATAAAACCGGTAGTAAGGCAGCAATCTACTCGCGCCGCCTCGAGGAGATGACATCATCGCTTCCTGACGTGGTAGAGTTGCTTTCCGCTGCAACAGATCACGATGTCATTATCGACGGAGAAGTCATCGCAATACAGAATGGAAAACCTATGCCGTTTCAGACTGTGCTGCGAAGAATACGCAGGAAACATGGTGTTACTGATGCGGCGGATGCCATTCATATGCAGCCGTGTGTCTTTGACATCCTCGTTTGTGATGGTGAAACACTGATCGATCGCCCGTTCTCTGAGCGTAGACAGATTCTTGAAAAAGTGATGAAGGACTTTGTAGCCCCCCAGCTGGTGAGTGATTCTCCAGATGAGATCGAGTCTTATTATCATGCGGCACTAGATAACGGGAATGAGGGCATCATGCTGAAAGTTCTGGATTCTCCTTACCTTCCCGGGAACCGTGGGAAACTCTGGGTCAAGATCAAGCCGGAGGTCGATACTATTGATCTTGTTGTTACCGGTGCTGAATGGGGTGAAGGTAAACGAGCAAAGATGTTTGGTTCGTTTCTGCTTGCCTGCCAGGATGAAAATGGTGATCTGCTGGAGTTGAGTCGGGTGGCAACCGGTATTGACGATGCTATGCTTGCAGAGTTGTATGGGTTGTTTAAAGACAAAATCATCGCTGAGCATGGTAAGACCGTGGTGTTTGAACCGGATGTTGTCTTTGAAGTCGGGTATGCCGAGCTGCAGAAAAGTACTACCTATGCTGCGGGGTATGCCCTGCGGTTCCCGCGTTTCGTCCGCCTGCGTGAAGATAAAGATCCCAGTGAGGTTGAGACGATTGAATCTCTGTTTCGCAGATACAGCATGCAGAACAAGGCAGGAATTGAATAATCTTGGATCTGACAGCAGATCCTGCCTAACTTCTCTGCTTGTCTGTTGATCAGGGCATCAGACACAGGATGTGTATTATTTACACGGGACAATGCAGTATTCTTCTTGTCTTTTTCGGCTGTTTTTCGTTGGAAATCCCGCAGATCCCCTTTTTTGTTATAAGGCAAGTTTATGTAGACTCAAAGAAGACATATTACCAGCATTTTGGCGAGGCACTTCCTGTGATATCACCACTTGAAAAGATCAGTGACTTCATTGTACAACGGCCGTTTTTGGTAGGCTGTTTCCTGATTGCTCTCATTATGCTCTCACTTGTAGGAGCAAGTACTCTTTCTATGAGTACCGAGACGCAGGATGCGGACAAAAACGCTCATGGCGCGTACATCTCGGAAAGTTATTCGAATAACTTCCAGTCTGACTCCATCATGCTGATGGTGCAGGCAGACTCGGTAATGGACGTAACTGTTGTGGATCGTGTTTACACACTACAACAACAAATGGCAACACAGCAGGGAGTTGCGTCGGTACAAAGTGTGTATGATGTTTTGGCCGCCTACAATGGCGGAACGATCCCGCAGAATCAGGCAATCATCGATAACATCGTTGCAATGCTGCCCGAAGAGATTACCTCCTCTATCATGCCGAATGGTCAGCTTGCGATTATTTTGATCAAACTGAACACGGGAACGTCCTCTGATGCGCAGCAGAGTATTCTCGATAACTTAAGGAGCATGGCATCATCTGCTGATATTCCTCCTGGTGTCACGCTGACCTTTACCGGAAATGCAGCTATGATGCAGGATATGGCCGGTGATCTTGGCTCGAACATGATCATTTTGCTGGTTGCAGCAATTGTTTTGATGATGATTGCCTGTAAAGTCCTGTTCAACCACGTACGTTTCCCTCTGTTGTCGATTGTGAGTGTGTTCACCGGTCTGATTCTGACGTTTGGTATGATGGGACTCTTTGGCCTGCCGTTCTCAATGACAACGATTGGTGCAATGCCAATTCTCCTGGGTATTGGTGTGGACTATGCAATTCAGTTCCACTCCCGTTTGGATGACGAGAGGCAAAACAATCGCCCCCTTCCTGAAGCAATCAAACTTGCCGTATCCAAGACAGGAGCTGCGGTGTTTTACGCAATGGTTGCCAGTGCCCTTGGATTCATGGCAATGATGGTCTCAACTCTGCCGGATATTCGCCAGTTTGGTATTACAGCAATCCTTGGTATTGTCTGTTGTTACATTGCTGCGCTGATTATCATTCCGCTGGCAGCTGTTATAACAGATTATCAGCCAAAACCACGAAAAGCTTCGGCAGATGGTGGAAAAAAAGAAACATTCTCCGAAAAGTACAACGAGCTTTTAAGAAAACTTGCCGTGAAGGTGACAAAGTTTGCCATCCCTATCATGCTTATTCTCTGTATCATTGGATTTACAGGGGTGTATCTGGATGAAGAAGTTCCTGTTAGTACTGATATGACATCGTATGTGCCGGTAGATATGCCTGCCATTGTGAATATCAATACAGTAACACGTGCAATGGGTGATACCGGAGGTTTCCAGGTCTATGTGCAGGGAGGAGATCTGACCAGTCCTGATGCGATAAAGTGGATGTATGAATGGGGTGAGCATGAGCTATCGTTGTACAATACACGGTTTACCAGCGTTTCGAGTATTGCAACCGTAATCGTGGAAAAGAATGGTGGTGTTCTCCCAACTACCCAGGTTCAGATTGATAATATTCTGAATTCCATGAGTGATGAGGACAAAGCGTCCTATATTATCGACAACTCCCAGGCAGTAATCAGCTTTGGCATGAAATCCTTGTCGGAGGCCCAGCAGCGGTCGCTCGTCTCAGAAGTTACTGCGGATGTGCAGTTCTTTTCACCACCGCCAGGTATTGAGGCTGTGGTTACCGGCAGTGCGTACTCCTTTGTTGAGATCATGAATGATATCCGCGAAGGAAAAACGAAGATGACATTGCTTGCGTTTGTAATCATCTTTGCATTCCTTGCACTTCTCTATCGCAGTGCAGGTATGGCTATCTGTCCACTGGTACCGATCGTGCTGATCATTGGATGGAACGGTGCGGCGATGTACTTCTTTGGTATTGATTATACGATCTTGACAGCAACAATGGGGGCGATGACCATCGGTGTGGCTGCTGAGTATTGTATCATGATGGTGGAACGTATTTATGAGGAGATGGAGCATCATGATACACTAACAGCGGTACAAAACGGTACCGGCAAGATTGGTACCGCAATTACCGTGTCCGGTTGTGCAACAATGTGCGGATTCTCAGCACTGATGTTCTCCAACTTCCCAATCATCAGCGGATTTGGTATGGTGACGGTAATTGCCATGGGCTTTACACTGTTTGGTGCGGTGGTTGCCGTTCCTGCAACTGTGTCGATTGTGTTAAAGAACCGCAAGAAGGACAGAATTGAGGGTGACGGTGATTGTACTCACACCTCAATGAACTGCCCCGCCTTATAATCTCCTTTTTTACTCCGTGGGTAGTTCTGTAAGCCGTTTGTTTTGGGCCTTGGATACAGTATCCCACTTTGTTCGAAATATGTTCAAGACAGTTTCCGTATGGATGTATTGCCAAAATGAGAGAGCCGTTGGAGGGACTTGAACCCTCGACCTGCTGATTACGAATCAGCCGCTATACCGCTAAGCCACAACGGCACAAAAAATGTGCTTTATCAAATTGCACGTGACCCAATAAATAAGTTATCTGCCTATCCTTTAGGAAAGGCAGTCCCGAGGTCTGGTTAGGAGTATCCGCGCAGAGTGAATCCATCAGATCCAGCATCTGGTTGCGCTGATGGTGCGATAGATCCAAACTTTTCTTCATACTCATTGACACTTTTCTGGAGTGCAACCAGCAGTTTTTTTGCGTGTGACGGACTGATGGATACAATTGCTTTGGCTTTTGCCTGATTCACTGCCGGAAGCTGATGCAGAAACATCATTGTAAACTCATCATCCTTGAAGGCAATCTGAATCATATTACTGTACACCGGGTCAAGATTCTGGGGAATCTGGACATTAATCTCGTTCCCTGCCATAAGTATAATACTATTAGTGCGGATGTTATCTTATAGAATCGGTTATGACGCCCAGAACGATCCCAGTACACGATCTTGTCCGTTGCAGTATCTGTCCATTACAGGTGTATTTGGCCCGTTCTGATTCGGAAGAGTTCCAGGAGCCGGTAAACTACAGCATCGCAAAACAGATATCCCTACATTTCGGGGATGAACTGAAGCCTGATGAGATATGGGATGAACTTGAAACCGTTTTGTCTGTTGCAGGAGCTGAAGAGTATGAACAGACTTTGGCAATGATTGATGCATGCCAAAAAACTGTTTGGCGTCCAGCCGTTGACACTGATGTCTTTGTGTCCTCACAGAAGTATGGTATTTCCGGAAAAGTGGATAGGCTGTTTGATGATGGTTTTGCAATCGTTCGGAGTAGTAAAGCACCCAGCTCCGGTATTTTCGCAGCGGACCGACTCCGTCTGACTGCATACTGGCTTTGTCTCTATGAGGAGCACAAAAGATCATTTGATTGTTCCGTGGAGTATCTTGGTTCTGGAACTGTACGGAATCTTGCGTCTCCTACCCCCGCTGATCGCCGTGCGTTTCTTGCAGCACTTCACAGTGCTGAATCTGTTTTTCAAGGTGAAGTACCGCGTCCCCGTCAAGGGCACCACTGTCTTTCCTGTATATTTCATGAACGGTGTGACACAGTTTTACGCCCGAAATCTCTGTTTGAGCGTCTTAATCTCGTAAGATGACGATATGTAGATATTTGTTCAGAACAGAAATGGTAGGTGCAATTGTGTGATTCTGCATGACCTCGGTACTCTCTGAAGACGTTTTGGAAAAAATATTCAATACTGGCACTGATGAGGTGCCTCTTCATCATCTTACTTTTCCCCATCACTCTGAGTCTGAGATTGAAAATGTCCTGAACATCCTTGCTGAACGAGGTTTTGTGTGCCGCGGGAACAACACGGTCAGGCTTACTGGGAAAGGAAAGGAAAAAGCTGCGCAGGTTGCACGCAAGCACGCAGTTCTTGAAACCTTTCTGAAGGATGTTTTGGGAAAACAACCGGATGCTGCGTCTAAAGAAGCCTGTATTCTGGAACACAATATCTCATCAGAAACAATCGAACGGCTCGACAATTTCCTGGATCAACGTAAACCGGAACCAGTTCCTTCGGAGACGACCGGGTTCATCAATCACAATAATCTTACCCGCAGAAATCCGATTGTTCCGCTTTCCGAATGTCCGGAGGGTTCTCTTCTGCACGTTTCCATGATTAGGTGTTTTGCAAAACACAACAGACTAATTGATCTTGGTGTGATTCCTGGTGAGCTGATTACCCTGCGGCGTAAACTTGTCAACAACGCTGTGGTTATCACTGTGAAAGGCTGTGATATTGCGTTAAGCCCGGAGGTATCCGCCAACATTATGGTTGAACGGTGTGAAACACCATGATGCCGCGTGCAGTACTTATTGGGAACCCGAGTGTTGGAAAATCGCTTATCTTTAATCAACTGACCGGTCTTGGCGTTGAGGTGAGTAACTATCCGGGAACAACAGTTGGGGTCATGCACGGTGTTGTCCGGTATGATGATGCCGAGTTCTCCCTTGTTGATCTCCCCGGTATTTACTCTCTGTCAGGTGACTCTATCGAGGAGAAGATGGTCCGCGAGTACCTGCTGGCAGAAGAACTGGATCTTCTGATTGCTGTACTGGATGCAAAACACCTTGAGCGCAATCTCTATCTTCTCTTGCAGGTTGCCGAAATCAAAAAGCCGCTTCTTGTAATTCTTAACATGATGGACGAGGCTGAGGCTGCCGGAAAGATCATTGACACCGTTGATCTTTCCCGGAAACTTGGCGTCCCGGTCATTGGTTCTGTTGCAACAAGCGGTAAGAATCTGGATCAGATTGCCCGATTTGTTCTTGCGAATGATGTTCCAGTCCCTACCCTTGTTGTACCCTATGATCACCACATCGAAGCGGCAGTTCACAGTCTCCAAAAATACTACGGCATCAGTCAGTCTGAGGCGCTGTGGGCATTGGAAAACGTTTCAGTGAGCACAATCACGCCAGAAATTCATGAGAATGCTCTGGTGATTGCAGAGGAAATTGAGCGCAGGCACATGATGTCTCCGGAGCAGATTATCGCTGCAAACCGGCATAACCTCGCAAAGCAGCTTGCCGCGTCTGTTACTAGTACTGCTCCCCCGCGCCGCAGACGTGATTTTGACGCCCTCCTTACACGCGGTTTTCCGGGACTGCCAATCCTTGCCCTCATCATGGTCTCGATTCTTCTGATCGTGTTTACTCTTGGAGGCATTTTGGAGGAGACAATCGTTTCTTTGATGACAACGTATATCTCTGATCCGTTCCACGCTCTTGATCTTGATCCGTTTGTGGATACGCTTGGTGGTGCAGTTATTCTTGCCCTGATGTCTGGTCTTGGCATTGCTTTTCCATATGTATTTCTCTTCTATCTGTTCATCTCGGTACTGGAGGATACTGGATATTTAACCAGGGCAGCATTTCTGGCAGATCGGGGTATGCACAAACTTGGTCTCCATGGTCAGGGCCTGATTCCCATGGTTCTGTCCTTTGGGTGTAGTGTACCTGCTATCATGAGTACGCGTCTGCTTCCGACCCGTCGCGAGCGAGTGATTGCATCAGTACTGGTTACCATGCTCCCATGTTCGGCACGGACTGTTGTCATTTCCGGAATTGTTGCATCTTTTATCGGGTTTGGCGCGGCGCTTTCCATTTATGTGATCGTGTTTGTTCTTGTCTTTGTTGTAGGGTGTATTCTCTCTCGGATTACCGCGGGTGAGCAGTATGGAATGATTCTTGAGATGGCTGAACTTCGCCGCCCCATTGCTTCTCATGTTGTACGTAAAGCGTGGATGCGGGTGCGTGAGTTCATCTATATTGCAATGCCGCTCCTGCTGGTAAGCAGTATTTTCCTCGGTCTCTTTGAATATTACGGCCTTGTTGCAATGTTTGAGGAGTTCATCGATCCGATTTCAACAGCGGTTCTTGGTCTTCCGGGATTTGCGTTTACTGCACTGATGTTTGGTATCCTTCGCAAAGAGATGGCATTTGAGACACTTGCGGTAATGGCGGGAACGACGGATCTTGCAGCGGTTTTGACGAGTGGCCAGCTCTATATCTTTGCGCTGGTATGCGCTTTGTTTATTCCCTGCATTTCCACCATTGCAGTTCTCATGCGTGAGACCGGTGTGCGGTATGCAGCGATGATTACCGTCTTTACTTTGTGTCTCGGCATTGGTCTTGGGGCACTGACGCATCTGATTTTGTTGTAATGAGCAAGAACTCATTACATTCCAAACCCTACAGAATACATACATGCTGACATTTATCGGACTTGGACTCTGCGATGAATATGATGTCTCCGTACGAGGACTGGAAGCAATCCGTCAGGCTGATGCGGTATTCCTTGAGGTGTACACCTCTGTATTAACAGGGACCACCATTCCGCGGCTTGAGGAGTATTACGGAAAAAAGATCACCCTGCTGTACCGTGAGGATGTGGAACTCCACCCAGAGCCGATTCTTGATGCGGCAGTAAATGGTGATGCAGTATTTTTAACCGCTGGAGATTCGATGGTTGCCACAACGCATGCTGATATCCGTATTCGTGCGGCAGAACGGGGTATCCCGACTCGCATTATTCATGGTGCATCCATAACAACCGCGGTATGCGGTCTGTCCGGCCTGCAAAACTACCGGTTTGGCAAGTCTGTTTCGGTTCCGTTTCCTTATGGCAAATGGTTCCCGATGACACCGATTGAGGTCATCTCTGCAAATCTCTCACAAAATCTGCACACCCTGGTGTTCCTTGATATTCAGAAAGACAAAGAACGGTATATGAGAGAATTGCAGAAGCCGTTGATCTTCTGGAGGAGCAAGCATCCCGTGCAGGAACATCTATCCCATTGTATATCGGTATCGCTCGTGCCGGTTCCGAAAATCCTGTTGTTCACGCTGGAGATGCAAATGATATGCGGGAGTTTGAGTTTGGTGCGCCGCTTCACATTATGGTTGTCCCTGCGGAACTGCATGATGTTGAACGCGAATATCTCGAACGGTTTGCCGGATTATGCTAATCGAGTCTTACGGAAAGGAGTTTACAACTGACTCCTCTGCTGCATGTCCTGTAGCTCCCGCATCCACCCCGCTGGGAGCAACTGCCGCAGAAATTTTGGAGATGGTCTACTGTTATGCTTCTGATGGGATGGTATTTTACCGGAAAGGCGATCTTGTTAATGCCATTGCATCCTTTGCTTATGGGTACGGGTGGCTGGATGCAGGTGTGTATCTTGGGTACTTGAATGGTCGGTCTGCCACTTCTCTTCCGGTCATTTCGGAACAAATCCCTGATACACTATTTGATCATCTGAGCGAGAAAACAAGCCGGTATCAGCGCATGCTTTCTTCAGCACTTGACGGCGTTGCTGTTCTTCCTGATACGGAGACACGGGCTTTTTCTGCCGCGCAGAATATTCGGACAACAGCTGAGGTTAACTATGCTGAGGGAACAACGCTGGTTCTTGCCAAAGATCTGACGAATGCCCTTGTCTCTTTTTCTTACGGGTATGGGTGGCTGGATGTCGGTGTCCGTACTGGTCTTTTTGGCATCACTGGTGATCGACATCTGTTTACTATCTGAATCGTTTTTTCAATACTTTTTTAAAAATCCCAAGATTCACGGGGAAAAATATTTTGCAAAGACAGATAAGTATTTATTCTCTGGGCATAATCTCTTCATCATAGAGAAAGAGGTGATATCACCATGTCGGATATATACAAGAAAATGGTTGAGGAAGCACTGGCCGCACAGTATGCGGATGTGAACGTCCTCAAAGAGAAGCGGGGTACTCGTTTCTCCCTGTCTGATGCAAAACCGTACGTTGACGCGGTTGAGAAAATGACCGTCGCAGACGGACAGAGTGCTGCAGTTATCAACCTGCACAAAGCTTCTGTTAAGACCCATTTTGAGGTTTTATCAGGACTCACGGGATACGTCCGCCCTGAGGATGATCCGTTCGTGGAGCACTACCAGACTCCGGCAATTCTTGAGATTCTCTGTGATGAAGACAAAAAGTTTGCCAAGAGTCTTGAGACGTTTGCGGAATCGATTAAAAAGAACGAGAACATTATTGGTCGTGAGGCTGCCCGCTGCTATGCTGGGTTCTATGGTCCGTCCTGTGTGGTGGACTTTGCCTTAATGCCGGGTTCAACCAGCAATGTGGTTAATCAGATTCTTCAGAAAACTGATATTCCGGTGGATCACAAGCAGGCAATTCTTGCCGCAAAGTCGTGGGGTATGAACACGTCCTACGGTATCGGTGATCTGTTTGCAAAACGGATTGAGGCTGGTGACACACTTGCCGAGGCCTCCGACAAGGAGGTAAAACAGCTCCAGGCACTGTACCAGCATCCAATTGATGCACAGGTTGAGCTGATGCAAAACTCCGGCATGTCCTCGTTTGACCCGCGAAAGTACATGGACAACTACCGGAAAGGTATGGAGTCTTTCGTGAAGGCAGCAATCGATGACGGAGTTCACTACGGTAACATCGCAACGGTCCCAGCATACTGCGTTGGAGATATCTCCCACCACATCTCCCAGTCCACCTACAATATGTGCAAGGACGATGTGGTCATGGCAACAATCGAGGCAGTAACTGGTGTCATCGACAAGACGTTACATGCAGCATTACCAGAGGCAAAAAGCGGTTATCAGCTACTGGACGTTGCCACCGGTGCATCAGCCGCAGCGGCAGAGTATCTGCTTGAACTGGACGGATTTAACGCACCGATGATTGTGGATCTTCTGACGAAACGCTATCATAATCTGGTAATGATCCGGCCGACCCGCGGTGCTGCAGCAGAGTTGCACAACTGTGATTTCATGGATATGATCTATCGCGGCTGGAAGATTCTTGACAAGGCATCCCGTGCAAAGAACGGCTCAGGTAAACCGCTTGCAGCCCGTTCCGGTGGTGTATTGATCGATCTTTCACCGATTCACGAGAACGAAGTTCTTATGAACCCACAGCGGTACGCCTATCCTGCCTGTGCAATTACCGTTCGTGCCTCTGCTCTGATGCGTATTGCAGATTATCCGTGTCTGTTAACGAGTGAACCGATTACGGCGACGATGATGACGAACATCATTGCACTTGACAAAGGAACACCCGCAGCTCCGGCCCGTGCCTGCAAGAGCTGTGCGACTGCGTGTCTGATTGGTTCGCGCCATCAGTACTGCCAGTATCGTGAGGCTGTGTAAGATGAAGTGCTATGTGTGTGAACAGTTAGGCGTGGATCGGGAAGCAACCGGCATCTGTATCGTCTGCGGAATGGGACTGTGTAGTGAGCACATGATTCGTGCTGATGTGTCGGTGTGGGAAGGGGGTTATCCCTTCCCGGCCAAAAAACTCACGAAGCCGGTTCCGCGGATTCTGTGTCCTGAATGCCACAATGCGCTGAACGGGTGATTTAGATGGATCTGTTGAAGCGAAGTATAGCCGAGCTGGTCGGAACGATGCTTCTGGTCTTTATCGGTTGCGGTTCAGTATCTGTCCTGCTGATGCTTGCAGCAGAAACACCGACCGTTTCCGCTTTTGATATCGGCATTGGGACACTCGGCGGTCTTGGTGACTGGCTTGCGGTAGGTGTGGCTTTTGGTCTTGCAGTGGCAGTAGTTATCTATGCGCTTGGTGGAGTGTCCGGTGCCCACATCAATCCGGCGGTCAGTATTGCACTGTGGTCAATCAAAAAGTTCCCGGCAAAGGATACGGTTGCCTACATCATTGCCCAGTGTATTGGTGCGGTTATCGGTGCTGCTCTGTTCCTGTTCATTGCGGGACCTGATGCACTTACAATTGGCGGACTTGGTGCCACTGCTCCGTTCCCAGGTATTAGTCTCTGGCAGGCACTGGTTGCCGAGATTATCGGTACGTTTGTTCTGATGCTTGCAATCATGGGCGTTGCTGTTGACCGGCATGCTACTCCGGGCTTTGCAGGACTTGTTATTGGTATGGCAGTTACCGGCGTCATCATTGCGATCGGCAACATCTCCGGCGGTTCTATTAACCCTGCTCGGAGTTTTGGTCCGGATCTCATTGCTACGATCATGAATGGTTCGACAGCACTGGTTACGACATATCCTATCTACATTGTAGGTCCAATTGTCGGTGCGGTTCTTGCAGCGTTCTTCTACAAGTACGTTGTAGGAATTGACGAAAACTAATTTCCTTTTTTTCTTCCCGCAGTATTGATAACCGGTCAGGTTTTATAGTATTACAAGAAAATCCGGTGGTGATATACGCTTCATGAAATGGTACTTTAAACTTATACTTCCTGCATTGTTCCTCGTTGCCTGGGGAGTCGCTGCCGTTCTGATTGACAATTCCTACATCCTTCCTAACGTGTGGGATACGCTGGTTGTGTTCACAACGCCGTTTGCGGATCTGTTTGGATGCGGCAGTCTCGTTGAAAATTCACTTGTCAGTATCTACCGGGTCTCGCTTGGGTTTGTTATCGCATGTATTATTGCAGTGCCGCTTGGTATTCTTCTTGGCAGATATCAGGTTCTCGAGGATTTCTGTGACGGTATAATTCAGATTTTCCGCCCCATTCCTCCAATGGCATGGGTTCCGTTGTCACTTGCGTGGTTTGGAATCGGGCTTTCCTCTATTGCATTCATCATCATTATCGGTTGTATATTCCCGATCCTGGTCAATACCATTGACGGTGTGAAGAGGGTGAAGAAAAGCTGGATTGAGACAGCACGCATTTATCAGGCCGGTGAGTGGCAGATCATGAGTAAGATCATTCTGCCTGCAGCTGCTCCTGCTATATGGAGTGGTCTCCGGGTTGGATTTGGTATTGCATGGATGAGTGTGGTTGCCGCAGAAATGCTGCCGGGCACAGTGTCTGGTCTTGGTTATCTGATCATGTACACATACAACTGGGGTCAAGTACAGATAGTCATTGCCGGTATGATTGCGATTGGTATCATCGGCATTGTGATGGATCAGTTCTTCCAGTATGTGCAGAGGCGGAAGTTTGGATGGGAGGCACTTGACAAATGACGGATAATGATAAGATCTGGGTCCAGGTTGATCATGTAACTAAGAAGTTTGCAACCCGTAATGGTGAGGTTACTGCTCTGGAGGATGTGAATCTTGAGATTCATGACGGACAGTTTGTATGTCTTCTCGGTCCGTCAGGGTGTGGTAAGACGACGCTTCTCCGAATGATCGGAGGTCTTGATACACCGACATCAGGTACCATTACTATTGACGGAAAGGAGGTTGACGGACCGTCACCAAAGATGACAATGGTTTTCCAGGAGTACTCGCTGTACCCGTGGAGAACTGTTGCAGAAAATGTGGGATTTGGGCTTGAGATGAACGGCGTCACCCCTGAGGAACGGCGGGAAGGCGTGATGAAGGAACTGAAGCTCGTAGGTCTCGAAAATTTTGCGGACAGTTATCCGTATGAGCTGTCAGGCGGGATGCGTCAGCGTGCAGCGGTTGCGCGCGCCCTTGCGACGGATCCGGCTGTCATGCTGATGGATGAGCCGTTCGGTGCTCTTGATGCCCAGACACGCAATAAAATGCAGCGCGAGTTGTTACACATCTGGCAGGAGACAAAAAAGACGATTCTGTTTGTGACGCACAGCGTTGATGAGGCAGTGTATCTTTCAGATAAAATCGTAGTTCTGACGCCCCGTCCCGGAACCGTTCATGAGATTGACGATATTGATCTGCCCAGACCGCGGGATCGGACGAGTGTTGAGTTTGCCCAGATTCGGAAAAACATTCTGCATGTTATTGAGAATCTGGAAACTGGCAATCAGAACATTTAATATCGTTTCCGTCAAACCTGATTAGCACATTTAGAGAGCGAGGAGTTATTCAAAATGGTCAGAAAACCAGCACGAATGTACCGCGACCTTGCTAAGAAGGCATACTGCCGCCGTGAATACATGGGTGGTGTGCCTGGTGTTAAGGTTGTACAGTTTGATATGGGAAACCTCTCTGCTGATTTCCCGGTTGCAATTCACCTTGAAGTTCTTGAGGCATGCCAGATCCGCCACACGGCAATGGAAGCGGCACGTATCAACATGAACCGCCGTCTGATGAAGGATGTTGGAAGAAACAACTTCCACCTGAAGATCCGGGCATACCCGCACCACGTTATCCGTGAGCACAAGCAGGCAACCGGTGCCGGTGCAGACCGTGTTTCTGAGGGTATGCGCCTTGCATTCGGTAAGGCTGTAGGTACTGCTGCACGTGTTGTTCCGAGACAGCGCATCTTCACCGTCTGGACGACCGAGCAGTATATTAACCAGGCAAAGGACGCTCTTCTGCACAGCGGATACAAGCTTCCGACGCCGACCCGTGTTGTAGTTGAGAACTAAGCCTACCCTGGCTCTCAACCAATACTATATTCCTTTTGCAGTTTTTTGTTAGTGTTCGTGTCTTTTTCGATTTGTTCGTTGTTCGTCCGGCGTTTTTCGTGATATTTACCATCGCAGGATGTACTTTCTGTCTGTTTCAAACAAAGAACAGCCCTGCTGTTTCTTTTTCCCGTCTTATGATGGGTCTGTTCAAACGACAGTCTTAATCCATATCTCCTGCAATACTCTTTTCATGGATTCCCTGCTGTTTGAACGTCTGGCCCAGGCTGTGGAGGATGCGGTGCGCGAAGCGGAGATTATTCTTCCTCCTGATGTTGAGGCGGCTCTTCGGCGTGCAGCAAATCGTGAAACAAATCCTGTTGCATGTGGTGAGTTTGAAAATATTCTGGATAATCTTTCGAAGGCGAGGGATCTGCGTGTTCCTATCTGTCAGGATACGGGTATTCCTGTGATATATCTGACGGTGCCGCCAACTGTCCCGGTAAGTTGTGATCTGTATGATGCGGTTGCTGAAGGTGTCCGTCGGGCGACCTGGTCTGTGCCTCTCCGGCCAAATGGTGTTGATCCCATCTCTCGGGAAAACTCTGGGGACAATACGGGCGCGGGTCTTCCACCGGTACACATTGTTCCAGGTGATGTACTTCGCGTAACAGTGCTTCCAAAGGGGGCGGGTTCGGAGAACATGTCCCAGATTCGTATGATGTTGCCGTCGGAGGTTTCGAATATCCCGCGGTTCGTGGTGGATGTGGTGATGGCGGCAGGAGCGAGGCCTTGTCCGCCGATAGTGGTTGGTGTTGGTATCGGAGGAACCTTTGATGGTGCGGCTGCGCTTGCAAAGGAGGCGCTTCTGGAACCGATCGACACAATGGATGCATATGAGCAGAAGATTTGTGATGCGATTAATTCACTTGGGATAGGTCCTATGGGTCTTGGAGGTGATACGACAGCACTTGCGGTAAAGGTCAAGCGCGGATTCTGTCATACTGCCTCTCTGCCGGTTGCGGTGAATATCCAGTGCTGGTGCTGCAGGCGCGGGGTCCGGGAGGTGGCATTGTGATTCGTCTGAGTACTCCGCTGGGTGCTGAGGTTTTGGATCTGCATGCAGGGGATCGCGTGCTTCTGTCCGGAACGATTTACACCGCACGGGATGAGGCCCATTTGAAGATTCAGAAGGATGGTTTTCCGTTTGATCCTGCAGGGGCCGTGTTGTATCACTGCGGACCGGTGGTGGATACCAAGCGAAATGTGATCGTTGCGGCAGGTCCGACGACATCGGCACGGATGAATGGTCTGACTGCGCCGATGATCGATGCCGGGGTGAGGGCTCTGATTGGAAAAGGCGGAATGTCTGCCGAAGTACGTGAGATACTGTCAGGACGGGGTGTGTACTTCGCGTTTACCGGTGGTTGTGCTGCCCTTGCGGCATCATGCATGGAACTTGTTGCGTGTCATTACCCTGAGCTGGGTATGGCTGAGGCGGTGTGGGAAATCCGTGTACGGGATATGCCGCTGGTGGTGGGCATTGATGCCCACGGCGGCGATCTGTTCGCGGATGTCGCGTGTGAAGTTCGTGAGCGATATACAAAATTACCTCTCTAATATTTTTCAAAGCTGGTAAATATCTGTGTAAACTCAATGGGACAATCCCACAAATTCATACAGGGTTTATTACTGTTGCCTTCGTATAGATAAGATATGATTCTGGTAGATTGGGAAATCGCGGATCACATCAAACGCGGATTTATCGGTGTGGACCCGTATGATCCTGCGCTAGTACAGCCGAACTCACTGGATATCCGTCTTGGAAATCACTTTGTCTGGTACGAACCCTGTAACGACGTGATTGATCCGTACAAAAAAGAGACCATTCTCTCTCACACGAGCGAGCGAAAAAGTTCCTATTTTGACATCATGCCAGGACAGTTTGTCCTTGCAGAAACCCTTGAAACCATCACCCTCCCCGACAACATTGTATCCTCCATTGAAGGAAAAAGCAGTGTCGCACGTCTCGGTATTGAACTCCATCAGACCGGCGGCTGGATCGATGCCGGATTTTCCGGGACAATTACTCTTGAAATGTGCAATGTTAACTGCCGTCCGGTCCGTGTCTATGCAGGGATGCCCATAGGTCAGCTCGTCTTCTATGTAACCAAACGCTGTTCCTGTCCCTATGACAAAAAACCCGATGCAAAGTATCAGAACCAGAAAAATGCAACCATCTCGCGCTACGACAAGAATACTCTCAAAAACGTTGAATAGATCTCCCCCAATCTACTTTTTCTGATTGCCAGTAGGTGCCGTCTCATCCCCAGATGAAATCCACATTCAGTATGCTGTCTTTCACATTCCCAACCCTCATAACCTGCCCCGATCAATATAACTGGATATGACAGTACTGGCATGCCTCGGAGCCGGACGGATCGGCGGAGAAGTGGCCTTCCTTGCGGCTGCTCTCGGTCTCGCCGACGAAATAATTCTGCACGATATGTATGAGCCGGTCCTCACCGCACAAAAGCTCGATATCACCCACGCGATGGATATCCCTGTTTCCTGCGATACGAAACGTCTTCGGGATGCAGATTTCTGCGTATTTTCCGCGGGTGCTGCCAGAACTCCTGATATTAAAACGCGCGCAGATCTCTTCGACGCGAACCTGCCGGTCGCCAGAGAGGCAGCAGAACTGCTTACTGGATTTGGCGGTCATCTTATCGTCGTCACCAATCCTATGGATGTCTTTACCTGGTACTTTGCAAAACACACAGGCCTTGCCCAGGAACAGGTTCTTGGATTTGGCGGACTTCTGGACAGTCGGAGATTCTCCCTTGCGCTTGCCTCAGCCGGAGTTGCGGGAGATGCCCGCGTCCTCGGCGAGCATGGAGAACATCAGATTCCCATCTTCTCGCGTCTTGGAATTGATGTCCCCGAGATGGTCCGCGAAGAGATACTCACTACAATCCGCGGCTCTTCAATGCCTGTTATCAAAGGAAAGTCCGGTACCATCTTCGGTCCGGCCTACCACATTTGCAGTATGATCAATGACATTACAACCGATTCGCACCGGTTAATCACCTGTTCTGTTCCTGCCGATGGTGCCTATGACATTGATGGTTGTGCGCTTGGTCTTCCAGTAACGCTTGGAAGAGATGGTGCTGCCATTGATGACTCCTGGTGCTTTGATGGCTGGGAGGAAAACAAACTTCGTGAAGCTTCCGACTATCTTGCCGGTCTTTGCAGGAGAGTCTGATGGCAGGGGACGAGTCATCCCCGGTAACCATTGCCATCAATCAGGCAGAATATACAAATGCACCCGGCGGGCCGGTAGTTCACATCTTCGGTAGAACTGCGGAAGGTGTTGCCCACCACCTCCAGATAACCGAGTTCCGTCCCTACTTCTGGGTCTGGGAAAACGAAGCTGACCTGCCGCATTCGGATACAATTGAAGTCACACAGGACAAAGCGGTTTCTATCAAGGGAGAACCGCTTCGCCGCATCTACACCGGAAAACCAACTGATGTAAGGATCGTGCGTGATCACTACCACCACTACGAAGCAGATATTCCTTTTGCCACCCGTTTCCTTATCGACACAGGCCTCACCGGCGGCGTTACTGCACCCTCTGAGGTATGCAGTTACACTGAACTTGCACCCGCAGTTGTTCACTCAAAGCCCCGTGTCTGTATGTGCGATATCGAGTGTGACGACCGGAACGGGTTCCCCGAACCGGAACGTGATCCGATAACCTGTCTCACCTGTCATGACTCTTACGACGACCATTACACAACATTTGTCCTCCTCGGTAAAACACACGTTGACTACTATGATCACTCCGGTCTTGTGAACGGCTGTTTCATCCGCGACCGCCACACCATTTGTGTTTATCAGACAGAAAAAGAACTCTTCACTGCGTTCATAACCTACATTCAGGAAAAAGATCCTGATATCCTCTCTGGCTGGAATTTTGCTGATTTTGACGCCGATTATATCCTTAAGCGTGCTCAGGCTCTTGGGTTCAAATCGGATGTGTTTGCACGTATCCCGGGAACAACCGAACGCAATGCAATGCGTGGACGTGTCATCTTTGATCTTCTTACCGCCTACAAAAAGATGCAGGGAAGCCAGAAGGAATCCTATCGGCTGGATGCTATCGCTGAGGAAGAGCTTGGTGAACGCAAAGTCCGCTATACCGGAACACTTGGTGATCTCTGGAACAATGATCCTCTGAAAATGGTCGAGTACAACTTTAAGGATGTGGAGTTGTGCGTTGGGATCAATCGGAAAAATAACATCATCGAGTTCTATCAGGAGGTCTCCCGTTATGTCGGTTGTCCCCTGGACAAAGCCCTCAACTCCTCTAACGTTATTGACATCTACATTCTCCGCAAAGCATACGGCAAATTCGTCCTCCCGTCCAAAGGAAACTCCGCTGGAGAAGAGTTTGAAGGAGCAACGGTGTTTGCTGCAAGCAAAGGTGTCAAAGAAAACGTGATTGTGCTTGATCTCAAATCCCTCTACCCGATGGCGATGATGACGTTGAATGCATCCCCGGAGACCAAATCACCGGAGGGTGAGATCCATGCACCAAATGGCATCCGCTTTCGTCGTGAGCCAGATGGTCTTACCCGCAGCATCATCAGCGAACTTATGGCAGAACGTGACGATCGTAAAAAGCTGCGTAACACCTTCCCCTATGGATCTCAGGAGTACACGCTTTACGACATGCAGCAGAATGTCCTCAAAGTGATCATGAATACATACTATGGGGTATCGGGATTCTCTCGGTTCCGGCTCTATGATCGTGACATTGGTTCTGCTGTAACATCAGTCGGCAGAGCCATCATCCAGCATACGAAAAATATCATCACCGCCCGTGGTTATGAGGTCATTTACGGTGATACTGATTCTTGTTTTGTCCAGTTGCCGAAGGTCTCGCAGGAAGAGACAATGAAGATTGCACGTGAGCTTGAAGCTGAGTTGAATGCAAGCTACATCGATTTTTCCAAAGATACACTTGCCGCAGATCAGAACTACTTCTCCATCAAGTTCGAAAAAATTTACCGCAGATTTTTCCAGGGTGGTGCAAAGAAACGGTATGCCGGTCATCTTGTCTGGAAAGAGGGACAGGATGTTGATAAGATCGACATCACCGGCTTTGAAATGAAACGTTCCGACTCGGCCCCTATCACCCGCGAGGTACAGGAACGGGTGCTTGAGATGATCCTCAAAGGAAACGGGAAAGCCGAGGTCAAGGAGTATCTTCCTGAAGTCCTGCGCATGTATCGTGCAGGCCGCTGCCCTCTGGAAAAAGCCGGAATCCCAAGCGGGATCAACAAGTCACTTGATGACTACACTGTACTCGATGCCCATGGCCGGGGGGCAAAATACTCAAACACGTATCTTGGTACTGACTTCAAACGAGGCAGCAAACCAAAACGGCTCTACATCAAACGATCTTACAACCCGGAAACCTATCCAAACACGGATGTACTCTGTTTTGAGTATCCTGATCAGATTCCTGACGGAATGTTTGAGATCGACTGGGAGACTATGCTTGAAAAAACCATTCAGGCTCCATTAACAAGGATCTTTGACGCTCTTGGATGGGATTGGGACGAGTTTGATCCGACCAAGACAAAGAAAACCACACTTGATATGTTCTTTTGAAAACATGGAAATCTGATTTTTCAGGGGAGGGGACTCCCCGAATAGTCTGATTTTATTGAGATTCTAGAACGACAGGCATAGATGAAGATGTGTGCGTTTTGGAATCATAGATGTTCTATCTTGCCATTTTGTGGAGGATTAACGGTTCCATGTGGTAAGTTCTGTGTTTTGTATGATATCACTTCCGGGCAGGGGTGTTGTACTGTCTTTCTCTGCCTAAGAGATACATTCGTCTCTAAGGTATTCCATCTCTTGAATGTACTCAAAAATCTCTTCAGGTCTGTAAAAAATACCAGCTACTGCATCTTCATACTTCATTCAATGATCCAGATATCCCACTGAGTTCAGGTTTAATATCGTATCACTGCCCATATGTATGCATGGTTTCTGACGAAATCGACGCTGTTCTCTCACAGCTTGAGAACGATAATGTGCGGTCGGTTCTTCTTCAGTTCTCGGATCTGGAGGGTAAGCCGAAAAACGTCGCAATTCCGACGAAACAAATGAAAAAGGCTCTTACCGACGGTATCAGCTTTGACGGGTCATCCATTCAGGGGTTTGCGAGACTTGAGGAGTCGGATATGCTGCTCCGCCCCGATCCGGCAACATACCAGATCATTCCATGGTCCGATGAAAAGTTCCGGGCTGCACGGTTTATCTGCGATGTGTACACCACACGCGGCGAGCCATTTGCCGGTGATCCGCGCTACATTCTGCGTACTCAGATCAACAAGGCGGCAGAGTCCGGGTACACCTTTAATGTGGGGCCGGAGATGGAGTTTTTCCTCTTCCGTCTGGTAGATGGTCATGCATCCGTTAACCTTCAGGATCACAGCGGTTACTTTGATCAGACACCGACTGATCCTGGAGAAGATGTCCGGCGTGATTTGGTCATCTCGTTGTCGGAGATGGGGTTTAACATCGAAGCATCGCATCATGAAGTCGCTCCAAGCCAGCACGAGATCGACTTTACCTACGGTGATGCTCTCGGCATGGCTGATAAAGTTGTGACCTTCAAGTTTGCTGCCAAAACCCTTGCCCTAAAGCGTGGTCTGCATGCAACCTTCATGCCCAAACCCATCTTCGGCATCAACGGTTCCGGTATGCACGTCAACTGCTCATTGATGAAGGATGGAAAGAATGCATTCTTCGAACCAGAAGGCGATCACCAGCTCTCCGACACTGCGCGTTACTTTATCGCAGGTCTCCTGAAACACATCGACGGGATTACCCGTATAGCAAACCCGACGGTCAACTCCTACAAACGCCTGATCCCAGGTTATGAAGCACCGGTTTATGTTGGCTGGTCTGCCTTAAACCGCTCTGCACTTATTCGCGTACCGTCCTCACGCGGAAAAAGTACCCGTGCCGAGCTACGCAGTCCTGATCCTACCTGTAACCCGTACCTCACCTTTGCCGTGATGCTTGCTGCAGGAATGGACGGTGTCATCAACAAGATTGAACCTCCGGAAAGTATCGATAAGAATATCTTCCGCATGACCCCGACTGAGCGTGCAGCCCAGGGTATTCGCTGCCTCCCGTGGAATCTGCAGGAAGCAAACAATGCTTTGATGCAGGATGAACTTCTCTGTAATGTCCTGGGTGAGCATGTCGTCGCCCAGATCAACCGTATCGGTGAACTTGAGTGGGCAGACTACTCCCGGGCCATTACTGACTGGGAGATCAAACGGTATCTGCCGAATTACTAATCAAATACTTTTTTTGCTTCCGGTTCTCGGATTAAAAAAATAGTTTTTAAAAATATAGTTAGTCTTCGCCGTAGAATCCGTGGCTCTCGGTCCGCTGGCTTTTCCTGTCAAAACTCCTGCGGTCTGCACTCCAGCGATCCCCTGACCGGAATCCACTACGGCCGGTGTATCCTCTGCGGCTGCTGCCATATGATTTACGATCCCCGGACCGATCGTTTCCGCGGAATGAACGTTCGCGTTCCTCTTCTTCACGTTCAGCTCTTGGTGTTGCAGTCTGAATCTCCAGCTCCTGACCGCGGATTGTTTTCTGACCCATGGTCTCAAGGACAACTGCTGCATGTTCCAGGGGAACCTCGACAAACGAGTAATTGCCGTACAGATCGATTCGTCCGATACAGCTTCCAGGGATATTGCACTCCCCCGCAAATGCACCTACAATGTCCTTTGGGCGGATCTGCTGGTTTTTTCCAAGCGTAATTCTGAACCTGACCATGCCTGGCTCAGCACCTGTATTTTCAAAGGAACCAGGTTCTGCCTGCGGCGTACTGGAAGAGGTCTCACTACTCTCTGCCGAACCGTTTTTGCCGGTATCAAGATGCATCTTCAGAAGTGCTGCTGCAACCTCGATGCTGGTGATCTCAGAATCGTCCTCAGTCTCAAGCAGCTGCTCAACCATTGGCAGATACTTCTCAAGGTTTCCTGCAGTCATCACTGCACGGACTTTGTCAAGGAACATCTGCATCTTCATCTCTGCAACATCATCCAGTGACGGCAGGGGCGTTTTTGCAATCTTGATCTTTGCATACCGCTGAATATCGCGGAGTTTGTAGATCTCGCGCGGTGCAACAAATGTCACCGATTTTCCGGTTCTGCCTGCACGTCCTGTTCTGCCGATTCTGTGCACATAGTACTCAACATCCTGCGGAACGTCGTAGTTGAACACCATATCAACGTCATCAACATCGATGCCGCGGGCTGCAACGTCCGTCGCAATCAACACATCAATAGACCCACCGCGGAAACGCGCCATCACCCGATCGCGCTGCATCTGTTTCATATCACCATGCAGTGCTTCCACGAAATATCCGCGCGCAGACAGGCGTGCCATCAGATCGTCAACCGTTCGTTTTGTATTACAGAAGACCAGTGCCAGCTCCGGGTTGTTCATATCCAGCAACCGGCAAAGTGCCTCAAGCTTATCACGTTCGCGGACCTCAATGTAGGTCTGCTCAATCTGCGGCACCGTCAGTTCGCGGCGTGTAATCTTCACAAACTGTGGATCATGCTGGAATCTGCGCGTAATGTCCAGAATCGGCGCAGGCATTGTTGCTGAAAACAGAATCGTCTGACGATCTTCTGGAGTGTGCTGGAAAATATTCTCGATATCCTCGCGGAAACCCATGTCCAGCATCTGATCTGCTTCATCAAGCACGAACATCCGGACCGAATCAAGATTCAGTGTGCCGCGTTCAAGGTGATCAATAACCCTTCCGGGTGTTCCGATTACCACCTGAACAGAACCGCGAAGCACCTTCAGCTGGCGCTCGATCGGTTGTCCGCCATAGATGGGAACCACACTCAGTCCCTGTTTGTATTTCATCAGCCGGGAAAACTCCTCGGCCGTCTGTATTGCAAGTTCCCTGGTTGGTGAGAGCACTAACGCCTGCACCGCTTTGTTATTTGGATCAAGCCCCTCGATAATTGGAATCCCGAACGCCGCCGTTTTCCCCGTACCCGTCTGAGCCTGCCCTGTCACATCGTGCCCCTCAAGGATCTGCGGAATCGCCATTGTCTGGATAGGTGTCGGCTCCTCAAATCCCATGTCCTCAATTGCCCGAAGAAGCTCTTCAGAAATTGCGAACTCTGCGAATGTCTTCGTATCCTCCATTCTCAATAATATAGGAGGGCTGAGGATATATAGTAACCCAGAAATTGGAATAATCCTTCTCAAAGATTCAGGTGTTGGTCTCCTCTTTTGCGAACCTATTGTCAGGGTTTTTCAAAACCCAATATTAGAAATAGCAATCCTGACGAATGAGATTATTATATGGAGGATGTCTACATTGCCAGGGCAGGCGCACTTTCTGCTAAGCGCAACACCGAAAGTAAAATTCAGGCTCTCTGTACCGCAGCAGGTCTTGAGACTATGGTTTCAGAGGGAGATCTTACCGCAATCAAAGTGCACTTTGGTGAGCGTGGAAACGATGCATTCGTTAATGCCCTGCATGTTGCAGGTGTTATTCACAGGGTAAAAGAGATCGGAGCAAAACCGTTTCTGACCGACACAAACACTCTGTATCTGGGGGGACGCAGAAATGCGGTAGATCACATTATGACTGCACTTTCTCATGGATTCTGTTTTCCAGTGACAGAGTGTCCGGTAATTATTGCCGACGGTCTCAAAGGAACAAATTCCAGAGATGTTGAGGTGTATGGAAAACACTTCGATTCTGTGAAAATTGCAGCAGATATTGTTGCCGCTGACAGCATGGTTGTGGTTTCCCACTTTAAAGGTCATGAGGTTGCAGGATTTGGTGGAGCTCTCAAAAATCTTGGAATGGGTTGTGCTTCAAGTGAGGGGAAACGTGAACAGCATACAACTCGTCCGTTCCTCAAGAAAGACTCCTGTATCACCTGTGGGGCTTGTATTAATGCATGCCCTGAGTTTTGTATTAGTCTCGGTGGAAAAGAGATTGTTATCGATCTTGAACACTGTATCGGCTGCTTGATGTGCATGAACACCTGTCCGAAACATGCAATTGACATTGACTGGAAGGATGATGGGGTCGTGTTTGTGGAAAGGATGATTGAGTACGCTACAGGAGCTGTTGCAAATAAGACTGGAAAGGCATTCTACATTAACTTCCTGACAAACATTACTCCGCACTGTGACTGTACACCATGGAATGATATTCCGTTCGTGCCGGATATCGGCATTCTTGCATCCCGCGATCCGGTTGCACTGGATAAGGCCTGTTATGATCTGGTCAACAATGCTGAAGGTGTTTTTGGAAGTCTTCTGCCTGATCACCATCGAGAAGGTGAGGAGAAGTTCACACGTGTATGGCCAGGAACACAGCCAGAGCTCCAGTTCACGTATGCGGAAGAGATGGGGCTTGGCCGAGCGGAATACCGGTTAAAAGAGATTTAAGGTCTCTCTTTAACATCCGATTATTTTTGGTATCTTCTGATTTTTGTAAACCTTCTTGGTGGATGTAAAGTCTATTCGACGAACATCCTTATTGCAGAGTGTACTCTAACATGTACACTCAATGGAGTTCAAACCGCGCTTGGTCGCAATGCCGCTTGTGGTAACACTGCTGATGCTCATAGCGCCGGTTATCAACCCCTATATCGTTGGAATAGTGGTCATCCTTCTGTCCATTATTCTCTATACCATTCACAAAACCCATTATCTTGCAATTTCTGTTGCAATTCTTGCCCTGCTGTATGGTATTGGTTTCATCCCTGTCATTGCCTTCCTTGGTCCTCTAATGATGATGGTGTGGGGAGAATATCTTGCCCGCGTGCTGCGGGACTACTCGCCGGAAACACTGGCGTTTGCCATAGGTGCGGTTCTTGGTATTGTTGCAACCATGTTCCGCTGTATGGAGATAGATAGCCTGGTTGCGATCATTGCCGTTGTTGTACTGCTCATGTTGCGTAGCATCCTTGTCGATCGCGAGGATGCAGGGATGATCGGGCTTTTAGGTGTGGCAATGACCATCACCCTGTTCTTTGATCTGGAGTTCACGTATGATGCAACGATGCTTGCTCTAGCCGTTGTTGTCTGTGCAGGGTTTGCCTACTTTGCCTACCGGGCAAAAACAGTTGATGCAAGCGGCGTTTTTGCAGCGGTTCTGTTTGGCATTATCTTGATTACGTTTGCAGGTGTGCCCTGGTTCCTTGTGGTTATCAGTTTTTTCATTCTGGGATCCTTCTTTACCAAATACCGGTATGCGGAAAAGGTCTTCCTCGGCGTTGAGCAGGAGAAAAGTGGTCGCCGTGGTTACATGAACGCATTTGCCAATGCGCTTGTGGGCGTTGCCGGTGCAATTCTCTTCGGCCTCACCGGAAATGAGATATTTACGGCACTCTTTCTTGGATGTATTGCAACCGCAACTGCTGATACCCTTGCCAGTGAGATCGGTGTTACAGGAGGGACTCCGTATCTGATCACAACCCTGCGGCCAGTACCTGCCGGGACGAATGGAGGGGTAACGGTTCTCGGTGAGCTTGCCTGTCTGTTTGGTGCACTCATTATCTGTGGCATTGCATTCCTGCTGGAAGTTGCCCCCTGGTATGTGTGTCTGATAGGTATAGCTGCCGGAGTTTTCGGTACCAATATGGATAGTTTGATCGGTGCCCTGATTGAAAACAAAGGTGTTATCGGTAATTCGGGAACAAACCTGCTTGCAACACTTTCCGGTGGTTTGTTTGCCATGGTCGTTTACTGGATCTGTACGACAGCAGCTACTCTTCTTCTCTGATATTTTTGAGCGGTGTAATCCAGTATCGTGCAGGTTATTTTGGGATACTGGTTTTTCCAAAACCATACTGTCTTCTAACCATCTTATATCACTGGGAAAACAGTTGTCCACTTAGCATCTGATTTTGGAGTTGTGGTTCATCTCCGCTGACAAACCCCACATTAAAATGGATGGGTGACGGATTATTATTGGGATTAGATACGGTGCAGATATCACTACGACTTGAACTCAATGACAAACCGGGTCAGCTCCTTGCGGCAATTAAGCCGGTTTCCGACAGCGGTGCGAATATTATCTCTATTATGCACCAGCGCGGTGCAGAAGCGAGCAACGGAACCCTGATCGTGGACATTGTAGTCTCACTCCCCCAAAGCCGTCTCGATCAGTTGAAGACGGCGCTCACTGAAAATGGCATTGAGATCATCCGTATTGGAACAGAGCATCTGACCTGTACGAAGACGTTTATTTTAATTGGTCATATTCTGCATACAGATCTGACGGACACTGTTAACCGTATCGATAAGGCAAATATCGCTGAAGTGACCGAGCTTCACATCATTATGCCGCACATAACCCAGCCGTCCACAGCAAAACTTACGATCAAAGCTGCGGGTGCTGCCGAGATGGAGCAGGCGTTTGAGATTCTGATGAAGATTGCTGAAGAAAAACATCTTTTGATTGTTGATGAGATGGAGGATGAGCCATGACCCCCATGAAAGTTGCTCTTCTTGGCCTTGGGTCAGTTGGCAGAGGTGTTGCCCAGGTTCTTTCAAACCCATCCTACGGATTTGTGATAACTGCTGCAGCCGACTCAAAAAGCGGTGTTGTTGCTGAGCAGGGGACATCCCTTAATATGGATGATGTGTTTTCCCGCAAAGCTGCGACCGGCAAATGCGGGGATGCTGCATGGACCGCAGACCGGATTGTTAAAGAGGCTGAGTATGATATTCTTGTTGAGGTTACGCCAACCAATGCACAGACCGGTGAGCCGGCCCTGTCCAATATCCGTGCTGCACTACAACGGGGGAAACATGTTGTAACCTCAAATAAAGGGCCGGTCTCTATCGCTTACCCGGAGCTTTCCCGGCTTGCGGCAGAACATAATGTGGCATTTCTTTTTGAGGGAACCGTTGCAGGGGCAGTTCCCATTATCAACGGTCTCACACACGGTCTTGCAGGAAACAAAGTCCATCAGCTGTTCGGCATCTTAAACGGTACCTGCAATTACGTTCTTACAAGAATGGAAGAAGAGGGTCTTACTTATTCCCAGGCACTTGATGAGGCGCGCGATCTCGGTTATGCTGAGGCCGACCCCACGTACGATGTGAACGGAACGGATGCTGCAATCAAACTGGTGATTCTGGCAAATGCTGTATTCAACATGGGTGTTACGCTGGATGACGTGATCCGGATCGGTATTGACAGGCTCACACCCGATGCATTGCGCATGGCAGGTACGACCGGTCATACCATTCGGCTGATTGCCTCCATTCATCCAGATAAACGACTGCTTGAAGTATCACCCAGGCTGATCCCCAAGGATCATCCACTGGTAGTGGAGGGTACTTTGAACTCGGTGACGGTGGAGACTGAACTTGCCGGTCCCATTACGTTCATTGGAAGAGGAGCGGGATCTGTTGAGACTGCAAGTGCTGTTCTTGCAGATCTGCTTGCGGTCAAGGAGCGCTATGGTGGAGCATAAACCTCTGAAAAAGAGTTCGCCAGACGCAAAGACAGATGCAGCCGTTCCCGGAGGAATGGTTGCGCGGCGCGGTCAGTTTCTGCAGGCAATGCGTCAGATGACGTTTGAAGCTGGTCATTTCACCACTGCTGAACTTGCGGAGGCTGCTTCTGTCCCCCGCTCAACCGCGCAGGACTGGATCAACCGGCTTCTGCGGGAAGGCTGCATTTTTACCAAGGAAGAGAAGCACGGGAGAAGCCCCGCTCGGTACGCATCACGAAGTGCAATGCCGTCCACCACCTGCCGCCGGATTTTTACAACGGTGGACGGAGATGATGTTGAAATTTTTCATGAGTGCCTGAGCAGCGGATGTGCAGGGTTCTGCGAGTTCCATCACCGAAAAGCAGGGGGTGCTGCCCTGTCTGTTACACGGGATGGTATGCTTCTTTTGGAACGCAGTAAAATTGGGATGCCTGTTTCCGAACCGGATCTCACCAATGCGGCTGTAGGTCTTGTTTCGGTCAGGCGGGAGGGGGATACGATCGTTCAGACGATCCGTTCCGTGTATGGCGGTCCTGCTTATTCTTTGTCATCCAT
>JAHLFR010000042.1 GCA_018883755.1 Candidatus Methanocorpusculum faecipullorum
GTCCTGCGGAACAAGCGCGTACTCGAGAACCTCCTCGATTCTCGTAACCGGAATGATCGTAACCATCTCTTTGTACCGCTCCTCAATCAGCACATCATCCAGATTTGACTGCGGGATAATGACTGTGTGGATACCGGCTTTTGCTGCAGCCTCAATCTTATAGGTTACACCTCCGATCGGAAGCACATCGCCACGAACAGAAAGCGAACCCGTCATCGCCACGTCCTGGCGGACAGGAATATTCTCAAGAGCACTGATTACCGCAGTTGCCACCGTGACCGATGCGGAGTCTCCTTCAACACCATTGTAGGTTCCGATGAACTGCACGTGAATATCCACCTTGCGAATATCGGTTCCGGAGAACTTCTTGATCAAAGCACTGACATTCTTAATGGACTCCTGTGCAATCTCCTTCAGAAGACCGGTCGCAATAACAGTACCTGCTCCCTGCGATGGTGTAACCTCTGCTGTGATCGGGAGGATTGAACCTCTGCTGTGATCGGGAGGATTGAACCTGCATCGTTTCCAACAACCGCAAGACCGTTCACACGACCGACAAGCGTTCCGGAAACGATCGTCAGATCATAATCACGGGTCCTCCTGATGTACTCGTCCGAGATCTGATCCTCAACTGAGCGGGCAATCTGTTTTGCATCCACCACGTGCTTCATCGTGGTTGCGGGATCCCCAGCCTGACGTGCAAGATCTCCCGCAACCCGAACAAGACCACCAAGATCACGGAGTTTCAGCGTGAGGTGGCCCTTGCGGCCGGACCGGCGGCGTGCTTCGCGGAGAATTTCAGAGACCGCAGACGGATCGAAGTGCGGAATCTTTCCATCGTTTTGTACCTCCTGAGCAACAAAGCGAACAAGACGTGCACGGTTTTCTGGAGTATCATCCATCGTCTCGCTCATGTACACCTCGTAACCATATCCGCGGATACGGCTGCGAAGTGCCGGGTGCATACCCTGCATTGCATCCAGGTTTCCTGCCGCAATCATAATGAACCGGCAGGGAACGGGCTCCGTTCTGACCATTGCACCAGACGATCTGTCGCTCTGACCGGTGATCGGGAACTCACCCTCCTGCAGTGCAGTCAGCAGACTCTGCTGTGAGGAAAGCTCCAATGTATTGATCTCATCGATGAACAGCACACCTTTGTGGGCGCGGTGAATAGCACCTGCCTCAACACGATCGTGTGCCGGAGTCTCAAGACCTCCCGACTGGAACGGATCATGGCGGACATCGCCGAGCAACGCTCCTGCGTGGGAACCGGTTGCATCAACAAACGGAGCTTTCGAGTCCGGTTTGTTGGAGACGATCAGTTTCGGAACCATCGCTTCATCCCGCGGCATCATCGTCCGGAACGCCATCAGGAGAATGATCACGATAAACAAACCCATTAAGATCTGACCGCTGAAAAACGCAAACAGGAGAATACCCAGGATGAGAACCATCAGCATCGTGTTTCTTGAAGAAACACGCTTGCGTGCCTCTGCACGGTGGGCTGCAACAATCTCCTTACCGCGTCCTGCCGGAACCACACGAATGATCGGGTTGTTGTTGTCCTCGGCATTCGGATAGGTGAGAATATCCTGCATCTCCTCTTTGGGCAGGAGCTCAGCCATTGCCTTGGCAAGCATTGACTTTCCCGTACCGGGACTGCCGATCATCATCACATGGCGGCGCTGGGTAGCCGCTTTCTTAATAACCTCAACCGCGTGCTCCTGACCAATCACCTGATCAATGAGCGACGGCGGTATCGCAATGTCAGCTGTTGTATTAAACTGAATGCCGCCGAAGAACTCCGGATCGAAACTGTCCGATGCGTATGTCCTCGTGACAGCAGGCTCTTCCCGCGCAGGAGTTTCCGGCTCCTGTACTCCAGGGCTGATAACCGGTGCAGTCCCCAAATCCGCACCGCCAGCGTGTCCTGCCGTAGTATCTGTATCATCCATAGTTATTTCCTTACTCGCCTTACTCGAGAGTGTTAATATTGTGCTTGATGATGGTTTAAGTAGTTTCAGTAAAAGATAGAAGAAGGAGAGTACTGATGAAAGTTATCTATACCGAAAAAAGTCAGCTGCTGGCCTCACGGGTGGCCCGTCACCTCGGATGCAGAGTTGCTGAGGTCAAATACAACACATTCCCCGATGGAGAACAGTATGTACGAGTGATGGACCTCGATGACGACATGGTTATCGTTGCAAGTACGGTGGATTCCCAGTCGGTTCTTCAAGCAATCCTGATGCTGGATGCCTGCGAGGGAAAGAACACCACACTGGTTCTTCCCTACATGGGCTATGCAAGACAGGATAAGCGGTTCAACGAGGGAGAGCCAATCAGCGCACGGGCACTTGCACGTGCTCTTTCCGAAGGCGCAGATCAGATCTTTACCGTAAACATTCACGATCCGTCTGTACTCAGCCACTTCAAATGTCCGGCCGAGAACCTCACCATCGCGCAGGAGATCGGCAAGTACATCCAGACGATGAACCTCGAGAACCCGCTGGTGCTTGCACCGGATGACGGAGCATGGGAGTTTGCCAAAGGTGTTGCATCCGTTGGCAACTGGGACTGTGACCATCTCGACAAAACGAGACTGTCCGGATCTGAAGTGAAGATGGCGCCAAAACATCTGGATGCAAAAGGACGCGACTGCATTATTGTGGATGACATCATTGCAACAGGCGGTTCCATGGCTACAGCGGCAGGAATGTTAAAGGACCAGGGTGCCAGCAGTGTTCGTGCAGCAGGTGTTCACGGTGTATTTGCAAGTGGCGGCTATGTAAAGCTGATGCAGGCAGGGCTTGCGGATATTGCTTCCTCTGACACCATTGAACGTGCATGCAGCAAAATCTCAGCATCAGAAGTCATTGCAAACGCGGTCCGCCGATAACTTTCATGCGCTATATATTAGATGCATCCTTTTTTTTCGGGGAGTACCCGTTTTGCGGAGAGTTTGCAACAACGCCCGAGGTGGTTGCAGAGCTCAGGGATGTAACCTCAAAGATGCGGTTTGAGGTGATGCAGTCAAGAGGACTGGTAATCTCTGATCCGGAACCCGCAGCAGTGACAAATGTCCGTGATGCCGCAAAGCGGTCCGGTGATTTACGGGTACTTTCAGAGACGGATATCTCAGTGATAGCACTGGGACTCAGTCTTTCCGGAACGGTTGTCTCGGACGATTTTGCAGTGCAGAATGTCTGCCGCCATCTGAAAATTCCGGTACAGAACATGATGCAGAAAAAGGCAACACGCCGCATCTGGAAAAAAATCTGCAGCGGATGTGGTGCGGAGATTCCGGCAGAAGATTTGGAATGTCCAATTTGCGGATCTCCGCCGGTAAAGCGCGGGACCGAAAAGAGAAAATGATCTGACAGAAGATGCATCAGATCCGATCACATGGGCAGTTCCGGCAGGCAGGATGGAACAAAACCCAGAAAACCCAAAAGTAATAATTCCTGCAACCCGAATATTTTATCACATGTCTTCCCTTGAAGAGCTTATGGCAAAAGCAAAAGACCTGCGTGCCGACGGTCACTCCGCAGGTCAGATCGCCGACGAACTGAGCCTCTCCGTGGACACGGTTACCTGGCTGTTAACACAGAGCAAAACAAACATGGCCGTTCCCAAAGATGTGCACATCGACTGGACGGTTGTCAGCTCGGATGCCACACTTCTTGGCGGTATTGCATCCATGCTCTCCGCACGGTTTGAGGCTGCGACTGGTGGTGAGGAGGAAGTGGATGCAATCGTTGGTATCTCCATCTCCGGTGTACCGCTTGCAACGCTGATTGCCGCAGAAGAGGGACTCAATCTCTCCGTCTACCATCCCTCCAAACACAACACAGACTCCGGTACCGGATGCATCTCCGGAAACTTCAGCAAGATAAGCGGAAAACGCTGTATTCTCGTTGATGACGTCATTACATCAGGCAACACCTTAACCGAACTGGTCGGATACCTCCGCAGACACAATGCAACGCCTGTCGCAATTCTGGTCATCTTCGATAAGCGCGGCATGACCGAAGTCGACGGAGTACCGGTGTACTCGCTGTTCTCTATTCGGCTTATCGACTGAGGGAAGATCCGAATACATATATTTTATATAGAAGTTCAATTCCATTTTTATCACACGAGTACAGGAGATAATAGATTTCATGTCAAGCAGATCAGGACAACCTGTCGTTATTTTACGGGACAACGTTGAGCGCGTGCCTGGACAGGAGGCGCTCCGCTCCAATATCATGGCCGCAAAGGTCCTTGGAAACACTGTTCGGACCACTCTTGGCCCCCGCGGTATGGATAAGATGCTGGTTACGCAGGGAAGCGATGACATCGTCATCACCAATGACGGCGCAACCATCCTTCACCAGATTCACGTACAGCACCCCGGTGCAAAACTCGTTGTTGAGGTCGCAGAGACACAGGATGACGAGTGCGGTGACGGAACCACAACCGCGGTTGTCATGGTAGGATCCTTCATGGAGCAGGCCGAGAACCTTATCGACGCAGGTGTTCACCCGTCAGTTATCGCAAAAGGGTACAACCTTGGTATGATGAAGGCACTTGAGATCCTCGATACCCTCGCAATCGAAGTTACTCCGAAAGACACCGCAATGCTCAAGCAGATTGCAAAGACAGCAATGACCGGTAAGTCCATTGAGATGATTATGGACAAGGCCTGTGATGTTGTTGTGGAGGCGGTCAGCAATGTTGCGGTTACCTCCGGCAAGAAGACGACGGTCAACGAGGACGACATTCTTGTCAAGACAAAGCGCAGCGAGACGATGGACGCTGAGATGATCAAAGGTGTCTTAATTGACAAGACCAGACTTGACGCACTGATGCCGAAGAAGATTAAGGGCGTAAAGGCTGCATTCATTGCAAACCCGCTTGAGATCACCAAGACCCAGACCAAATCAAAGATCAAGATCACTTCCCACGAGCAGCTTGAGGCATTCTCCGTTGCAGAGCGTGAGACACTCCGCGCAATGGCCGAGAAGTTTGTGGAAAACGGTGTCAATGTAGTCCTCTGCCAGAAGGGAATTGCAGATCCGGTGCAGTACTACCTTGCCGAGAACGGTATCTATGCACTTGAGTTTGTGCCGGAGAAGGATCTGAAGTATGCTGCAAAGGCACTCGGCGGACAGATCGTCAACAAGCCAGAGGATCTCAGCCCCGATGTGATCGGAACCGCAGGAAACCTTGAGATGCTTGAGGACATTGAGATGACCAAGCTCTCCGGATGCAAGAACCCGCAGGCGGTAACTATTCTTCTGCGCGGATCTTCCCAGCACCTCGTGGACGAACTGGAGCGTGCAATTGAGGATGCAACCCGTGTGGTTCAGGATGTCGTTGAAGACGGAGCATACCTGATCGGCGGCGGATCCGTTGAGACAGAACTCGCCCTGCGTCTCCGTGAGTACGCAGCAACCGAGGGCGGCCGTGTACAGCTTGCAATCGAGGGATACGCAAAGGCATTTGAGATCATCCCCAAGACACTTGCAGAAAACTCAGGTTTTGATACAGTTGACAAGGTCATTGATCTCCGCCAGGCACACGCAACCGGCGAGAAGTATGCAGGTCTGAACGTGTTTACCGGAAAGGTTGTTGACATGAAGTCGGAAGGCGTTGTGGAGCCGAAGCGTGTAAAACGCCAGGCGATCCAGAGCGCATCCGAGACGGCAATGCTGCTGATCCGTGTGGATGACATGATGATCAGCAAAGGCGCCGACCAGATGTAATACCAAAAAACACTATCTTTTTTAGACCACAAGTCGATGTGTATAGGCAGTAAAGTGTTGCGAGAGATCATGTCTTGCTGTCATTGGCGAAGAACTGGTCGCGCATACTGTTTTGAGTGCTAAACGGATGTGCCGAGGTAGTCTAGTCCGGAAGGGCGGTGGCCTCGAAAGCCTCTGGTGGTAACACCTCGGGAGTTCAAATCTCCCCCTCGGCGTCGTTATTTTACAAAATACTACGAGTACATCGGGAACCTGTCATATTCCTGTGTCAGCATCAGTTACCGTCGAACAGAAATTCGACATAATAACAAGGAAAACAGATAGGGACTTTGCAAAATTATGCGCAAAATTTGACGACATCATTTATATAGGATAACAATATATCATCAATTGCGAAACCGCAGAGTTATCAGAAAAACCCAATCCAGAACGGAGAAAGAGAACATGGACTCATATACGATCCGAAAAATCGACGCGCGAAGGTTTACGGTAACCGTAACGAGCCCAAGCAAACAGTCCTGGCGGACACTGGAGTCCGCGGGACTTTCAGTGACGGATGAGAAACGCGCGTCGTACAAGGGTGGCGAGTGTTATTCCTGGACGGTTCAGGCGATACAACCAGGCATTTATGAACTAAAAATGATTCAGCAGAGTGATGACGGGGCATACCGCAAAGTGGTTATCCCAATCATTGCGGAAGCTTCCTGATGCATATCGGGGCATTCACCCGATCTTTTTTGATTGTGACAAACATTTTACGGGACCCGTGCGGACCGGAAAATAGAAAATAAAAAAAATATCAGGGGAGTTCACTGTTTCTTCTTTTTCACCACACCAGTCGGCTGACGTTTGGCAGGAGCGTCCGCATCAATGTCCACGGTAATTCCAATAAGATAGGCGTTCATCCGATCAATCGCCTCGCGGTTCCGAGTGTCTGCCGCTGCTGCACGCTGATAGCAGGAGTAAGCCGTATCGCGATCACCGCGGAGATCATACACCTTGCCAAGCTCGGTCAGTGCACGACTGTCAGAAGGATGATCCGCAACGTAACTGCCGAGGATCTTCAGTGCATCGTCATATTTTCCGGCACGGCGCTGATCAATACCTGCTTCAATTGCATCCCACTCATCAGTCTTCTTTCGTTTTGGAGCAGGGATAAATGATGCCGCCTCACGCTTCTTACGCTCGATCCGATCCTCTAGTTCCTTGCTTGCACGACGCGGTGCTTTTACCTCGGTGGTGCCGACTTCATGTTCACGCCGGAGTTTTCGCTCCGGTTCAGTTTTGCCGGAACGGAGTTTACGATCACTCTCATGTTCACGTTTCGCCGCAACGATCGCAGACTTCCGTTCGGCAACCCAGGCAGGAGGAGCATCACTGCGTATCTTCTTCTCAGACGACGGGGCAGACGAAGTTTTCTTTCCAGCCATCCAGTCGGACTCCTTCTTCTCGGTCATCCTGCGATCGGCACGTCGTGCCTCTTTATCACGCTCCTCTTCGGCACACTCAATCTCTGCGATCAGTTCCAGCGGATCATCCATAATCCGAACGAGCCGATCAATCTCAAGGAGTTTCTCCATGCCGATGAACTGCTCGGCCATCACACGTCCAAGCGGAGAGAGTTCCAGAACTCCTCCGTTCTTCCGGACGAGTTTGTGACGCAAAAGTTCCGGCAGCGGATCCTCACCACAACCCACCATACTCTCACCGACCTTCACAATATCTGCTTCACGTCCGCGGCACACGATCGCGTTCGCCGCAAACTCTTCCGAGGTCTCTTCAATGTCGTAGACAGGAGCAACTTCTTCCATGTCGCCTTTGAGAAGGCGGATGGCAACCTCTTCCTCAGTCAGTTTCGTCTCGCGTGAATACGATGCTCCCGGCTCTGCAAGAACAACCACGCGGCCAATATCATGAAAATCAGGACGACCTGCACGGCCCATCATCTGATGGAACTCCTGTACTGTCAGCCAGTTGATCCCCATTGCAAGTGCGTCAAAGATCACCTGTGATGCAGGGAAGTCCACACCCGCTGCAAGCGCCGCAGTTGTTACAACACAGGCAAGTTTACCATCCTCGAACTGTTTTTCAACTGCACGCCGTTCCTGCGAAGTAAGACCGGCATGGTACGGGGCAGCAAGCTTTCCAATGGCATCAGCTATCGTATGGCAACGTGTACGGGCATTCGTGAAGATGATACTCTGACCGCGGTACCCTTTTGATGAAGTTTTATTGTACTCCTCAAACACGAGTTTCTTAATGTAGGGAACCTTCGCATCCTTTTCTGTGAAGATGAGATGTCGTTCAAGAGCGACCGGCCGATCAGCATACGAGACCAGGGTGGCTCCAAGCTTTTTCGCAAGCAGATGAGGGGATCCAATCGTTGCCGAAAGATACAGAAACTGAGCTTTGGGGGCAGCATACTTCAGTCGGGCAATAAGGCCGTCAAGACGATGCCCGCGTTCCGGATCCTCGAGCATCTGTACCTCATCGATAACGATTGTACCGATGTTGTGAAGACCGGACCCTTTGCGGAGAAGATTGTCCACACCCTCATACGTTCCGACCACAATGCCGCCACCCGCCCCGCGGTTACCGACAGGCCTTGTCTCCGGAAGATTGATGCGGGAGATACCCGTCATTACCGAGGTTGTTACAACACTCTCATATTTTCTGGAAAAACGATCGTACTTCTGGTTTGCTAGAGCAACCAGCGGCACAAGGAAGAGCATACGACCACGCTTTTCCAGATAATTTTTCAAACCAGCCATCTCGCCGATGAACGTCTTTCCTGAAGCAGTTGCCGCAACCACCAAAAGATCCTTTCCAAACAATAGTCCTGCCTCAACAGCACGCTGCTGGGCAGGCATAAGGGTCTCGACCCCGCAGATATCCACAAACTCACGCGGCAGCGGAAGGTTCTCGATACGTTCCGTCGGCGTCTGTTCGTGTGCTTCCAGCCGGTCGAACATTGTTTTCTTCGTGTCAAGCGACTCCGGCTGAAGAATTGCCAGTACCATATCAAGATCGCGGTACTCCTCCAGCAGATCCTCGATGTGGTTCTGGGTCCGTTTGCCAAGCCGTTTGATGTGCGCAAGCTCGCGGCGGAGCTCACGCTTTGCACAGTCCAGACAGACATACTCCTGACCGCATTTGATACGAGTTGCCCCCGACAGCGGCGTAAGCCGATCATCAAACATGCAGGTCCGGCAGAGCGTCACCTTTTCCCAGGGGATCTGCATACTTCGCAGGAAATCCTGAAACTCCGGCAATGTCTCGGTCAGCTGTACCATACCGTTTGCACGAAGGACTGTGATAAGCTCCTTTGTCGGAGTTTTCTGGGCATGAGATGTCCCGGGACGCCGTACGAAGAACTCTGAAGGGCGGATACCCTTAGAGGTCTCCTCCAGTTCAACAGTTCCGACGTGTTTTATTTTTCCATTTTTTGAATCGTCACAAAAATAGACTTTGTACCCTTTTTTATAGGGTTGGACAACGGTCACCACTTATTGACTCACCAGTTCATGTATCGTATAGGAGAGACCTGCGGTCTCAAGTCTTTTAAGGAAGTCTGTGAACTCTTCATCCACAATAAGGATCAGGCAGTGCATCCCGTGGAACGCTGCTTCAATGACACCTTCCCGTGCACCAAAAAACATGTCAGGATTGATCTTGGCATTTTTCAGTGCAAGGTAAGCTTCAAGACCGACAGCACCGACTATATCTGCTTTTTTCACCAGAGGAAGAAGTTTATCCGGCGAGATCATCTTCGAACCGCCGCGTTCGATCCGCGGTACTTTAGCGACGTCCACTTTGCCCTCAGTGTGGTCGATGATACCCGCAAGACGGGCAACGCCGACATCCATCCCTGCATTTGCGTCCGCAATTACCATGCCCATTGCTGTCTGCGGCTGACGGCCTGCATACAGCCATCCGTTTTTCATATACACACCGACAGAGTCCCCCGTTTTAAGGTCAGAATCGGCAATTGCAGCCCAAGTTGCAACCTGGTGAATAATATCCCTGCGGACATGCCGAGCATAGGCCTCAAGGACCTCAGCGTTGTTTAAGACCCACTCAACGCCTTTGTGTGTGACGTAGTAACGACCGCGTCCCTCCGCACTAATGAAGCCGTCTTCGGCAAGGTCACGGACATACTCGGAGATAGCCTGAGGGGTGACACCAAGTTTTTCGGCGATCTCCTGCTGGCGGATGGAGGGTTGATGTTCCGCGACTTCTACGAGGACTTGAAAGCGTGTGGTCTCACGCTTACTTCTAAGTATATTGGATAAGGGATCGTCGGGCATAGTTTCTTCCTGGTTTCTGGTGCAGAAACCCTACACTTATATTGGTTGTAATTCTATAATGGTTTTCGAGTGAGTAAATGCGTTGCGGCAGAATCATCGTGCGCGGTATTGTTCAGGGCGTGGGGTTCCGCCCCTTTGTGTATGCAGCAGCTGTGCGGCTCGGCATTGCAGGATCAGTAATTAACCACGGAAGCGAAGTGGAGATTACCGCCTGCGGTGATCGGTTTGATGAGTTCTGCCGGGAGGTATCGAAAGGTCCGAAGATGTCGGTTATCGACTCAGTAACGGTCGAACCTTTGTCAGAGGGGGACGTAGATACATCCGGATTTTTCATTCTCCCCAGTGCTGACGGAGCCCGTACCGGTTTCATTCCAGCAGATATTGCAACCTGTGATGCCTGCCTTGCTGACATTATGGATCCATCAAGCCGGTACTATGGATACTGGGCAACGTCATGTACAGACTGCGGACCACGGTACAGTATTATCCGTGCAGTACCCTACGATCGGGAACGGACATCAATGGAGGCGTTTTCCCCCTGCAATGACTGCCTTACTGAGTATCAAAGTCCTGAGAATCGTAGACACCATGCCCAGACGATTGCTTGTAGAGACTGCGGACCTAAGCTTTCGCTCTTAACCTCATCAGGGGAACCAGTTGTGACAGATGATCCTATCAAAACAACTGCAGAACTCCTTGATGCCGGCTACATTGTTGCGGTTCGCGGAGTTGGAGGATACCATATCTGCTGTATCGAGGAGCAGGCAGGTCGTCTGAAACGCCTGCTTGGGAGACCGCATCAGTCACTTGCAGTGATGATGCAGCCGGAGTCGCTCGCGGAGTACGTAGTTCCGCTGACAGATGCAGAACGGGAGATGCTGACCGGGCCCGTGCACCCGATAATGATTCTGGATAAAGTTGATCCGGAAGCACACAGAGAGTTGTCAGAGCTACATAACCTCGGAGTGATGCTCCCCTATACAGGCCTGCATCATCTGTTGTTCACCCATTTGCAGCACCCGCTGCTGGTGATGACGAGTGCAAACGCACCAGGGACGCCGATGATTACGAAGACCTCATACATTTCCGAGCGAATGGGAGATGTTGCAGAGTATATCCTGTCACATGATCGGGAGATTGTAAACCGGTGCGATGATTCTGTGGTGAGGGACGGATACATTATTCGCTTGTCACGGGGTCTTGCGCCACTTCGGACGGCAATGGATTTGGGAGATAGACAGATCCTTGGAGTCGGACCGGAACTAAATGCAAACGCAACAATCTATAAGGGAGGGTTTGTGGTGACATCACCACATATCGGAAATATCCGCAATCCACCTACTGTTGCATATCTGGAAGAGACAATTGAAAAGCTTACGTCCCTGACAGGAGCAAAACCTGGGATTATTGCCCATGATCTGCATCCTCAGTTTCTCAGTACCCGGCTTGCCCACACCCTCGCAGAGGAGTGGGGAGCGGTTCTCTGTCCGGTTCAGCACCACAGGGCTCACATTGCATCGGTGACCACCGAAGAGGTGGTTGGTATTGCAATCGATGGTGTGGGTTACGGTGATGATGCAACAATCTGGGGAGGAGAAATTTTAACGGGATCTCCCGGAGAGGGATATACGAGAACAGGACATCTGGAACAGGTTCTGATGCCGGGCGGTGATCTTGCAACAAAGTTCCCGGAGCGAATGCTGTATGGTATCCTTCCGGATGCAGAAACACTATCCCTATTGTCGGAACGCGGATGGGATGATACATCGCTTCGTGTACTTGAACAGCAGACAGAAAAGCGGTTCAACTGCCCGGCAACAACATCAACAGGCCGCGTACTGGATGCGGCAGCGGCACTTCTCGGGATCTGTCGTGAACGGACCTACGATGGTGAGCCGTCGATGGTTCTTGAGGCATACGCCGCACGCGGAACCCCGCAACCACTTGAGGTACGGATTGTATCCGGCAGGAACGGGGCTGATGTTCTGCTGACCTCGGAAATTCTTCGGGAGGGACGGGCAATGATCAAACGCGGTGTTTCGGTTCCCTACACTGCGGCTACAATGCAGACAGCACTCGCAAAGGGAATCGCAGAACTCGCACTCCGATCGGCAGAGAAAACAGGCATTTCAACGGCTGCATTATCCGGAGGTGTTGCCATTAACCGATCGATCCGCGAGACAATTCTTGCGGAACTGGCAGATGCAGGAGTGCGTTGCTTGACCAATCCCCGATACCCGTTTGGTGACGGGTGCATCTCCTGCGGCCAGGTAATAACGGCAGGTATCCTTGCAAAAGAAGGAAAATTGTGAGCGAATTAACGTCGAGGAAGCAGGACCCGCGTGAAAAGATCGAATTGAACTAAACCAAAAGAGAATATGTTCCAGAAAAAACCAAGAGAAGTTAATCCTCGATTTTTCTGAAAAGACCTGGTTTGCTCTTTGGAATCATACAGGTTGGACACTTCCAGCTGTCCGGAATATCCTCATATTTTGTTCCTGCCGGAATCCCATGCTTTGGATCGCCCAGATCCTCATCATAGATATACGCACAGAAAATGCACAGATATTTTGCCATATACTCATATCACCTGACAGAAATAAATATCCTCGGTTTCAGGCACTCTTTGCCTTTTCCTCCATCTCCTCACGGATCTCATCAATATACATAATATCATCATAGTGCTTACCGCACAGACAATACCCATGTTTATCCACAGCATACACCGGATAACGGACAACATCCTCTGGAACTGGCACTGCAGTCAGGCGGTTCATGTTCAGAAGATCCTCGGGACGGTAGCCAATCGTTTTACACACATGATTGAAGTCACGAATCCAACCACGGAGATCACGCACGTCATTCATATCCCACTTAAAGATCTGATAAAGCAGCATGTACGCATCACGCTCAAGAATCACCTGCGATAACTCCTGGCTCTGGGTGAAATAGAAATCAAGGAATGTTCTCACGTCCCGTACCTGCTGTGCCGACTCATATGTTGCAGCCCGCATCTCGCGTGCAGTACCAATGCGGTCTTCATCTTCCAGCTTTCCTCCAAGACGCCCAACCTCTTTGGAAATATCCTTCAGATCCAACTCAATATTCTCCAAATCCCCAAGAACATCTTCGAACTTTTTATACAGCTCAACGCCGAAGAATGCCTCCATGTATTCACTGTGCTTCGTCATTGTAGAGATATTTAACTCATAATTCTATATAAACCATTACTTCGGAGATATCGGCAGAAATAAATATAGATTCAGGGATTATTACCTAACATATAAGATAAGTTGTAACCTTTATAGAGAAGAAAAACCAAAATCACCACTACTAATGCCTTCCTTTGATCCCGACACAATCAGATGCGACTTCCCTATCCTTGAGAGACTAATATACCTCGATAATGCTGCAACTTCCCTCTCCCCACGTCAGGTAATTGAAGCACAAGTAACGGCAGAGTACAATTACCGCGCCAATGTAGGCCGAGGTATTCATCGCCTCTCCCGTATGGCAACTCACCAATACCAAGAAGCACGCGAGACGCTCAAAAAATTTCTCGGCGGTGAACATGGAACCCTTTCATTCACAAAAAATACTACTGAATCAGCAAACATTGTTGCACAAGGGATCCATTGGAAGAAAACCGATCGGATCGTCACCGTTCTTCAGGATCATCACTCAAATCTGCTTCCGTGGTACAGGTTAAAAAATGATGGTCTCATTGAAGACATTGATGCTGTAACCACCGTCTCCGGAATCCTCGATCCCGCAGAGATTGAAACCTGTATCACCAGAAATACACGCCTCGTCGCCCTTGGCCATGCCTCAAATGTCTTTGGCACCATTGCACCAGTAAAAGAAATTGCAGACATATGCAAAGACAAAGAAGTACTGCTCCACATTGACGGCGCGCAAACCGCACCCCACCTTCCACTTGAACTTGAAAAGATAGGATGCGACTATTTCTCATTCTCCGGCCACAAGATGCTCGGGCCCATGGGAACCGGTGGACTCTGGATCAGTCCCGATGTTTCTGGAGACGATGTTCCAGTACCACTTTGTGCCGGGGGTGGGATGGTACAAAGTGTCAGAGGTACAACCTTCGCTACAGTTGACGGACCTGGACGTTATGAAGCAGGAACTCCAAACGTTATTGGTGCAATTGGATTAGCCGAGGCTGCGCAGTATCTCACCAGGCTTGGTATGAAAAATGTTGCAGACCACAGTGCAGCACTTGCACGCCGAATGATAGAGGGTCTTGCGGAGATCCCCGGTGTCCGAGTTTATACACCGGCAGATGCACCGCTCATCGGAACAGTCTCTTTTACCGTTGACGGTGTACATCCCCATGAAGTTGCCTACCTCCTTGATGAGGCTGCAGGCATCATGGTCCGGTCCGGCGAACACTGCTGCCAGCCGCTCATGCACGCCCTCTGCCTGAACGGAGGAACCGTCCGTGCAAGTGCCTACTGCTATAACACTGAAGACGATGTTGACCTGCTTATTGCAACAACCGAAGAAATTGCCGGAATGGTGAAGTAATCATGAACCAACCAATAAACGAAACTCCAGTACAGATTATCATTAATGGCCGCGCCGCAATGACCATCATGACCTCTGCAGAAGATCCGACAGATCTCGTAGTTGGGCAGCTCTACACAGAACGTGCTATTGAAACATATGCAGATATCAGTTCAATGCACACGGACGGCCCTCAGACAAGTGTTGTCACCACAAATCCATTCGAAATCCTGCTTTCCCGCAAAACTGTTCTTGCAGGATGTGGAGGAGCGTCCTCTTTCCTTGACTCAGGCAGACTTGGAAACATTACCTCTGATCTTGCAGTATCAGCAGAACAGATACAATCGTCTGCTGCACATCTCCCAGAAACCTGCTGGCACAGCGGTGCATTATTCACAGAGGAGGGAAGACTCCTTGTTGCAGTAACTGATCTCACCTCCCAGAATGTGGCAGACCAAATTATAGGATGGGGACTTGCACACAGCACAATTTTTGAAAAAACGTACCTACTTATCTCAGGAAATATTGTTGCAGAAACGGTGAGAAAAGCAGTTATTGCAAAAATACCTCTTCTCATAACAGATGCAGAGATAACAACAGCGGCAGTTGCAGCTGCGGATGATGCAGGGATGACACTCTGTAAGCTCGTGGAGGATACCGTTATCCCTCATACCAGATCCAATCACTGTATTCTCTAACCATCTATTTATTTCAGGCAGGCTAAAGCCAGAACCGCGAGTCAATATAAATTAGTTGTGATAGTTTTATTAACAATAACAAAGTGAAATGTCCAAAGACATGGAACTATAAAATCATTTCTACCAACATTGATATTGCATCCATTCGAATAGGAAATACAGCTATGGTAGCTAATAGTTCTGATGAAAAAAAAGGGCTGGACTCTTATCTTAAGATGCCGCTCGTTGGTGGAGCCGTGATTGGCTTTGCCGCAGCACTTATCCAAGCTCTCCTGTTTGCCGCAGGTGGACCGCAGGCTTACGGTTTTTGTGTTGCATGTCACAGTCGTGACTTGATCAACTATGTGTACAACTCTCTCACCGGAAGCAACCTTTTCCTTGCACCATTCTCTGCAAATGCGGTTGCTGCAGGAACACTGCCTGTCTTAACCATCATCGGTGTTCTTATTGGTGCAGTTGCTGCAGCAGTTCTCTACAAAGAGTTCCGTGTCAAGAAAGGTGATGCGAAAGGTTATGTAGCATATGGAATCGGCGGTATCCTCTTTATGATCTTTGCCCTCTGTATGGGAGCATGCCCATACCGCCTTGCACTTCGTATCGGCTACGGTGACCTCGTTGCAGTCTTTGGACTTATTGCAATCATTATCGGTGTCCTCATCGGTATTAAGATCGCCCTGAAGAGAATGGAGGCATAATAATGGTTGACGGATTTTTAATTCCCAAAGAAACCGCAGTCCTCCTTGTTCCAATCGCAACTCTTATTCTGGGTCTTGTAATTGGGTGGCTCGGTCAGAGAAGCGGATTCTGTTCTATTGGAGGTATCCGTGATTATCTGCTCTTCCGGCAGACACGTCTTCTGAAAGGATATGTAGCACTCATTATCTCTGCATTTGTCTTCTACTTGATCTTTTCACTGCTTGTCCCCGCGGCAATTCCAAGTTTCCCCTGGTGTATCCAGGATGGACAGTTACTCACTGCAATTGGCGGAGCGCCAGCTGTTAGTGCAGCAGGTGTAATCATCCTCATGATCATTGGCGGTATCTTCATAGGACTCATTGGAACGCTTCTCGGAGGATGTCCACTCCGCCAGCTTGTCATGACCTCTGAAGGAAACATCAAGTCCCTGGTATTCGTAGTTGGCATGCTTGTTGGAGCAGTTATCTTCACAGCAGTCGTCTCCCCCTGGATCATTGAAGTCTTCACAGCAATCGGCCTCTGAGGTGAACAAACCATGACTAACAAATTAGATATTACCGGGAAAGTATGTCCGTTCTGTCTTTTGGCAGTTGATAAAGAGTTGAAAAAACTCCCATCGGGCGCAGAACTCGTTGTTGTGTGTGACCATGCACCCGCAGCAACAGCGTCAATTCCCGAATATTGTGGAAACAGAAACATCAAGTGCAGTGTCAAACTGATTGAAAACGGACTTTGGGAAATCACTATCACTAAGAACTGAGAAACCAAATGAGTTAGGATGATCCCTGACTTCCGTGATGAATCGTGTACCTATCTGATGCTGAGGCTGAAAGTAGCCCTGAAAAAAGAAAAAGGAGCATTCAGCTTTCTCGGGACATCAACACAGGTAAAAACAGTGGAAGGAGCATTTCCAAAATCAGGATATGCTGTTGATGTAATCACTCAGGATGAGAAAGACACATATCTCATTACATTAACACCTTCCGTACAAAAATGAGACAGAAACATGTTGAACAATATTGATCTCGCACAGGTAAAGCAGTACGAAGCCGAAATTAAGGCTGACGATAATGAAGCGCTGTTCACGACCAGGATGACTGGAACCTGGCAGTTCGATGAGAACGGACCACAGTTTACAGCAGATGCAAAAACTGATGCCGGACCGGTTAGATTCGCGTTGACCCACCCGAACTTTGAAAAACTTGGAAACTATCCATCCCCAATGGCATATGGTCTGTTCTGGATCTGTGGGTGTGCTTCAGCAACTTTCATGACCGCTGCAGCAAAAAGAGGAATCAAGATCGATGCCCTGCACACCGACATCGAAGCAGACCTCGATTACCACGCACAGTTCCAGCTCGGAACACAGCCTCTGGTTGGTGCATACAGAGTTACCTTCAATGTAACCAGCGCACAGGCAACTGATGAAGAGATCGAAAGCCTCAAGGAAGCAGCATATAATGGGTGCATGGCACTGTTTACGGTAAGAAATGCAATCCCGTTAACCGTCTCTGCAAAGAGAGCATGACACTCCCTTCCTATTTTTCAATCCCAGATACACTCGACAGTGCACAATTAAAAGTTCAGGCAGAAGAACTTTTCAACAGCGGACAATTTTATTGCTCGGAAGCAGTAGTAAAAATAATCAGAGACACATTCTGCCCATCAGTTCCGGATGCAATCATCGCCACAGCTTCAGGGTTCCCTGTAGGTATGGGCGGAGGTGGATGTACATGCGGGGCAGTGGCAGGAGGAGTAATGGCTCTTGGACTTGTCTTTGGCAGAACCAAACCCGAAGAAAAAGTACAGTCCGCAGAGTGTATGAAATATGCACGCGAACTACACGACAGATTCCGGAAAGAAAACAAAGCAATCTGCTGCAGGATACTGACAAAAAATATGCTTGAGGACTCATCAGAGCACAAAAAACAGTGTGCAGAACTTACCGGGGAAGTTGTTGAAATTGTTGCCGAGATTATTCTCAGGGAAGCCAGAGCACAGTAAAAGAAGTCTCTGAGAGTCATCTTCGCTTTGCTATTTTTCAACCAGAACAAACTGTTTGAAACAGGTGCTGCAAAGACAATTCTTTTATTATCCCCTCTCCAATGATCGAGGTACAACAATGGCAGATCCGAACCTCTATCTAAAAGGCGGAGTGATCCCAGAACGGGATAACGAACACTATATTATCCGGCTCAGAACACCTGCCGGTATGCTTGGTGTGGACGCTCTTGCAGGAATTGCCGAGATCGCAAAGAAATACGGAATTCAGGACACTCACTTAACAACAAGACAAACAATTGAGTTGCTTCACGTAGGCCCTGAAATTCTCGATGATCTCCTTGCGGATCTTGAGAAAAACGGGACTCCGATCGGTGCAGAACGTAATGAAGTCGTAAATGTCACTGCATGCCTTGGAAATGCAAACTGTAAGTACTCCGTTATCGACACCATCTCACTTGCCAAAAAACTTGATGAGAAACATTTCGGAAAGGAGATGCCTGTGAAAGTTCGCATTGCGATCTCCGGCTGCCCGAACGGGTGTACGAGTGAACGATTAAATGAGATTGGCATTACCGGACTCCGTCGGCCAGTACGTAATGAGGGGCTTTGTACTGGATGCGGAACCTGCGGATACTACTGCCGGGAACATGCAATCCTGATTGAAAACGGAAAACTTCGGTTAAATCAGGGAGATTGTATGCTCTGTGGATTCTGCATTCACGCATGTCCTTTCCAGTATATTAATTTCGAGGATCCTCTCTATCTAATTACACTTGGTGGTAGACGCGGACGTCATCCAAAGATCGGAAGAACATTCTATATCGCACGCTCCGAGGACGATGTTGTGGAAATCGTGGGAAAGATCATCTACTGGATTTTCAGAAGTATCGCATCAGATAAAATGCTCCCAGAACAACTTACTGATGAGGAGTTTGCTGAGTTCCGCGAAAAAGTTGTGAAGAGTTTGAAACCGCTTGGCATTGACGGTGTGGATCCAACTAATGCTTACTGTATGCAAAATTAATATCTTTCACCATCTTTTTTTTCAGACAATTATCCCTGACACGTTACATGTATCAAAAATATAGGACCAGTCTCCATCATATTATGGATAAATATATACTAGGGGAAAAGTACTCAGAACTCACCTTAATAAATACAGCATACAAATATAAATAGATGAAATCCGACTCCAAAATATACGAAATGGGAGGAGTAATTACCGAAGCAGACGGGGAACACTGTACTGTCCGGTTACGAATGCCTGCGGGGATCGCAACAGCTGATCAGCTTATTGCCGCAGCGGAGCTCGCCAAAAAATACGGAACAGACGAACTTCACTTCACCACCCGGCAGACACTCGAGATCCCGCATATCCCTGCGGACCAGCTCCCATCATTTTACGAGGAGCTCATTGCCGCAGGAAATGATGTTGGTGCCGAACGCGGGGAAGTTGTAAACATCACTGCCTGCCCCGGAACCCACCGCTGTAAATTTGCCAACATCGATTCGGTCGGCATGGCAAAGAAAATTGATGCCAAATACTTCGGCAAGGACATGCCCGGAAAAGTCCGTATTGCCATATCAGCATGCCCGAATGCCTGTACTAGTGAAACCCTGAATGAAATAGGCATCACCGGTATCTGTACACCAATCCGCCAGCCAGGCTACTGTACAGGGTGTGGGACATGTGTACAGTACTGCCAGGAAGAGGCACTAACAGTTCGCGAAGGGAAAATCGTCATGGACGATGACGCATGTCTTGACTGCGGAACCTGCGTCCGCTCCTGTATCTACGGAATTCTTGAGTCACAACCCCAGTCCTACCGCATTACCCTTGGCGGCAGACGCGGACGTCACCCCAAAGTAGGCATGCATCTTATCACCGTCAACACTGAAGATGCCGCAGTCCAGGTGATCGATAGTATCATTGACTGGATCTATCGGTACGCAAGATTTGATACCCCCATCGTTCAACAGATCGGACAGGAACTCGATATGGAAGATCTCAAAAAGAATCTGCAGAAGAACATCCCCGCAGAACAGATTGTAGTGCTGTAAAAACAAAAAAATTATTTTTCTGCCATCAGATCGCGGACTTCATCGATGTAGCGAATCTCGGCAAGATCCATTCCGCAAAGACAGTAACCCTGACGGTCCAGCACAAACACAGGATATTTCTCTACATCTTCAGGAATCGGCTCCGTTGGAATCTGTTTCACATGCAGAAGATACGGGACATCAAGGCCGATGTGTGATGTAAGCTCTTTTAATTCCCGAATCCATCGTGCCAGCTGACGAACATCAACACGATCCCATTGAAGAATCCGCACCAGCGTCTGATACGTATCCCGCTCATACACCAGATGATTTCCTTTCAGCTTCTCATTCACTGCATCCTCATAGGTCGTGGTCCACTTCTCCAGATCGTCAGTGGGGCCAAGGGCTGCATCCGCATAGAATCTCAACTCCTTTTCCCGTTCAGGATCAGAACATTTGGATGCCGCATCCTCCATGTTGCGGATAACAGCAGTGATCTCATCATGAATTCTCCGCAGATCATCAAACGCATGGTCAAGATCATCATGGAGATGGGTACTAAAGAAAACCGGCTTTTCATTATCAGTCATAAAAATCTCTCAAAAAATGTTTGATCTGAGAAAGTTATTTCTTCAGATAGAGGTTCACATAGACCGTCTGGCCTTTTGATGTCGGGTGGCGCTCACCAAGATCGCCGATGTAGTGGGCAAAGACAGCCTTTTCTCCGTCAACCTCGGCCTCAACATCGTCAACGTATCTGTATCCGGGCATCATATACTCAATCTTGCCGAAAACATAGACGTCACCCTTTACTGCCTGACCGCCGACACGCCCCTCTACATTTCCTTTGATGATGATGGTTCCACCCTCGCCGTGGGTCAGAACGTGAATAAACACATCGCCCTCGATGATGATGGTTCCACCGCGCATAAAGGTACCTACATCGTTACCTGCATTGCCGATCACGCGGAAGACACCACCGGTCATACCGCGCCAGTCGCCGCGGCATGCACAGCCGACGTGATTCTGCGCACTGCCGTTTACCGTAAGTTCTCCACCAGCCATTGCAATACCAGTGAAGGAGTCAACGTTACCGTTTACGGTAATCTTGCCGCCCTTCATCCAGCCGCCGGTGTACATATCGGCGTTGCTGTTGATCACAATCTCACCAGCAGTCATCTGCTGGCCGATACGCTTTACACGAGTCCAGTCGCCGTTCAAGACGATCTTGGTCTCAGCTGCAGTACCAGCCCAAACTGACTGTGAGGAAACATCCGAACTATTACTACCACATAGAATGGGGCAGAGTTAGAAAGTGTGGCATCTCCACATACAGATCTCTGTCCTATTCTTCTCTGCACTTGATGCAAAAAATCTGTTTTTAAAACAAGAATACAAAAACTGAAAAAGGAGAGTTACTCCTTCAGAGTGTAGATGTGGCCGTAAACAACCTCACCTTTGCTCTTCGGGTGGCGTTCGCCAAGATCGCCGATGAACACATTAAACATGTGGGTTTCACCGTCAACCTCAATCTCTCTCTCCTCAACCTTCTTGAAACCAGGCATCATCACATCACAGCCGTGGAAGACATAAATCTCACCTTTCACCATCTGACCGCCGACACGGCGATGAGCTTTGCCCTTAATGATGATTGTTCCACCCTCTGCGTGCGTACCAATGTGGATATCAGCATTACCTTCAATAATGATGGTTCCACCGTTCATGAACGTAGCGACATCAGAGCCTGCGTCACCCTTAATACGAATGAGACCGCCCTGCATTCCACGCCAGTCACCACGGTATGCAGCACCAAGGTAGTTCCATGCTCTGCCTTCAACTAGCATTTCTCCGCCCTTCATCTGAAGACCGGAGAAAGAACGAACATCTCCCTTCACATGGAGCTTTCCACCTTCCATCCATGCACCAGTGAACATATCTGCAGTTCCGTTGACAACAACTTCACCTGCAGTCATCCATGCACCGAAATACTTACACTTGGAGGTTCCAGGACCATAGACGTCGATCTTTGTCTCATCAGCAGTCGCCCCGGCTGCACCGGAGATCTCAAACCAGTCGCCAAGCGTGTAATTACGCTTACCTTCCGAACACGGAAGTGCTGCAATCTCCTCAAGAGACTTGCCAGCAAACTTGTCCGGCGTAACACTCTCACACTCAAGGTAGAGGTCTGGGACTTTCTTTAACTTAATAGTTACCGTGTTCATCTCTTACACCTCGATAATCTCCTGGTGCGGAGCATAGTGATCAACAACCTCATAGTTGCCAAGGTTGACACTGTAGTACTTCAGGAACTTCTCAGTAATGTCGTGCATAACCTGCTTGTTCTCTGGCACTTTTGCATCAACCCAATAGGTCTTCTTGACAACCGGGTCAGCATCCAGCACAACACCATCTTCAACAACCTTCACACCATCCTTGAAGAAGTATGCAGACTTTGCAAACGCATTCTCAAGGTCAACACCCTTGGGCATATTGTCCGGGTTGATGTTGTAAACAGCAAGGTTTGCTTTCATACCCGGTGCAAGACCGCCCATGGAACCGGACAGACCAAGTACCTGTGCAGGTCCAGCACGGGTCATCTGAGACAGCTCATAAAGGTTGATCTCACGATCAATCTCAGCGAGGTAAGTTGCATCAATAACCTTTGTTGAATACTTGAAGCTGTTCAGGAGATTGTCACGATACTGCTTGTCCATCAGCCATGCGTAGATACGCGGGTAGCGGGTGAATGGTCCTGCATTCGGGTGGTCAGTAGTGATCATCGTCCGCATCGGATCCTTTGCAAACAGCGGGATTTCCAGACCGATAGCCCACTGAATGTCGCAAACTTTCACGTTCGGGCTGTAGACATACGGAACGACACCGGAAGATGTCTCAAGCTCCACATCTACGTTACCCCACTTGAGGTGGTTTAAGGCACCAAGGTGATACTCAAAGGGACCGTCAGCAGTCATTGTGGTGGTCTCATCAAGAGTAACGCTACCAGTATCGACAGAGATCTGAGGAGTACTGTTCACATAGTCCATAACCTCCTTCGACTTGGACTCAAAGTCACCCCATCCGGTTCCGCCATAAGAGTGGAACTGAATGTGTGTGTGGTGCAGGACTGTCTTACGACCAAGATTATTGTTCGGTTTGAAGTCCTCTGCAATCTTCAGAGAGTCAAGGGTGGTCGTATAGTTTCCGGGATTACCCAGGTTGTTGGAGTGCAGGTGCACTGAGTGCGGCAGGTGCAGCTCTTCATTGGTGGTAATAAGACCAGCAATGATCTCTTTCGGGGTAATTTCGAAGTACGGGACTGGGTCATTGATGGTCATACAGTTCAGACCCCATGCCCAAGCCTCGGAACCTCCTGGGTTCACACACTTGATACCATATCCTTTGGTCTGGCGAAGCATCCATGCAACATATGCTGCTGCATTGTCGATTTCACCGTTCTTCAGATACTCGAACATGAACCAGTTATTACCAAACACCGGCATTGCTGCTTCATCAACGATCGGAGTGTCGCGGATCTCCTCGTGCACATGACGGGAGTAGAGAGGCGGCATTGCTGCTTCCATCAGGAAGCCGAATCCCATACGGGCATACTCATATCCGGTCTTGTAGACTGTCGGAATTGAGAAACCTCCCTCAATCTTGGTCTTCGGGTTGATCTTTGCCGAGCAGCGCTCACCAAGGCGGAACTTGTCTTCTGGGCGGTACCAGCGGCCAAGGTTCACCTTTGGACCTGCAACGTGGGTGTGCACATCAAGTGCACCGGCCATGACAGTCTTGCCGGTTGCATCAATGACGGTTGCAGCATTGCTGACTTTGTCAACAAACTTTCCGTCCTTAATACAAACATCAGCGACATCGCCTTTCAGACCGGTAACAGCATCAAAGACGTGACCATTCTTAATGATAATCTCAGACATCTTCAGGCCTCCATCTTTGCAAGGTACTCGGATGCATCTTTACATCCGTTTTCTGCAAGGATCTCATCAACACGTGCACTAATGCGGTTGAAGAGCTCTTCATCTGTCAGGACTCCTTCAGGTGCATCGATACACTTACGAGTCTCGATTGGAACGTTGTCCATACGATAGCAGCATCCACCAACCTCAACACCAACGATAGCAACCGGGATATGAAGGTCCGAAAGTTCAGTCGACATACTGATGTGCGGATCGATGGTAATCGTCGGGATGTGTGCCATGGTACGGGTTGCTTCGAACGGGAAGTGGGCAGCGAGATCACTTGCAATGACGACACATGCATCAACTTCCTTACGGACTAAGAGATCGACAGAGGTTGTTTCTCCGGGGTTGTGGCGTGCCATAGTAAGTCTGGACAGATCACATGCGAATGGGAAACCATACTGCCATCCAAGAACCTGACCAGCACCCGTGACGTTGTAGTGACCACGCATTGCAATGAGTACAGCTTTCGTGTAGTCGTTTAAGTCACGGATGAAGTTGATACCTGCGTCGATGTTGTGGTTTCTTCCAAGAGTGTGAGTCAGACCCATTCCGAAGAAGAGCGTAACGAAACGTCCTGATTTGCAGATGTCGATGACTTCCTGAAGCTTCTCCTTTGGAACGCCGCCAACTTCATCAGGGATATCTTCACCGCGAAGGAGAGTTCTGAGTGCATCGAAGATTTCGTAGTCATAGCTCTGCTTGATGCGGACAAAGGTGTCTGCAACTTTTGCAGTGTCGGTTTCACGGCAGTCAACACAGATAATCTTTCTTCCTTTCTGTCCCTTTGCAGAGAAGAAACCACGTGGGAAGATAGAATATCTAGACATGTGCCGCGGGTGAGCGTGTGCCGGGTTGCATCCCCAGAAGATAACACGATCGGCACGGTTCTTGACTTCTCCTAACGTACAGGACGGGACACCCGTATCCTGGATTGCAAGGAGGGAGGAGCCGTGGCAGACAGTTGCACAGTTATCAATGACACCACCAGTCTTCTCTGCAAGAACATTTCCTGCTGCAATTGCTTCACAGTTGGTGGATGACCATCCGTAGAATAACGGTTTCTTTGCTTTCAGGAGTGTCTTTGCGGCGAAATCAATTGCTTCGTCGTAGGAAACATCCTTATAGGTACCGTCAGCCTGACGCATACGTGGAAGAACAACACGTCCTGGATTGCTGACGTGGAGATATTTCTCTGCGCCAATTGCACAAGCATTTCTGACCGTTACAATCTTCTTTTCGTCGTCAGTGACGTCGACTTCAAGATCATCGCAAAGAGTACCGCAGAATGTACAGATTACGTTTTTAATTGTTTTAGTCATAGTGTGGGTCACCTACATATTTCAAACCGCACTTTTCGTGCAGAAGTTTTACTGCATTTTCTATTTTCTCTTCGGGTGCCGGTTCGATGAGGCAATCGAAACCACAGAAACATGGTTCACCAGTGGAGTAAGTGTATGCCGGAACAACCATGTTTGCCCAAGGTCCCATTGGAATGTGGGCAAGTCCGGGATACAGACTCTGGGTTGTAACAACTGCCTTTAAGATAACACTGCCAGCTGCACTGGTTACTCTGACATTAGTGTTTTTGTTAATGCCAAGAGCCTTGAAATCGTCCTCATGGAGTTCAATGATTGAACATGCATTGAAGTACTGTGGAGATGTTTTACCGGTCTCAATTGCAATACCCTGCTTGATTTCAGTACAGGTGACAACACTGACAATGATACCGTTACCATATTTTCTCTGATCGCCTTTCTGCATCTTCTGCAGTTCGAGAAGTGCAGAATACTCAGTGGTATCCCCTACGAGATGGGGTTTAGACCAGTCATCAAAGTCTTCCTTCTGGAAAAGGGAGACTAAAGGGGAGGGATTTCCCGTAGTCATATTTATAATCCTCTTCTCTTTCTTTCTGCTGCAATCGGGCTTGGTCCGATCTCTTTCACGGTGTTGATCACATCGTTGATCACCACTGCCCACTTTGCTCCTTCGGATGCAGAAACAAAGGTCATACGGAATCTTCTGTGTTCCAGACCCATGTTCTGCATAATGCTCTTTACGAGGAACATTCTCTTTGCTGCCTTGTAGTTTCCTGCAAGGTAGTGACAGTCACCGAAGTGACAGCCGGATACAAGCACTCCGTCTGCTCCGTCAGCGAATGCCTTCAGCACAAAGAGCGTGTCGATACGTCCGGTACACATCACACGGACGATTCTGACGTCCGGCGGGTACTGGGTACGGGCGGAACCCGCACCGTCTGCTCCGGCGTAGGAACACCAGTTGCAGATGATACCGATAATCTTCGGTTTCCACTCATCAGCCATTACTGTTCACCTCCCAGGAAGAATGCATCAATCTGGGCAAGAATCTGCGGGCTCGTGAAGTGCTGCATGCGGATAGCACCGCCGGGGCAGAAACCGCCGCACGTACCGCAGCCTTTACACTTGGCAGCAGTGACGCTCATGACCGTTCTGCCTTCGTCGTTGATGATCATCGACAGAGCGGAGTAGGGACACTGACCGACACACATACCGCAGCCGGCACACAGGGATTCAACGCACTGGGCATAGTATGGCTCAAGTTCGACCTGACCTGCGTGGATGGGGATGGAGGCAGCGGAGGCAGCACCTTCGGCCTGGGCGACGGTGTCAGGAATGTCTTTGGGACCCTGACAGACACCGGCAAGGTATACACCGGCAGTGGTGGTACCGCACGGGTCAAGCTTCGGGTGGGCTTCAAGCAGCCACTTGTCGGCAGAGCAGGAGACACCAAACAGTCTCCGAACAACTTCTGTCTCAGCGGTCGGCTGGACAGCAGCGGCGAGAACGACCAGTTCAACCTCGATTTCGACCGGCATGCCAAGAAGGGTGTCTTCGGCAACGACGATGAGGTTCTTGTTCGGGAGTTCCTGAACCTGGGCGACACGGCCGCGGATGAACTTGGCGCCTTCGTGCTGGATACGGTAGTAGAACTCTTCGTAGGCTTTGCCGAAGGAGCGGATGTCCATGTAGAAGATGTAGGCTTTACAGCCGGGGATCTTTTCAATGACCTGGTGGGCGTGCTTCAGCGAGTACATGCAGCAGAACCGGGAACAGTACGGTTTGCCAATGCCGGTGTTGTCACGGGAACCTGCACAAAGGACGAAACCAACGGACATCGGGGTTTCGCCGTCGGAAGGACGGACTAAGTGACCTACGGTTGGACCGGATGCGCAGATTAAACGCTCGAACTCAAGGGAGGTGATGACGTTGTCGTAGAGTTTGTAACCCCACTCTTTCTTCTCCTCGATCGGGAAGGTTTCGTAACCGGTGGCAAGGATGACAGTGCCGACCTTGACGGTGAAGAGTTCGTCTTCCATGTTGAGGTCGATGGCTTTCTTGGTGCCGCAGGCGGTTTCACAGAGACCGCATTTGACACAGGCGGAGAAGTCGATCGTGTAGATAAGCGGGACGACCTGGGCGTGCTGGATGTAGATTGCCTTGCGCGGGGACATGCCGAATTCCCAGGTGTTCGGTTTGACAACCGGACAGACCTGGGCACAGTCACCGCAGCCGGTACAGCCGCCGCCGACGATGCCTTTGGCAGCAGCTTCGGCAGGGGTCAGGACACCGCGGGCGTGACGGCGAACGGTGACGTCAAAGTTACCGATGTAACCTTCAACGGCTTCGACTTCAGCGAGGGTGTACAGTTTGATGCCGGGCATGCGGCCGGCTTCGGCCATCTTCGGAGACAGAATGCACTGGGAACAGTCAAGCGTCGGGAACGTTTTGTCCAGCTGGGACATACGACCGCCGATGGTCGGTTCTTTCTCGATGAGGTAGGTTTCAATGCCGGCTTTGGCGAGGTCCATGGAGGTCTGGATACCGGCTACACCGGCACCGACGACCATGGCACGGTGCTCGACGGGAACGGCCATCGGGTACAGGTCTTCCAGAAGGGCGGCTTTGGCGACGGCGATACGGACGGCGTCTTTGGCTTTGGCGGTGCCGCCTTCCCAGTCGTGCATGTGGACCCAGGAGCCCTGGTCACGGATGTTGGCCATCTCGAAACGGAACGGGTTCAGGCCGCCGTTGGCGGTGGCGGTACGGAACGTGGGTTCGTGAAGACGGGGAGTACAGGCAGCGACGACGACACCGGTAAGGTGTTCTTTTTCGATGGCGTCGTGGATCATGTTCTGACCGGGGGTAGAACACATGTACGCGTAGTTTTCGGCGACGACTACGTGAGGTAAGGTTTTGGCGTAGTCTTTGACGGCAACGACGTCAAGGGAGCCGGCGATGTTCGTTCCGCAGTGGCAGATGAAGACACCAATTCGGGGTTCTACAGGAACTTCGCCGCCTTCTAATGCTTTCTTTCCACTATAAACCATGGTTACTGACCTCCGTTCATTTTGTCGAGGAATGGTTTGCAGGATATCTGGTGCAGGTCAAGGCCGAGTTCGACTGGGCTCATGCCCTGTGCGAGACCGAGCATTTCACAGAAGTGAAGGACCGGAAGGTTCCACTCAACGCCGAATTTGTCTTTGATTTCAGCCTGACCGCGGTCAAACTGCAGCTGGCAGAACGGGCAGGTGTCGACGATGGCTTCTGCACCGGCGTCGGTCATGTTGACCAGTTTTTCGTTGGTGATGTCAAGGGCGTGAGCGATGTCGTAACCGCGGACACCTCCGCCGGCACCGCAGCACTGCATTTTGTTCCGGTATTCGACGGCTTCGGCACCAAGGGCTTCAACGAGTTCTTCGAACCACGTCGGGTGTTCGGTGTCACCGATGACGTCGCCGGCGAACTCACGGTCTTTTCTGGGTTTGAGAAGGTGACAGCCGTAGTGGCAGGCAACTTTGACGCCGGTTAACGGGGTGTTGACGCTGTCTTTCAGTTTGTCAAGACCGCAGACTTCGTCGTTGTAATACAGTTCGGCAAGGTGGTAGACGTTGACCGTGCCTTTGTATTCCATGTCAACTTCTTTTAAGACTTCGTTGACGCTGGCACGCAGTTCGTCGTTGTGCTTTAATTTGTGGTTGACTTCCCAGATGGATTTGTAGCAGCCGTTGCAGATTAAGGCGATGTCCATGCCCATCTGTTCGGCGAGGACGAGGTTGCGGGCTGCCATGGCATACCAGACGTTGAGGTCGATACTGCCGAAGGCACCGGGAGCGGGACAGCAGCTGGCGCCTTTTAAGGGGACTAACTCGATGCCGAGTTTTTTGCCGGTACGGATGGCGGCAGCTTCAATGCCGGGATACCGGTTCGGGGCGATGCAGCCAAGGAAGAAGGCGTATTTGTGTGTGTCGCTGGACATTACTGACCCTCCGCAAGGACTTTGTCTGCGAGCTGTTTGGTGCCGTAGGCTTCGAGGATCTTACGGATAGCAGGCAGGTATTCAGGGTATTTGCTCGTTGTTTCAGGTTCGGGGTCGAGGCCGAGCTTGATACGGGCGGCACGGTTGGCGTCGCTGTTCGGTACGCCGTGACCGGTCTGGTAGATGAAGTTCACCGTGCCAAGGAAGTTCTTCGGGACGATGCCGCGCTGGGCAGCCATGTTACGCATGGCCATGATGACGTCGGTCGGAATAAGGTCACGGGGGCAGCGGTCACTGCACGTGTAGCACGTGGTGCACAGCCAAAGGTCGGGGTCAGTTAAGCTGACTTCCTTTAAGCCGAGGTTGGTTCGCCGCATGAAGTTCCGGATACGGTAGCTGCTGCGGGGAGCAGACGGACAGGAGCCGGTACACGTGCCGCACTGGTAGCAGATGTGTGCTTCCGTGCCGCTGATACGCTCAACGTCACCGACAAACGTCGGGTCAGAGTCCTGCGCAGGCCGATAGTAACGGTCTGCAAGGCGGGCGGATAAGCTCGCGTCTTTGTATGCTTTTGCACTTGCCATTCTTTTTTACTCCAGCGGTTTTAACTCGACCTGGCCAAATGTGTCTTCCCGAATCTTGGAGGAACGCGGAACACACAGCTTGGCGGCGATGCTCTTGTAGAGAGAGGTCTCGGGGCCTTTGACGTGGATGCCGGTACGCTTAATCGTGATGACATCCTCGGACGGGCAGGCGTTGACACAGGCACCGCACAGGATACAGAGATCCTTGTTGACTGCAATCTTCGGCTCGATGCTGTCCTTCTTCAGCTGAAGAGCGGGGACAGGGGTCGGGAGGTAGATTGCATTGCACGGGCAGATCTCAACACAGGTGGAACAGCCGCCAGGGCATTTGTCAGCGTTGAAGATGATCTCACCATCGAAGAATTTCTTGATAGTGACGGCTTCTTCGGGACAGACCTGTTCACACCAGCTGCAGGTGACACAGGTGTCTTTGTCGATACTGACTTTACCGGCAAGTTTGCTGCCTTCTTTGACAACACGCTCGACAGTGATGGCGTGTTCCGGACAAGCAGATGCACAGACCTGACAGGCGTTACACAGGGATTCATCCCAGACGACCTCACCGGCAGAGCCGACTTTCTCAGCAGTGAACGGAATACGCTTGATCTTCAGAGCAGGACAGAGCGAGGCACAGATACCACAGACATTGCACTTCTCTTTGTCGACAACCAGCGTGGTCTCAGCGTCAAGAGCAGTCTGGCGCTTGGCACCATCGGCGACCTCACCCTCGTAAACAGGGACATCGCGGACGATTGCATCGCGGGGACAGGCTTCACTGCAGGTGGTGCAGCGGACGCATTTGTTTTCATCAATCTCAGCGGTGAAGTCATACTCGGGGAAACCTTCCTGTTCCTTGATTGGAAGGCTTGCTTCACCGTCAACTCTGACCTCAAGTGCGTCAAACGGACACAGAATCGTACAGACACCGCAGTATGAACATTTTGCGGGGTCAACAGAGATCGCGGCTTCGCCTTTGACGGCACCGCGGCGGACAGCACCGACAAGACCAAGGACAATTGCTTCCTTGGGACAGACTTCGGAACAGATACCGCATCCGGTACATTTGGTCGTGTTTAACACGAGGTTAGACACCTTCTTCAGGAGACGCTGCTCCATAATGACGGTGTCTTTCTCCATCTTCGTGGAGTATTTTGGATACATTGTGCTCATTGCCATGTATGAATCCTCAGTTCTCCAAGCTTACTTAGTGGGTGGCTCCATCAGCAGCTTTTGCTGCAACAGGTCCATCCTGCGGTCCTACCAGTCGAATAACTTCGTATGGGCATGCTTCGACGCACACACCGCAACCGGCACACAGCTCGTGATTGATGTCAAGGATCATAGCCTTGCCGTCCATCACAGCATAGATCTTGTCAGTGGAGACAGGATCTACAGTGTTAAGTTCCAGTGCGTTTACCGGGCAGGCGACCACACAATTGTTACAACCGGTACATCGCTCCATGTTGATATGCATTGCAAATGCCATTGCTTATATGCACCAGCCTATATCGATCGAAATCGATTACTGAAATGGTTGTGGGAGAATATAGATAAAGTTTCTTAATAAAATGGAAGCCGAAATATGGCGTATTTTAGACATAGTTAGCATAAAAAAATTAACAATATAATTTTGTAAATATAATAATAATGAATTGAAAGGGAAAGAATGCCCAGAAACCTAATATGGACAAGAACAAAGGATCGTAATCAGATTTCCATATACTCGATGTAAAGTGGATATTATTTGAGATAATCTCATTTGCGCGCGTATTTGAGACAGAATTCACAGGGTCAAAAATGTTGAATAGATCAACATATTAACAATCTTTGGTTATCCACACAACCTGAGATTATCAGTGGGTTTTGTATAAGAATATGAATATATTATAACAGTGTATCTCCACACCCGAAACTGTTTCGGTATCGATTACCTCTTATACTCTCATCACCGATATTTCTGTTAACGAAAATTCCGGTATCAAACCCGGACAGTATGCAGGATATCCATGATTACCTTAACCCCTGAGCAGGTAAAAGAACGGTTCGGACCGTTATTCTGCCATCGCCTGCTGGTGATGACCGATGAAAAGGAAGGAATTGCTGAACTTCACGAACAGTGTCATGCCCGCGGGCCCATTGAATGGGATCACATGAACCGCAGGCGTGCGGGTGGAGCACTTCTTTCTGCAAAGACAGAAGGAACCACTATGACCATGACAGCAAAGATCGGATCCTACCCCATCCGGTTCGGACCGTCCGATACAGAACTAGGTGGCCAGGCACTGGAAGCGGTCATCGTCAATGGGAACGAAGTGGAAACCCGCTGGGCAGGTGCCGCAGGTGCGGGAATCGGCATTGCAGCATGTCTGGCACAGGCCCCCGGCGTGATAAGAGTTGAGTACAACTCAGAGGATGACCTGCATGTCGGCGGAGCACACATCTGCCGGAGCACCATTATCCTTCCAAAGTACGAAAAGATCACCTTCGGTATTGACGACACCGACACCAAGGAAAGCGGGGCAACCTGGGTACTCGCCATGAAATGCGGGGAAGCCTGCACTATTGACGGGGCAATATTCCTTGGCATGAGAATCATACAGCTCAACCCCAAAGCACCTGAGAAGACGACCAACTGTACGGGATCTGTCATCACATTTGCAGTGAAACCGGAAAAGAAAGAAGAGCTGATTCAGTTCGTCAGAGCATTCGTTGAAGAACGGTCAACCAGTACTGATACCGGCATCTGTTACTGGAGCGGAATCAAACTTCCGGACTCGCCCTATGCAAAACGGATCAAAACAGAACTGCTGACAAAAGAAGATGCAGAGACCGAAGCAGCACGTATCGGAGTTCCATTTGTGGACTCGGCAAATGGAAAAGGACGTATCGGTGCTCTTGGAGCACTCCTGTGGGCAAACGGAGGTGTGGAAGTTGCAGGGCTATATGGCGAATCTCCATGATCCCTATCAGGCACCCTACCAGGAGATCATCGCAATTGCATCCCAGGACGGAAAACAGATCGAGTTAATCGAGTGTTTCGACTGCATCGGCGGAGGCATGTGGGTGGCAAAACATTACGCACAAAGTCCTTTGGTAACCAGTGTCCGAAAGGTCGGAACCACCATCCGCTATCACCTCACCCCGGGATCGGTGGAACTCCAGCTTGCAGGATCAAAGTTCCCCGCAGGAATCTCCGGAGCAGAAGTGTCCGAGACTGAGATCGCAGTATCATATCTTGGAATGGGCGGCGGAGGGGTTGGAGCATCCATCTGTCGTGCAGGGGCAAAAGGTGTCCTCCGGGCCGAGACCACACCCTGCGGTGGAGGAAAACTTGCAGGATCAACACTTCACCTCCGAAGAATGGAACGGGTCATTATCGGTATCGACGACACTGACACCCCAGAAGTTGGAGCGACCTGGGCACTGACACACAACATTGCCCGCGAAGTGGAAGATGACAACTCCCGTTACCTCTCGCACACCATCACCCAGCTCTTCCCGGTTGCACAGCGGACCAAAAACTGTGTTGCAGTGGCAATTGAGTTTGCCACAACCGAGCCGGACATGTTGATCGACAAGGTCCAAAAACTTGTGGAAAAATACACCCTCTCCACCAAGACGGGGATGGTAGCCTTCCGCGGATTTGATCCCTCACCACTGGAAGAGTACGCATGGATGGTCAAACGTGGAGAAATAACGCTGGAAAAAATGGAATCGATCAAACATCTTCTCGATATCCGCATCGGCGGATCGGGAATCATCGGCGCAGCTGCGGCAATCCCGCTCTACACCAGATTTGACGAGGCACTGGAGTTATGTGGGAATCCCTGAAAGCACAACTGCTTGAAGTCGGCACTGCACAGCTCACCGGAGCTGATGCATCCGAGTACGAATCAAAATCAACCGCAGGCCCAGGGGCCGGTGGACGCGGATCAGTGTTTTTCAGCTACGAAGGACACCGCGTACGCCTCAATGTGGCAGATGATTCCCCCATTACCCTCCGCCACATTGGCGGCGGAACGGTGATGCTGACCTACGGGTACATTGAGGTCCTTGGTAAACTCGAAAAACCGGGGAGCCACTGTCCGGGTCAGGCATACATTACCATCAGCGGGTCCTGTATATATCACTGCAAATACTGTCCGGTACCAGCGAATGCTGCCCCGACAAAATCGGTGGATGAGATTCTCTCCCTTGTTCAGAATGCGGATGATATTCATGCAATCTCCCTGACAAGCGGGGTCGTAGGAAGCACAGAAGAGGAGGAGGAACGAGCCCTTGCAGTACTAAAAGCACTCAGGGAGTTCAATCTCCCCATCGGTGTTTCCATCTATCCAACCAGCGGTACCGCCCGCCGCCTTCATGAAGCGGGAGCCACCGAAGTGAAGTTCAATCTGGAGACAGCAACACCGGAGCTGTTTGCGGAGATGTGCCCAGGAATGGATCGCGACATTATCAACACAGAACTGGATGAGGCAGTAAAACTGTTTGGGAAAAACCACGTGTTCACAAATCTCATCATCGGACTTGGGGAAACAGATGAGGAGATGAAAGCAGCAGTCAGCGATCTCTGTGCCCGCGGTATCATCCCGACACTCCGCCCGCTCTGTCCGGGAGGAGAAGTAAAAGATCTTCCGCGACCTGGTTTCAAACGTATCATGAATCTCTACAAACATCATCGTTCTGCACTTGCGGCAAACGGGCTCGATACCCGGGAAGCGAAAACGATGTGCATCGCCTGTACCGGCTGTGATATGGTTCCTGACCAGGACCAAAACTGATAGTCGGATTTAATTTGCAGCATAGCAATAGAATAGAGTATCTGCATGATCTTTCCAGCCGAATGTAAATACATCGGGAGTGCGGCAACAAAACCGTACGGCGACACTGTGTACTTCCTGACAAAGTATCTGATCCATCCAACACCGGAGGGTTTTGAGATTCTGGAAGTTGAGCATGAAGGAGAGAGCGGTTACATGCGAAAGGTAAAATCAGTCCGCCGTCTCGTGGGACCGGAGGATATTGCCGTGTGGGAAGGACCGATTACCCCGCATGACCGGACCGGCCTTATCAAAAAGGCACTGTCCACAAAAAAACGGTGTACCATCTTCGGTGCAAATGACGAACACCAGACCTTTGTTCTGGACCCCGATCTCTCGGGGCTGGAAACGGTGCATGTGTATGACATCACCCCGCCGCGTGCAAACCTTTCAGAGAATCTGAAGATCCTTGAGGCACTGGGATTTTTCGGAACCCAAAATATTCAGTTTGAGCATCACGTCAGAGACATCAGAAAAATTCAGGCGGATGTGTATCCCTGCCGGGCGGGAGGGTTTGCAAAGACCCTTGACCGGAACACACTGCACGGAGGAGAGCATGTTGCCTGCTGTATGACCGGCCGCCACATCTGCGGCGAGTGTTATGGTGATGATTTTGTGTTCGAGGATACCTGTCCGCTGTCGCAGGTCGCGGAAGAACCGTTCATTGCCAGATGCTGCCGAGCGGAACGGAGCGGGATCGGTATCTACAACGGAAAGTTCGGTGCGGTCGTCCACTGGGGTTCATCACCCCGTGTGATGCTGGAGGCGGTTGATAAGATGCTTGTCGCATGGCGGAAAAAAACAGAGGAGGAATCGTTGGATGGTTAAGCTCGGATTTCATGTTTCGATCGCCGGAGCATTTTCAAATGCCGTGGAGCGGGCACAGGCACTCGGGTGTGACACATTTCAGATATTTACCCGCAGTCCACGGGTATGGGCGGCAAAACCGATTGATGCAGCATCAGCAGACGCGTTCGTCAAAACCCTTGCCGCATCTGGCATCGGCCCTGTGGTGGACCACATGCCCTATCTCCCAAACCCAGCGGCGGAAAAACCGGAGATCTATGAGAAGTCGGTAGCAACACTGACAGACGAACTGAATCGGTGCAGCCAGCTCAAGATTCCCTACCTTGTCACCCACCTTGGGCACCACGGGGCTGAAGGGCACAAAAAAGGGCAGGAAAAAGTCATTGCCGCAATTGGCCAGGCCCTGGATAACGCTGCGGGCGACACGATGATTCTTCTGGAAAACACTGCAAACGAGAAGAACACCGTAGGAGGCACGTTCACGGATGTCGGAGTAATCGCCGACGGTCTTGGACGTGAGCCGCGGGTCGGGTTCTGTTTTGATACATGCCATGCGGCAGCAGCCGGGTATGATCTCAAAGGGCACGGGGCTGAAACAGTATTTGGATGGTTTGCGGATGAAGCGGGAGATCTCTCACGGCTGAAGGTTATTCATCTCAACGACATGAAGGGGGGAATCGGTTCACACCTCGACCGCCACGAGCATCTCGGCCTCGGCACACTCGGGGAGGAGACGATTCGCGATGTCCTGACGTTTCCGAAAGTTTCCCACTGTGCATTCATAATGGAGACACCATCCAACGAGATACGCGATGATGCGGGAAACATGGCGGTTGCACGACAGCTATCCGCAATGTAACAACACATCCCTGCAAACTATTTTTCAAAGAGATTTGCGGGTCAGCAGAGACAACAGTTCATCACTGCTGCTCACAACTTCTGCATCCATTTCCAGCATGAGATTCACCAGCTCATTATCACTGTATCGCCGGAAATCCGTACGGATCGCAATCACCCGTTTGCCAAGCGCTGTGGCATACCCCATCTCCCACGCAGTACCCGAGTCGGCATCAGAACCGTCAATCACTGCAACAACAATATCACTGCTCCGAAGGGCATCAAGATTCCATTGATAGATCAGCCTCTCACGGTTTTCACTCCGGGACGTTGCGGTGTCTTCGGCTTTCTGAGGCAGGTGGACCGCATAGTACTGGGACGTAAGAAGATCCGCAAGACCCGCATTGTAAACCCTCTGCGCCTCGGAGAACAACGGGGCTGCAAGATAGATGCGGTACTGCGCAAAACGCCGGACATCTATCATCGGAATATCAGAGAACCGTTTGAGAAACACACCGGACCCTGCGGATTTTTCGTCACCATAATACGTGGTTGTGACACCGCAGGTCGGAGAGGAGTTTACCCCGATAAGAGCAAGCGGCGGCTCTCCCCGCTCAGCTATCACTGTCCTAACCTCTTCCTCAAGACGATCAAGAAGCGTAGCAAACTCCGGAGTATTGAGCCGATCAAGGAAGGAACCGGGTTTTCGGGGAACTCCAAGATACAGCGTCTCCGGACACGGTAGCCGCACCATCTCAATACCGAACCGCCGGCAGCGCTCGGCTGCGGCAGCCCACACAGCCCGGTCGGCATCGGTGGTAATTCCCTCTGCACGGAGTTTTTCGTTCAGAATACACGGGGAGACAAGGACATACATTGGTACGTCTGTTAGAGGTTTGAGGAGATAAAGAACCCGAAATCAGAATAACCGTTCACGTACAAATAACAGTACAGCAATGGTCCGGGACAAAATAGCACTCATCGCCTACCGTGACAACACCTGCGATCCGAAAAAATGCACCATGAAAAAACTGGAGCGGTTCGGGATGCTGAGAATAGTAAACCGCATCCCGCAGATTCCCAAAAGCACGCTGCTTCTGGATCCGACCGCAGGATTCGTGCTCTCTCCTGCAGATAGATCCTGGGTGCAGTCGGTAACCGCCCTTGACTGTTCATGGGAGGTGCTTGACACCGCAAACCTCGGACCCTGGAAAGGACGAAGGGCACTGCCGTTCCTGGTCGCAGCAAATCCGGTCAACTTTGGAAAACCTTTCACTCTGACCTCGGTCGAAGCAATTGCCGCAACACTGTACATTCTCGGAGAAGAAGATCAGGCAAAAGAGATTCTCGCAAAGTTTCACTGGGGACTCAACTTCCTTGCTCTCAATGAAGAGCCGCTTGCCGAGTATGCCGCAGCAAAAAACAGTGCCGAGGTCCTGAAGATCCAAAGTGAGTATCTCGGCTGAAATAGCCAGCACCGAGACTATTAACATCTGAAACAACTAACTAACACGTATACAATGGCAAGCGTAAGCATCCGGAGATATGGACAGATCTTTGATGTACTGGTAAAGTACGGATTCTCTTATTATCTCAACGAGATATTTCCCGGATTCATCAATACCAAAAAAGCTGCTCAGGACGATTTCAGTTCCTACTCGATGTACGCCAGGGTCAGAATGGCTCTGGAGGAACTCGGGCCGACATTCGTAAAGTTTGGCCAGCTGCTGAGTACAAGAACCGAACTGTTTCCGCCGGAGATGATCGAGGAACTGTCCAAACTCCAGGACCGTGTGGGGGTCGTGCCGTTTGATGAAGTCATCCCGACGCTCGATGAGTACATTCCCGACTGGCGGGATGTGTTCACCTCGCTCGATCCCAAACCGCTTGCCGCAGCCTCCATCTCCCAGGTGTACCGTGCCGTTATGCAGGACGGAACCGAGCTTGCCCTAAAGATTCAGCGCCCGAACATTCAGGAGCGAATCGAACAGGATATTGTTCTCCTCCGATCCCTTGCCGAGCGGATTGAGGAACGGAGACCGGATCTCAGAATCTACAATCCGGTTGCCCTGGTGGACGACTTCTCGGTACAGATTAAAAAGGAACTGGACTTTACCCGTGACGGAATGAATGCCGAGCGGCTTGCACGGAATATGCGGGTATCCGGCATCCCCGGCATTAAAGTGCCAAAAATTTACTGGGAGTTCTCCGGAAAGTGTCTGCTTGCAATGGAGTTTGTATCTGGTGTCAGAAGTGACGACGTGGATGCAATCGTTGCAATGGGCATGGACCCGAAAGAACTTGCAAGCCGGGGCCTGAAAGCATTCATGGTCCAAATCTTCCAGAACGGATTTTACCACGGTGATCCGCATGCAGGAAATATCCGTGTATCCCCAAAAGGCGAACTGGTGTTTCTTGACTTCGGCGTCTGCGGCGTTTTAATGAAGGATACCCGGAACAAATTCATCTCGCTGATGCTGGCTCTCTTTGCAGCAGATACGGATCTGACGATCCGGTACGTGAAAAATCTCGGTGTAAAGATTCCGTCAAGCGGGATGGATGAGTTCCGCGGAGAACTGTATCTT